>CAJUFM010000013.1 GCA_910585745.1 uncultured Eubacterium sp. | reverse complement strand
GAGGGAGTCAACTGTGCCAAGGCAGCCATGGAACTGGCCAATAAACATCATGTCAGTATGCCGATTGTGGAACAGATCAATGCTGTTTTATTTGATAATAAGTCTACCGAGCAGGCATTAAAGGATCTCATCCTCAGGGAGCGGGTCATCGAATACCAGTCCTTAAGCTGGAAATAAACTGATACAAATTTAAACCGTGGAGCTAAAAAGATGTTCTCTATAGGGAGCATCTTTTTTTCTTTCCCAGACCCGTTTTGCCACAATTTTGTCCTATCCGGCTGTTAGCATGGATAACATCACAGACTGGCGGTGTAAGCCAGTCTGGCGCGTCCGGCTGATAATGTAACATGAGATGGAGATTTGGAGGCATACATATGAACAAAAAAGTTAAGCAGCTTGTTAAGACAGGAATATTTTTGGCGGGCATCGGGATCTTTTGTGCCGGCAGCAGGGTTTCGGCAGCAGAAAATCCCACTTATACCATTACGAAGGGAAAGAAGGCGACGATCTCTACGATCATCCGGAAAAATCCGCTCACTTCGGCAGATCAGAATAAATATAAGAAACTGACCTGGAAATCCGGTAATAAAAAAATTGTAAAGATCATCGGCAATAAGAAGATTAAAGGTTTAAAAAAGGGAAAGGCATATATCAGGGGGTATAACAGCAAAAAGAAAAAAATGCTGGTGATCCGTGTCACAGTGGGTAAAAAGGTTTCAAAGATCAATGTGAAGTCCAAAACAGTAAACATGTATGTGGGAGATAAGGCAGCGCTGAATGCAGCAGCGGCGCCAGCCAGTGCCTCAAATAAAAAGTTGTTCTATTCTTCTTCTAACCCAGCTGTAGCTACAGTATCAAAAAGTGGGCGTGTGACAGCAGTAATAAGTGGAAGTTCAGTGATCACCATCCAATCTAAGGATGGTCATGCGACGAAAAAGGTAAAAATAAAAGTCCAGTCGGAACTTGTTCGTACCACCTCAAAAGGAAAAGTAAAGGGCATCGAAGATGCCAATGGAAAAGCGCTGGTATGGTACGGAGTTCCTTATGGAGCGTCCACGGCGGGAAATAATAGATGGAAAGCACCTCAACCTGTGGCAGCATGGGGGGGAACACTGAGTGCGGTGGCAGCGAAGCAGCCGGCGGCACAGTACAGCGATGGAACCACTTATCTTGGCACAGAGGATTGTCTGTATGTAAATATTTACCGGCCAAATAATGGGGCAAAGAATCTTCCGGTCATGGTATATCTCCATGGTGGTGGGAATGCCTCCGGAAGCTCAGATGTTAGTTTTTCTAATATGGTATCGGCGACGAATGCCATTGTAGTTTCCGTGGAATATCGTCTGGGAGCCTTTGGATATATCAGTCATCCGGCACTTCGGAATGGCACAGAGGAAGAGAACAGCGGCAATTTTACACTGCTGGATGTAAAGGCAGCGCTTACCTGGGTTCGGGATGAGATTGGGAATTTCGGTGGAAACCCTGGAAATGTAACCTTGTCTGGTTTTTCTGCCGGTGCGAGAAATGCCCTGCTCTGCATGATCTCACCGGGCATGAGAGGACTTTTTCACAAGGCAGTTATATTTAGTGGCGGCTGTAATACATGTACCAATGAAGAGGGAGAAGAGTCTGTGGAGGAAAAGCTGGCGGCAATACTGGTTAAGAGAGGAACCTTTTCCGACAAAAAGACTGCCGGGGAGTATCTTAAAGAGGCCTCGGACCAGACGATCCGTGATCTTTTTTACAGTCTGTCCACCTCAGAGGTGGCAAACATGTACAAATCCTCTGCCCTCAAGCTGGGTAAATTTCCCCAGGGCTTCAATGACGGCGTAATGGTGCCGAAGGAGGGATTCTCTGCTATTTCTGCGGGGAATTATAACCGTGTGCCTGTGATCCTGGGAAGTGATGCCACGGAGTTTTCATCCTTTGCCTGGAGCGGGAGCCTTACTTCCGAATTGGACGAGGTGGCAGGGATCACCTCATCTTCCCAGATGATGAATCTGGTGGCCAATGGGATCAAGTATGGCAGTATGCTGCAGTCGGGACATTATATCGAGAAAACAGCAGGACTTCTCAGCCAGGATGCAGCGCATAGTAATATCTATGCCTACCGTTTCCGCTGGGGAACGGATTCCCGTGTGACAGATGGCTTTTACAGCCGCTATGTCGGCGCCTTTCACGGAGCCAGCAAAGATTTTTTAAGAGGAATTTATAAGAATAATTATGCAGATTATTCACCCAATGCCATTGCTGCGTCCAATAAGCCGGGACGGGTGGCGCTAACCGAGCTTATGCAGAAATATGTTGGTAATTTTCTTGCCAGCGGCAATCCCAATGGTGCTTCCCTGGCAGACTGGGGAACCTGGAACAATGCTTCCGGAGCCCAGAAGATCATGATATTTGACGCAGACAGTGAAAAAAGCACCTCTGGCATGAGCAGTGAATATTATGATGAGATGGGAACCTTTTCCCAGATGAGGGCAGCTCTTACAAAGTCAGAGTATAATATATTGGTAAAGTCACTGTTTGCAGACCGTTTCTTTATGCCGTCAGTAGTTCCGGAGTATTAAAGAAAGCTTTAGATAAGAATAAAGGCAGGGTTCAAATTGACGCCGCTAGGTTAGCTTGAATCTGCATCAAAAGGCTGAGCCGGCGGCGCCGGATGCGAATTCTGCCTGAATTCTGCCACTGAGTCCACCAAAGGGAAAAAGATCCGTATTTCAAATCCTTTTCCCCACTCTGAGTTTACCTGCAGGGTGATATTCAGATCCCCTGCCATTTCTTTGGCAAGATACAGTCCCATCCCGGTCGCTTTTTTTCTTTCTTTCCCAGAGTCACCGGTAAATCCTTTTTCAAAAAGAAAGGGCAGGTCACAGCTGCGGACGCCAATGCCATTATCTTTTATCACAAAAACATAACGGTTCTCTGCTTCAAAAGAATTAAAGTTTAATTCTGGCTCGTTTCTGCAATATTTAATGGAATTACTAATGATCTGCCGAAGGAGGAAACGAAGTCCTTTCTGGTCAGTGTAAACCGTATCATCCGACATACAGAATTGGATCTGGAACTGTTTTTCTTCCAGCAATGGTTTATAATCCTCCAACACCTCTTCAATACATGAAAGGATATGGACAGGCTCAAACAGATAATCCTTTCTTGTACTCTTTAACCTGGCATAGAACAATATCTGGTCGATGGATTCCTGCATACGGTTCCGGATATGATCAAGTTTAGAATCCATGGCTGCCGGTAATTCATCTCTCCTGTTATCAAGAAGCAGTGTCAGAAGGGAAAGAGGTGTTTTCGTTTCATGGGCCCAGGATTCTACGTACTCCTCATAATCGTCTATCTGCATTTGCAGACTTTCATAAGCAATTTGTTTATTCCGTAACGTTCTGCCCAGCAGACGGACAGATTCCCGCTGCGCCGGACAGAGGTTTTCTATCAGCAGCTCTTCCTGGTATTCATCCGGTTTATTCAGAAAAGCAAGAAATGCCTGGTTTCTTTTTTCTTCCCGGTGGACAAGGATGCCGCACACCGATGAGAATAGAAGAACCGAGGAGAGCAGTATCACGGTTATCATCGCATAAAATGCCTGTACATCAGCGATCCAAAGAGAAAATGCAGCAAAGATGTCAATACCCAGCAGAAGCAGGAGCCAGGGAATATATTGCTGGATAAGTCTCACTTTTTGCCTCATTGAGTTCCTCCTTTTCTGATAAGCTGATAACCGATGCCGCGGACGGGGACGATCTTCTGGCTCATCATCAGGTTTGCCATAGTCTTTTTTAACCGTGTCAGATTGACCTGAAGTGCATTTTCGTCGATGAATTCAAAGGTTCCCCAGACCGCCAGATATAATTCTTCTTTTGTTACAATTTCTTCTCCATGGTTCAAAAACACTTCAAGTATTTTCCCCTGATTTTTTGGGAGCACCACAGAGCGGTTATCAATATACAGCGTATAGGTCTGCCGGTCCAGCAGGAACCCTGGTCCTTCCAGAAGATTTGACCGTCCTTCGTACCGTTTCATCACATTAGCCACACGTGCCAGAAGCCGTTCCTTTCTGCATGGTTTTGTCAGATATTCATCGGCACCCAGATCCAGTGCATGCAGTTCATCCTGAATCTGGTCCCGGGAGGTAAGCACAAGGACCGGGGTCGAACTTTTCCGTTTTATTTCCCGGCAGATTTCAAACCCACTCATCCCTGGCAGATTCAGATCCAGAAGGATCAGATCTGGAGAGAGCTGAAGAAGCTGATCTGTAATGTTGCTAAAATCCTTGATTTCTTCTGTTTCATAACCGGCCTTACGCAGTATATCGGATAATTCCTCTCTCATATAGTCTTCATCTTCTACGATTGTGATTTGTTTCATACAAGCTCCCTCCCATGATCATTCTTCCCGTTCCGGTATCATCAGAGTCAGAAGATAGCGGTCACTCGAACGCTTCACTGCCACCATGTAAATATATTCTATCACACATAATGCTAAAATCATAGCGGCTGAAACAATCATCATTTCTGTCGTCAGGCTGCTTTTTGCCTTAAAAGACAGAAGCCCGGAGAGCAGGGAACGGACGCCAAACAGGCTGCTGAAAGCAGCAACTGCAGCAGGGAGCCCAAAGTACCAGTTGATCTGCTTTCTTGCGGAACTGCACAAAGTGGGATATGCAGCCCCCAATCGTATGAGGGTCCGGTAGCGGCGGCTTGATTTCTGCTGACTCATCAAAAATTGTATGCCGATAATGGTATTTGAAATGAGCAGGAACATAACTGCCAGGTACATGGTAATATAGCTGGCGGCTACCATATAAAATAACTGCCGCCCTATGTTCTGCAGATAGCTCTCATAGGTCAGACCTGTTTTTTTCAGTTTTTGATTCATTTCTGATATGGCAGTCATGAGGCTTGGATCGTCTGCATCATCTTTTGCCAGAATGCCATTGAGATAAACATCATAATCACCCTGGGTATAGTATTCAAACATTTCATCCGGAAGGATCAGGGCAAAAGATAACGTGATAGAACGGTCTGTGACCAGATTCGTAGTCTGGACGGTTCCCGTGAGGTAGATTATTTTTTCATCCAGCCGGGCTTCTGGTCTTGTCTGCAGGATACTATCCAGCAGTTTTTTTCTTTCATAAGGTGCGAATTCGTGATCCATGTAAATAGCAGCCTCTTCTGGTCCCAGAGTAAGTTCTGGCATGCCGCCAGCGCTTAAGAGCTGGTTGTAGCAGCTCAGGGATATAATATGAGGGAAGGTTTCATGTTCAAGATTGTAGAGGAGTACATGGCTGTCCTGGGAGGGCGGCATATTACGCAGGGCAGCCAGGAGTGGTTCCATCTGAACAGCATGTTCCGTGTCTTCTGTCTTTCGGATATAGCCTGATTTCATTTCAAATAAATGAGAAAACTGATGGTCTAGCTGGTGGTCTGCTAATGTCTGCCGGATAGCTGCTGTATCATTTTCATTCTCGGGATCTTTAAAAGTATAATCCAGCACATGCTGTTCCGATTTTCCGTAGAAACGGGAAATCGAAACACCTGCCCCGAAGCAGCAAAGGGCAGCTAAAATGAGTATGGAACAAATGGCAAGGGTGCCGGAGCGATGGATCACATTTTCCTGTATCTGGCGAAAATTGAATACATGGAGCTGACGGTTGTGTTTTCCGGAGGCTGCTACGATACCGATCGGAAACCGCAGCCCCCAGAATAATAAGAAGGTTCCCGACATCCCAAGGGCGATGGTTCGTGCCATCTGCCATATGTCTGACCATGCCTCTCCGTGAATCGCACTGGCGTAGGCGATGGCCAGACAGGAAATACCTGCGAGGATGGAAATCCCATAGATGAAGGCAGGCATTTGCTTTTTGGCTCCCTCTGGTGTTTCCACAAGAAGGGAGCCGATATCCTGCCGGCTGATCGTTCCACTGAGGATCAAAAAAGCGGCAAATTTGATAAAAAGAAATCCCAGGGACGTCCACAATATCGCCGGAAGAGAGAAAGAAAGCTGATGACTAATGATCCCGATCCCTACCAGGCGGGCAGTGATCAGGCTGACCAGTTCCGATAGTAAAAGGGCGCTGGGGAGCCCTATGGTAAGCGAAATGACACTGTTGCGGAAATCTTCAGCCAGCAGCAGGGCAAACAATCTGCTGCGGCGCATACCCATCATCAGATAGACACCAAACTCATGTCTGCGCCGCTCCAGCTGGAACTTACTGGCGTAGTATATGAGAAAAAACAGGATAAACAGCGCCATACCATAGAAAATTGGGATCATGTTCATCAGTTTATCTACGGCGTCGCTTTCCATCTGTGCTAAAAAGATCATAACGTCTTGATGGGACAGTGCCAGTATCATATAGAATGCAACGATGGATATGATCAGCGAACTGAAAAATAAGCCGTTTTCTTTTCGGTTTCTTTTGCTGTTGCGGATAATCAATTTAAAGAACATTGGCACTGCCTCCTCCCAACTGTGCGATTACGTTTAGGATCCGGGAATAAAATTCCTGCTGGGATTCATCAGGAAGATCCCGGCGCAGTTCGTGGAAAATAATACCATCCTGAATAAACAGGATGCGCTTACAGTAACTGGCCGCATTGGTATCATGAGTCACCATCAGGATTGTTGCATGTTCCTCTTTGTTCAGTCCAGAAAGTTTCTCCATCAAAGTTTTTGCATTTTTAGAATCCAGGGCGCCTGTCGGTTCATCGGCGAGAATGACACCCGGATCCAGGATCAATGCTCTGGCAGCCGCAACCCTCTGTTTCTGTCCGCCCGACATCTGAGGAGGAAATTTGTTCAGGACATCCTGGATCTCCAGATAAGATGCCAGCTGGTTTAGGCGTTTTTTGCTCTCAGCTTCCGCTACACCGTGAAGGGACAGGGGAAGCAGGATATTTTCCCGTCCCGTCAGATGTTCCAGGAGTTCAAAATTCTGAAATAAATATCCAATCTCTTTACCGCGGTAGTCTGCCAGTGCAGTTCCTTTGAGCGTCTGGAGCTGTCTGCCTTTCATTATGATCTGACCGCTGTCAGGCTGGATCACGGCGGCGATACAATTTAACAGTGTAGATTTGCCGGATCCACTGCTCCCCATAATGCCCAAAAACTCCCCAGGCATTACCTGAAATGTCATGCCATCCAATGCCTTCGTCTGGTTTTTAGATCTCCCATAATATTTTTTTAGCGATTCAATCTGAAGAACAGGTTCCATGTGATAGCCTCCTTTGATACTAAATTTACTGGTCTTATCATAGCACAGTACTGGGTTTTATAACACTTACAGTTGATGAAAGGAAAGTATGGCAAAAATTTTTGGATTATGAAATTTATTGGCTGTTTACTTTACAAAATAGGGAAAATGGAATAGAATTGTTTGTAATAGGTAAGAGGAATCGGAAGTTTGTGGAGATGAATAGTAAAAATATGGTATGGTTGAACCCAAATGATTACGAAGGACAAGAATATGTGGAATTAAGGCTGAGTGCACCAAAAAGTGAAAAAATATTTTTGGAGTTTAATCCACTTAAAATCTCTGATGTGCCTGATTGGAATCCGAAGTGGGAAGAATGGCACAGTTATTGCAGTCCTTTAAGGATTTATAGGCAGGATTATGAACTTTTAGTTGATACATTTAATAAAATATATCCTATTATGGACGCATTTGATGGAACGCTTGAGCAGGCTTTTGATGTCTGCTTTGATAATTGGATTGGAAAAAGCGATTGGCTAAGAATCATTTTTGAAATTGAACAGGAATTAAATTGTGTTTTCCATGGGAAAAGAGTTTTTTTAATGGATTTTCTTGAATGGCTAAAAGAAGCACTTAAACACACGTCTATTATCGTAGTTGCGGGAAACTTATAATTACTTACCAATTCCCATTTGTGAGGTTTTATAAATTATAAATATCCTACTATATATTTAAAGAAAGTGTTGACACAATGTAAAAAAGATAGTATCAAAAGTCGTTACAGTTACGGTAGTTGAGCGTCCAGCACGAAAGTTGATTTTTTTGCGACACATAACTGCAACTGATTATTTTTCCGCATGTGAAGAAGCCGGATGCGAGTGGGAAGGCAATTTTAAGAGTATTCCCGAAACATTTATATCTCGTATAGATAGTGATCCAATCCGTAGTGAAGAAGAAAAAAACAGCAAAAATGTAACGTGCCTTGGCAGATGCAGTATCTGGAGAAAGAATACTTTAATGTGGTAAGAATCAACACGGAAGATAGGTCTTTGGATGAAGTAGTTGATGAAATTATTGCACTGCTATTGAATAATAGTTGATTATCTGGCAGCGATCAAGGGTTTTGTTAAGAATAGGATAAAAAATAAAATAACTATTACATAGCTGGATGGCATTTGAAATGGATTGTTAGCCAGTTATTTTAATGCCCAAATGTAAAATTCCCAGTATCTAATCTATTGAGTAGAAAGTATTTTGTTGACATTATAACGGGATACCGTTACAATAAAAGAAAAATCAGGGAGGTATGTGATATGGCATTAAAAGAATTACTGAAATCTCGAAATATGTCTGTGTACCAGTGTGCGAAAGAAAGCAAAGTGCCTTATACTACCGTTTCTGATCTGGTAAATGGTAAGACGAAGATCGGCAGATGTTCGGCAGAAACGGTGTATAAACTATCAAAAGTATTTCATGTGACAATGGAAGAACTTTTGGAAAATCATATAGGAAATGAACCGGATGTGCCATATAGGGGCAGCTTTGAAATTTTTAAGAGTAATGTATGTCATTTGGTAAAAGACAAAGGGGATATTGATTTTATTGTAGACATCTTACGGGGGAATGAAATCCGAATGTACTGGAACAGAAAATGGTATCCGGAAAGCTTTTATCTGCTTGCAATGGTAGATTATCTGTGCCGTGAAAACGCTCTGCCACTTTGTCAAGATTATGATGACATACGAAAACATAAACTTGCTGAACCAATTTATCCGAGAGATATTGTAATGGCGGTAAATCTCAATCCGGCATTGGATGAAAGAAAAACGAGCTGGGATAATGCGATACCTGAATTTTTAAGATTTAATATTGTGGAGGGTGAAATCCGAAATGTCTATTGACCGTGTGTTTACGAAAGATAATTTAGATAGTTATTTGAAAGAACTTGGTAAAGAATTTCGTAAACGGAACGGAACTAAAATGCCTGCGGAAATCATTTTAGTTGGTGGTGCAGCGATTCTTGCCAATTATGGTTTTCGTGAAATGACGTATGATATTGACGCTGTGATCACGGCGTCCTCAGCTATGAAAGAAGCGATCAATGCCGTGGGAGATAAGTATCAACTTCCCAATCGATGGTTAAATGCCGATTTCAAGAACACGAATTCCTATAGTCCAAAACTGAGACAGTATTCAAAGCATTACCACACTTACTCGAATGTTCTCCATATACGGACTGTCAGCGCAGAATATTTGCTTGCTATGAAACTAATGTCGGGACGTTTATATAAGAAAGACCTTTCTGATGTAGTAGGGATATTATACGAGCAGGAAAAGGCAGGACAGTCCCTTGATTACGAAAAAATAGATAAAGCGTTAAAAGAATTATATGGGGGGTGGGACGGTATTTCTGATTATTTAAAAAAGCTTTTGATGACAGCTTTATCATCAGAAAACTTGGCAGAATTGTTTGAACAACAGATGAAAGAGGAAGATATATCCCGCCAGATTTTACTTCATGCAGAGCAAAAGGACACAAAAGCGGTTACAGAGAGTAGTGCAGAAGATATTATCAGAAAGGCATTAGCTAAAAAGAACTTTAATAGTGGACTATAGTCAAGAAAATAGTCCAAATGAAAGATATGACAAGCGCATCAAACTGTACGATAAGGGTATAAAACAATGGGATACAAGTATGGTTTTGATAATGATACTGCGTGGCATAAAATAATTTTTATGAATTTTTTGTTGACATGTAAGATGCGGGTTGGTTTTGTATCGCCAGGCTGAAACAATGGGATACAAGTATTACCTTGACAATGGTATTGCCAAGTAGATAATAATTTTTATGATTTTTTAGTTGACATTTTGAGATTTGGTGATATACTAATAGCAAATGACATAAACCGATGAACAAGAGTAGTAGGAACAAAGTCATGTTTTCAGAGAGCTGTAGGTTGGTGTGATACAGCAGCATGTTTGTTGTGAATGGACTTGTGAGGGCAGCTTGAAAGATGTGATACATTGAGTAGACGCTGACGGAGACCTGAACCGTTATCTACAGGAGTGCATGATGGTGCATGATGAGTGGGTTATACTATAACCAAATTGGGTGGTACCGCAGAAGTAATTTAAGCTTTTGTCCCTTTTCCTTGACAGGATAGGGGACAAAAGCTTTTTTCGCGTTAGCTTTGAGCCACGCATTCCTGGAAAGCCATGTCCCTGCGTGCTGGCACGCAGAGGGACATGGCTTTCCAGGAATATGCGGCGAATGCCGCGATGATGAGTGCCGCGGAGTGGCACGAAGAATGCGAGGCTCAAAGCGTAGAAAGAAGCAATGCGGCAGCGAATGCCGCGATGATGAGTGCCGCGGAGTGGCACGAAGAATGCGAGGCTCAAAGCGTAGAGAGAAGCAATGCGGCGGCGAATGCCGCGATGAAATGCGGGCTCGGGCGATTCCATAAAATGTACCTCATGAATCCAAACAAAGAATGGAGGAATGAAGGATGAAGAATCAAGACAATGTGTTACAACAGATCAAAAGTTACGCCGGGGAGTACGATATTGTTCCCATCCGGAAAGAGATCTTCGCAGACATTATCACCCCCATCGGGCTGCTGCGAAAGATCGCGGAAAAAAATAAACGTTTTTATCTGCTGGAAAGTGTGGAGGGCGGAGAAAAATGGGGGCGTTATTCTTTCCTTGGCTACGACCCAGTCATGCGGGTATCCTGTTTGAAAAAGATGGTGACAGTGGAAAAACAGGGGAAAAAGGAGACCATTGAGACAGAAGATTCCCTGGATGTGATCCGGGATCTGTTAAAAGAATACCGGTCCCCCAAGCTGGAGGGCATGCCGCCCTTTACCGGGGGCTTCGTAGGATATTTTGCCTATGCTATGATCGCCCACGCGGAGCCGAAGCTGAACATTAAGCGGGGAGAATTTAACGACTATGATCTGATGTTGTTTGATAAAGTGATCGCCTATGACCAGTTGAAACAGAAAATTGTGGTGGTGGCAAATGTCAGTACCAAAGGAGATATAGAAAGGCATTATGAACAGGCAGAGAGGGAGATTGAAAACATGATCACCATGATCCGTACCAATGTGGAGATCCAGGAGGAGCCTGTTTGTGAGGATGTGAAATTTACATGCAATGTGACAAAAGAAGAATATGAGAAACTCGTAGAGAAGACCAAAGAGTATATCCGGGAGGGAGATATTTTCCAGGCGGTAGTGTCAAGACGGTTTGTCTGCGATTATGAGGGAAGCCTGCTCAATCCGTACCGGGTGCTGAGGACCACAAATCCTTCTCCCTACATGGTATATATGAACCTGGATGATGTGGAGATCATGAGCACCTCGCCGGAGACACTGGTACGGCTGCAGGATGGAAGACTTACAACATTTCCAGTGGCGGGATCCCGCCCCCGGGGCAAAAATGAGGAAGAGGACAGGGTACTGGAAGAGGAACTGCTTTTGGACGAAAAAGAGTTGTCTGAGCACAATATGCTGGTGGATCTGGGGCGGAATGATCTGGGGCGGATCTCAGAGTTTTCCTCGGTGGAGGTGACGGAATACAAGATGATCCATAAATATTCAAAGATCATGCATATCTGCTCCCAGGTGGAAGGAAATATCCGGTCAGACTGTGATGCACTGGATGCTGTCCGTTCCGTCCTGCCAGCGGGAACCCTGTCCGGTGCACCAAAGATCCGAGCCTGTGAGATCATTGATGAGCTGGAGAATGAGCCGAGAGGAATCTACGGCGGCGCACTGGGGTATATCGATTTTAGCGGAAATCTGGATACCTGTATCGCCATCCGCATGGCGGTAAAAAAGAAGGGGAAAGTATATGTCCAGGCAGGGGGAGGGATCGTGGCCGACAGCCAGCCCCATCTGGAATATGAAGAATCTGCCAACAAGGCGCGGGCAGTTATGGAAGCAATCCGGGATGGGCAAATGGATCTGTGCCTTCGGGAGAACTGAATGCAGCAGATGTGGTTGTCTGTGGAAAGGAGAGACAGATGGTATTATTAATTGATAATTATGACAGCTTTTCCTACAATCTGGTGCAGCTTGTGGGAGAATTGGATCCGGACATCCGGGTGGTGCGCAACGATGAATACAGGGTGGAAGATATAGAAAAAATGGAACCTTCCCATATCATCCTTTCGCCGGGACCGGGATACCCGAAAGATGCAGGGGTGTGCGAGGAAGTAGTGAGAGAGCTCAAAGGGCATGTCCCGATCCTTGGCGTATGTCTGGGACATCAGGCGATCTGTGAAGTATTTGGCGCAAAGATCTGTCATGCCAGGCAGCTGATGCATGGAAAAAAAAGTAATGTCTGGATTGAACCTGGCGATGCTCTTTTTCAAGGGCTTCCTGAGCGGATAGACGTGGCGAGGTATCACTCCCTGGTCGCAGATATAGATACGATCCCCGGGGATCTGAAAGTTATATCAGCGGATGACAGGAAAGAAGTGATGGCGGTGAGACACCGGGAATACCCATTGTATGGGCTTCAGTTTCACCCGGAATCGATTTTGACACCGGATGGCAGAGTGATGATAAAGAATTTTTTGAAAATGAATTAAGATCCTGGGAGAACAGGAGAAAGGATGGGTGACGGATATGATCAAAGAAGCATTGCATGAAGTGATAAATGGAAGAGATATAGATTATGATATGGCGAAAGAGGTAATGAAAGAAATTATGTCGGGAGAGGCTACGGAGATACAGATGGCGTCTTATCTGACAGCACTGCGTATGAAGGGAGAGACGATCACGGAGATCACAGCGTCAGCACAGGTGATGCGGGATATGGCGGCAAAGCTTGAGCCCGCTTGTGACGTACTGGAGATCGTGGGTACCGGCGGAGATGAAGCGGGAACTTTCAATATTTCCACTACGGCGGCATTTGTGATCGCTGCTGCCGGTATTCCGGTGGCAAAGCATGGAAACCGCAGTGTGTCCAGCAAAAGCGGGGCGGCGGATGTACTGGAAAGCCTTGGCGCAGATATTATGATCGATGTGGAGAAAAACCGGAAGGTACTGGACAACACAAAAATGAGCTTTTTATTTGCCCAGTATCATCATTCTTCCATGAAAAATGTGGGACCGGTCAGAAAAGGAATGGGAGAGAGGACGATCTTTAATATTCTTGGCCCGCTGACCAATCCGGCGGGGGCGGCCATACAGCTTCTCGGTGTGTATGACCAGGCACTGGTAGAAAAACTGGCAGAGGTGCTCAGCAATCTCGGGGTAAAACGAGGCATGGCGGTCTGTGGAAGTGACGGCCTGGACGAGATCACATTGACGGGCCCTACCCACTGCTGCGAGATCCGGGAGGGGAAACTCACTTCCTTTGATATCACACCGGAACAGTTTGGTTTGAAGCCTTGTCAGAAAGAAGAACTAATAGGGGGCACGCCGGAGGAAAATGCCCGGATCACAAGAGATATTCTATCTGGAAAGGAGACCGGGGCAAAACGGGACATTGTCATTTTAAATGCCGGTGTGGCGATATATCTTGGTACACCGGGGATTTCGATGGAAGAGGGAGTACAAAAGGCAGCAGAAGTGATAGACAGCGGTATGGCACTGGCTAAGATGGAAGAGTTCATAAGCGCCAGCAGACAGTAAGGCGAAAAGGCGTGCACGGATGGAGGAAAAGATGATTTTAGATGAAATAGCGGCAGCTGCTAAAAAACGGGTGGAGGCCTGCAAACAGAAGATTTCACTGGAAGAGATGAAGCAGAAGGCCTGTTCCCTGCCTGTGGGAGATGAATTTCCCTTTGAGAACCCTCTGCGGAGCGGCAGGGCAGCATTTATCTGTGAGATCAAGAAAGCGTCACCGTCGAAGGGGATCATAGCAGAAGATTTTCCTTATGTAGACATTGCCAGGGAATATAAAGAAGCGGGGGCAGACAATATATCAGTGCTTACGGAGCCGGATTATTTTATGGGCAGCATCAGGTATCTGGAAGAGATTCATCGGAACGTGGATATACCGCTTCTGCGCAAGGATTTTACCATTGATGAATATATGATCTATGAGGCGAAGGTGACCGGGGCCAGTGCAGTATTGCTGATCTGCTCCCTTCTTTCAGAGGCGGTGCTCAGGAAATGGATCAGTTTGTGTGAAAGCCTGGGACTGTCCGCATTGGTGGAAGCTCATGATGAGGAAGAGATCCGCCGGGCAGTCCACGCTGGAGCGAGGATCATAGGTGTCAATAACAGGGATCTGAAGACCTTTCAGGTAGATATAAATAATTGTCTGAGACTTCGGGAAAAGGTACCGGAAAATATTTTGTTCGTAGCAGAGAGCGGAATCCGCACGAGAGAAGACATCGAGGCGTTGGAACAAGGCGGTGTGAATGGAGTTCTGATAGGCGAGACGCTGATGCGCAGTATCAATAAGAAAAAAACGCTGGCAGAGCTTCGGGGAATGGATGTGAGTGAATGAAAATAAAGATCTGTGGGATCCGCAGAGAGGAGGATGTCCGCTATCTAAATGAGACGATGCCGGACTGTGCGGGATTTATCTTTGCGGATACCAAAAGGAAAGTGACAGAAGATCAGGCGGCTCTCTTAAGGAAGCAGATGGACCCACGGATTCAGGTGTTCGGCGTGTTTGTCAATGCGCCGGTGGAAAACGTGGCGTCTCTTGCCCATAAGAAGATTATTGATGTGATACAGCTGCACGGGGATGAGCCGGAAGAATATATCCAGGCGCTCCATAGCATGACAGAAGCCCCTGTCATCAAAGCAGTGCGGGTGAAGACCCGGGAAGATATCCTTCTAGCTGACCGGCTGCCGGTGGATCATCTGCTTTTAGATACTTACCACAGAGGGCAGTACGGGGGCACCGGAGAGACTTTTTCCTGGGAACTGATTCCGGAAGAACTGGAGCATTCCTATCTGCTGGCAGGAGGTCTCAGGGCCGGCAATATCCGTCAGGCGCTGTCCGTAGTAGAAGGAAAAGACCGCTGTATCGGTGTTGATGTGAGCGGCGGTGTTGAGACAGATGGAGTGAAAGATTTTGAAAAGATTAAAATATTAATAGAAACAGTGCGTTCTTACCGGACGCAGTAGAAGGGGAGGAATAAAAGATGTCGAAAGGACGTTTTGGCGTTTATGGCGGACAGTATATACCGGAGACGCTGATGAACGCAGTGATTGAGCTGGAGGAAGCATATAACAAATATAAAGAAGATCCGGAATTTGTCCGGGAATTTCAGGAGTTACTGGCAAATTACGTGGGGCGGCCGTCGATCCTGTACTATGCGGACCGGATGACGAAAGATCTTGGCGGTGCAAAGATCTATCTAAAAAGGGAGGATCTGAACCATACCGGATCCCATAAGCTGAACAATGCACTGGGGCAGGCGCTGCTGGCAAAGAAGATGGGAAAAACCCGCCTGATCGCCGAGACAGGAGCCGGACAGCATGGAGTGGCGACAGCCACCATCGCGGCGCTTCTTGGCATGGAGTGCGAAGTATTTATGGGGAAAGAGGATACGGAGCGCCAGGCACTGAATGTGTTCCGTATGGAACTTTTAGGGGCTAAAGTCCACGCCGTGACCAGCGGTACCCAGACCTTAAAAGATGCTGTAAATGAGACACTGAGGGAGTGGACGAACCGCATTGAAGATACCCATTATGTGATCGGTTCGGTTATGGGACCAGCGCCATTTCCAGAGATCGTAAGGGACTTTCAGAGCGTCATCGGAAAAGAAATAAAAGAGCAGTTGCTGCAGGCCGAAGGAAAGCTGCCGGATGTGGTTATCGCCTGCGTGGGCGGAGGCAGCAATGCCATGGGGGCTTTTTATGATTTTATCCCGGATGAGACGGTGCGTCTGATCGGCTGTGAGGCGGCGGGACACGGTGTGCATACAGATAAAAATGCGGCTACCATCGCCAATGGAAGCATGGGGGTCTTCCATGGCATGAAATCCTATTTCTGTCAGGATGAATACGGTCAGATCGCGCCGGTATATTCCATCTCTGCCGGACTGGATTATCCGGGAATTGGACCGGAGCACGCATACCTGCATGATACCAAGAGGGCAGAATACGTACCGGTCACAGATGAAGAGGCAGTTTCAGCTTTTGAATATCTGTCCCGGACAGAGGGGATCATTCCTGCCATTGAGAGTTCCCATGCCCTTGCCTACGCGAGGAAACTGGCACCTACAATGGAAAAGAACCAGATCATTGTAGTAAATATTTCAGGCAGAGGCGATAAAGATGTGGCGGCGATCGCCAGATACAGGGGGGTTGATATTTATGAATAAAATAGAAAAAGCATTTCAGAACAAAAAAGCATTTATACCATTTATCACAGCAGGAGATCCGGATCTGGAGACCACCGAAAAGATTCTCTATGCCATGCAGGAAAACGGGGCAGATCTCATCGAGATAGGGATTCCCTTTTCCGATCCGGTGGCAGAGGGTATTGTGATCCAGAAGGCGGACGAGAGAGCCCTGGCGGCTGGAACCACCGCAGATAAGATATTTGGTATGCTGGAAAAAAATATGGAACGTTTTCATGTACCCATGGTATTTATGACATATATTAATGTAATCTTTGTATATGGCATCGAAAAATTTGCAAAACGTAGCAAAGAAATTGGTATGGCTGGTGTGGTCGTGCCGGACCTGCCCTTTGAGGAAAAAGAAGAGATCGATCAGATATTCCAAAGCTATGATCTGGAAGTCATTTCACTTATTGCCCCCACCTCTAAGGAACGGATCAAGGCAATTGCTGCCGAGGCAAAAGGATTTGTCTACTGTGTGTCCAGCCTGGGTGTGACGGGAGTGCGTGACAGCATCAGCCAGGGAGTAGCGGAGATGGTGCGCGAGGTAAAGAAAGTCAACGACATTCCCTGTGCCGTGGGCTTTGGAATCTCCACACCGGAACAGGCGGAGAGCATGGCGGCGGTATCGGATGGGGTGATTGTGGGAAGTGCCATCGTCCGCATTGTGGGAGAGTATGGAAGGGAGTGTGTGGAAAAAGTAGGAGAATATGTGCGGAGCATGAAAGAGGCGATAGGATGACCGGATGAATGATACACGGATTGCTCCGCACTATGTGCTTCCGCAATCCTAAAATACTCGCAATTCGCGCATTTTTCTCCAAAAAATGGCTGCTTGCTCGTATTTTGCGGGTCATAAAGCCATGCTTTTTCATGCAAGCATGAAACGCATGAGCTTTTGACCCTGGTATCATATGTTCATAAAACTTTCACTTTTATTTTTCAAATAAATGTGTTAGAATTAAAATTGGTTTTGTTACAATGGTTGTGGGATGATCATCGTGGCAGAATACGAACCAAGAAAATAAATTGCACAGTAGAAGTTGATGTGCTACCCTTACAGGGGCGATAGGAGGAAAAAGAAGTGAAGAGAAAAGCGGTTATGATCAGTGCATTTCTGGCAGCATCTCTGATGCTTACAGGATGTTCATGGAATGATATCAAGGCGAAGTTTACTGGAGAAGATACTTCAGCGCCGGTGGCAAGTGGTTCTGCCATTGTGATCGAGGACTACAAGCCGGAAGAATGTGTGACAGTACCAGAGTATAAAGGGATAGAAGTAGATTGTAAGATCAGCGATGAAGATATTCAGGCAGAGATTGATTCCTTTTTGGCAAATAACTCGACAGAAGACAAGATTAAAAAAGGAAAATGCAAAAAAGGCGATATGGTAAATATTGATTATGTTGGTAAGGTCGACGGAGAAGCATTTGACAATGGAAGTGCAACAGATCAGACTATTACGCTTGGATCTTCCGGATACATTGATGGATTTGACGATGGCGTCGTTGGTATGAAGGTTGGTGAGACCAAAGATATCAACGTGACGTTCCCAGAGGATTACGGTAAAGACGGTCAGGACGAGGAAATGAAAAAGCTGGCAGGAAAGCCAGCGGTGTTCACGATCACCTTGAATTATATTTCTGAGACCAAGATGCCGCAACTGAACGATAAGCTCGTTTCTGAAAAGACAGAGTACAAAACGGTAGCGGAATATAAAGACGGAACACGCAAGAAACTGGTAGATGATAAGAAAAAGAATGCTGGACAGACCGCTTATGGAGAAGTGGAACAAAAAGCTGAGGTTAAGAAATATCCGGAGACTCTTGTAGAATCCTGCAAATCCCAGCTGGATGCTTATTATAAGTACACGGCAAAACAGTATGGCTACAGCGATTTTAAGACATTCCTTTCTGCGATGCAGATGGATGAGGCGACTTACAATGACAATCTGCTGAAGGCTGCACAGAGCATTTCCAAAACCCAGCTGCTGGCAGAAGCCATTGCTGCAAAGGAGAATATCACGGTGACAGATGAAGAAATCAAAGCCGAGATCGCCAATGTGGCAAAACAGGCAGAGCAGGATGAGGCAGAGCTCAAGAAAAATTTTGAAGATCTGTATGGGCAGGCGATCACCATTGAAAGATATTACAAAGTAACACTTCTTACGAATAAAGTTATCGACTTTGTAGGAGAAAATGCAAAAATTATAGAATAACGAATAAACAGCTGTTTTGAAACTGGAATGGTATCAAAGCAGCTGTTTTTGTATAGGAAAGTCCTCAATCCGTGGAGAAGGTGCGTGTTTTTCAGCCGCACCTTTTTTCTGCCCCTTTTTCCGGGGACATTTTACTTGACATTTTTTGCATGAGAGATGTAAAATAAAGTATAAATGGCAACTTATACATAAGTCAGGCAGTGTCGGTTTGCACTACCCGACTGCATAAAAAGGAGATAGCTAAATGAAGAAAAAAGGGAAGATGAGTGTTATGATGCGTGTGGTCAGCATCATGCTTGTTCTGGCGCTTGTGGTCACAAGTGTGCAGACAGTGGTAAGGCCCGGAAGGGATGCAGAGGCCGCATCAGCTGAAAGTATGGGGGATATGGAGATGCTATCCGCCAGTCATGTTCCGGATTCTGAAGTCAGGAATTTTTATACGATTCTTGCGAATGCCCAGAAGAACCTGGAAGTGGCTCAGAAAAAGGAGGACGAAGCAGCGATTGCAGCAGCGGAGGCGGTGATCCAGGAGCTTTCGGGAATGAATGCCGGAGCTGTGAAAACAAAGTATGGAAATAATTCTACATATACAGAACAGGTATATGGAAGGTATCTGGTAAATTATCCAGGGAAGATAGATTTTACAGGACTGACCGTGAAAAATATCCAGGGAATCGGATGGGCGAGATCTGCATCGGAGTTTGACCTGTCGGGAGTCAGCGTCACAGAGGTTCCGGAAAATGAATTTGCATTCTGTAAGATGGAGAAGATTGTTTTGCCAGAGGGCGTGACGAAGATTGGAAATAATGCCTTTGGTGCCTGTTCAAACCTGGTGACACTGATGATCGGAACGGGAGAAGAGAATATTGTCGATCTGACGAAAATAAATGAGGTAGGTGCATCTGCCTTCAGCGGCTGTGAGGCAATTACAACGGTGAGATTTGCGGAATACGATGCCTCTAAGACGGAGCTGAAGCTGGGGACCAGGGCATTTGCTTCCTGTAAGAGCCTTGAAGAAATAAAAATTCCCATCAAGACCGCAGCCAATCTGGGAGCCAATGCTTTTGAGCAGTGTGTCAAGTTAGTAAAGGTAGGTCTTCATAATGATCTGGCTTATTTGTCCAACGGACTGTTTCAGGGAGCTGGTGCTTCTGAATATGAGATACGGTTTTACGTGATCGAAAAGGGGGATAAAGGATCTGCCAGCCAGCTTCCAGACAATATTACCTATGTGGGGGATAACTGTTTTGCAAATGCCTGGCTCTGGGCAATGGATCTGAGTACCTGTGGTAAACTGACAAAGCTAAACCAGTATTCTTTTTCCACCTCAAAAATCCTCAGCCTTAAACTGCCGGAATCTCTGGAAACGATTGAGACGCAGGCATTTGGTGCGGCGACGATGGACTCCATCGTAATTCCGGAGAAATGTACCAATATTGGGGCGGAGGCATTTTCCAGGTGTACACTCAGGGAGATCACTCTGCCGGATGCACTGACAGAGATCAAAACAGGTACATTTCAAACCTGCCAGTTCCTCGATGGCAATGCGATACATTTATCGGAAAATTCCAAATTAGAGAAGATTGGAAGTTATGCATTTGCCAGCTGTGGAGACCTGCAGACGACAGCGTTCTTAAAAAATCTGAAAAATCTGACTACAATTGAAAAGTACGCATTTGCCAATTGTTTTGCTTACTGGAAAGATAAAAATGGCTATACGATAAACGATGCATACAGGGAAACTTCGGTAGCTTCAGGGCTTGAGGAGATAATTCTTCCGGATTCTGTAGTTTCACTGGGTGAATCTGTATTTGAGGAAAACTATGCCCTGCGTAAGGCGGATCTTGGAAATGGTGTGAAGGAGATCCCGGATAAAGCATTTTATCTGAAGTCCCAGGGAGCAAAACTGGAGACCGTGATCCTTCCGGAGGGCCTTGAATCAATTGGGAAGTCTGTCTTTGAGAATCAGACAAGACTTTTTACCATTGGCACCCAGACGGCGAAAAAAGAAGGTACGCTGCAGTTTGGTTCAAAACTTGCAAGTATTGGAGACCGCGCATTTGCAGGCTGCAGCGTGGAAAATTCCATTAGTGTCAGCGGGGTAAAGGCATATGCCTTGAAAGAGAATGTCAGGACTGACTCAGAACCAGGGCTTACCCAGCTGAAGATTTTTGACTACGATAATGCCTATGATAGAGATAATACGGATAACGCGGCAAGGGCTGCCGATTACTGCAGAATAGTATATATGGATGAGGCAGATATCCTATCCAAAGGAAGTCTTCCAGAAGGAACTTTCAATGAAAAAGGAGAGCTGGAAGATACAAATTATATGGAGCTCTATATAGTTGCCAAAAAGGCGTGGGTGGATGACGGTCTGCTTACGTCTGAAAGGATGGATTCTACCGATAAGCAGATAGAGATATACAAGGATGAATATGAGACAGGTACCCAGGCATATAAAGACAGGTTTTATTCTAAGTACGATGGAGCGCTGACAGAGGCAGGCTACTGTTCACAGGAGGATGCGGGCAGCCTGGTCTCTCTTCAGAGCGCTGCCGGCAAAAGGGAATGCTGGATCCGGGCGGTCGTGAATTCTGACATTGACCACGTCGCCCTTCCGGGAGAAAACTGCAGCATTGGAATGACTTATGTCTTTGGTATCCGGGATGTCAGCCTGCCGGATTCTATGCGGGGAGACAGTCTTGGTGCCAGTGCTTTTGAAAGATGTTTTAGTTTAAATAAAGTTACACTTTCTGAGAATCTGACAGAAATAAAACCAAATACCTTTAACAGTGCAGCCAAGGAGATCAACTCTGTGAGCGGCAGTAAATATTATGATTATTACGGACTCCGCACAGTTTATATTCCAGAAGGAATGAAAAAGATCGGGGACAGTGCATTCCAGAGATGTTATAATCTGTACTTTAAAGAGAGCAGTACCAGTGCCTTAGGGACCAGTCTTGAAAGTATCGGAAACAATGCCTTTATGGAGTGCTATTCCCTTGAGACAATGAAGTTTCCTACAAGCCTTACCACCATCGGAAACAGTGCTTTTGCGCAGTGTGCAGTCCGCAATACCAGCGATGCAGATTGTAAAAGGGAGTCTGTCTTAAAAGAGGATGATAATGAAATAAAGTATACCTATTACTGGAATTATGAAAAATACGGAAAAAGAAGTGAAAAGACCGGTTTAAGGAAACTTGATTTTTCAGCGGCAAAAAATCTGGAAGCTATCGGAAGCTCTGCCTTCCGTCAGTGTAACATGACGGATGTACAGCTTACCAATTCACCATTGATCAAGGTCTCTGATGGTTTGTTTGATCAGTGCTCCTATCTGAAAAATGTTTCATTTGGTGACAAGGTACAAAGCGTGGAGCAGAATGTTCTCAAGGATACAGTAAGCCTTACTACTGTAAATATACCGGCAAGTGCTTCGATAAAAGGGACAGCCATCAGCGGAGCATTTGGTAAAGTCACGATGGACAGGGAAAATGAAAAGAAGCAGGCGGATCCTACTCTTAGTCTGTCATATAAGGAAAATGAAGAGGTAGTAATCCCGATCCATGACAGCGTCAGGCTTCCGATCAATGCATTTAATAGGGATGTATTAAATGGTTCTGTAAAAGTAGTGATCGTAAATGGATCCACAGAGACAGATATTCTCGGGAAATCTGCCCAGGGTCTCCGGGCAGAATTTGACATGTCAAAAGAACCATATTCTTTTGTGCTTCATGGAGAGTCATATCTGAAAGATCCGGTGACGGTTAAGATTGAGGCTGGAGCAGCATTTACTTATATAAATGCTAAAAATACGGCATGGACCAGCAGCCATACCTTTACCTACCAGGTATCTGTGCAGGATGTGCCGACCCAGAGCGTTTCTGTATCGGCAAGTGAGGACAATACGGTTAAAGGAAATCCGTCCATGTACGATGAGACCACTGGTAAAAAAGCATTATACATCCCGGTAAAAAGTTCGGCTGCCACGAATGGCATCCAGCTGACGGCAAAGATCGATCCCGCGGAAACTACAGACCAGGTGTCCTGGACATCAACGAATGATGAAGTGGTTGAAGTCAGCGATATGCAGTATGAACCGGGAAGCGGTGTGGCAACTGCCATCGTAAAATGTAAAAAACCGGGAGATGCAACAGTTACTGTAACTTCCGGAACGGTTCAGGACAAGATTGCTGTGACTGGCCAGATACCAGTGACATCAGGAGGCTTAAGCTGTACCACCGGTGGGGGGCTGCTGGATACTAAGATAACCAATAATGCCACCTTTGGACTTTCGGTGGGTGACAGCGATAAGATCAATATTGGGGTAGATTATGGAAATACGGAATATGATGACAGTCTGTTGGGGACTTATGGTGAGAAGACAGTGATTGAATCCTCTGACGAAAATGTGGTTACAGTGAGTCCAGATGGAACTTTCCGAGCAGTAGGCGAAGGAACAGCAGTGATCACGATCAAAGGGCAGGCCAGCGGAACAAAAATGCAGTTTACCCTGCAGGTATCGAAAGAAAATAATTATACACCATTTTCTGTGACGGTAACAGGTGACAGTGAGGTAAATATTGGCGAGAGCATACAGCTGTCAGCAGTAGTTGCTCCGAAGGTGGCATCCCAGGCAGTGACGTGGAGTGTAGCTTCTGGACAGAAATGTGTATCGGTAGATGAAGAAGGAAAGGTGACAGGACTTGCAATAGGAGAAGCTACGATCGTGGCTGCTTCCACGGAAAAAGACAGTGTCAAATCGGAAGCCTTTAAGGTCACTGTAAAAGCTCCGGCAAAAGAACTGCGTATTTTAGACGGAAATGTGACGTTGGAAGTGGGAAGAAGCATGAGCTTCACAAAGACGACAAAAGCGGATGCAACAAATGGATTTTTTGTATCTCCAGTAGATACCACCGATAAGATTGAATGGAAGAGCGGCAATGAGGGAGTTCTTCAGGTGACACAGGGAACGAGCCAGAGTGTGAGCGTCAAAGCCCTGGCGGTGGGAACCGCCGTGCTGACAGGAACAACTTCTTCGGGGGTACGGGCTTCTGTAGTGATCAACGTGATCCAGAAGACAGATTCCATCACAGTAGATAAGGAAATAACCCTCAATACAGGCAAAACCCATAAGCTGAATCCACAGAAAGTTCCGGCTACATCCAATGAAGAATTGACCTATACTTATACCTCCAGTGATCCGAAGATCGCAACTGTGGATGCCAGCGGCCTGATTCGGGCTATGGCGCCGGGAACGACTTCTATAAATGTAAAATCCAATACTGGAAAAACGGCATCCTGTCGTGTGACAGTCGAACAGCCGGCCAATAAGATTACGTTGCTGCTGAATCGTCCGAGTACCAAGACAGTCTATCTGGCGAAGGGTCAGAGCGTGACGCTGAATACCAGACTGGCACCGGAAAATACCACGGATAAGCTGAGTTATAAATCCAGTAAGGCCAAGGTGGCTCCTGTGACGTCAAGTGGTGTCGTGACGGCGAAGAAAAAAGGTTCTGCCAAGATAACAATACAGGCAGATTCTGGTAAAAAGATCTCAGTAAAGATCGTAGTATCCAAGAAAGAGGTCAAAGCCAAAAAGGTTAAGGTTAAGGCGCCGAAGACTGTGAAGAGGAAAAAGACCGTGAAGCTGACAGTCAGTCTTAAATCGGCCAAATCTACAGATACTCTTTCTTTTACAAGCAATAAGCCAAACATAGCTGAGATTGATGGCTATGGATATCTGAAGGCAAAAAAGAAAGGTAAGGTTAAGATCACTGTGACAGCAAGTTCAGGTAAAAAAGCAGTGAAGACCATAAAAGTAAAATAAGTTTGTGACATATCAAAAGATCCCCTTGCATATACTTTAACAGTTTAGCAAGGGGGTTTTTTTATGGACAGTGGATATAATGTGTACGAAGATATAAACAAAAGAACCGGAGGAGAAATATATCTGGGAGTAGTAGGTCCTGTGAGAACCGGAAAAAGCACATTTATAAAAAACTTTATGGAGATCATGGTCATACCAGAACTGATGGATGCGGGGGAGAAACAGAGAACTATTGATGAGCTTCCCCAATCTTCGGACGGTAAGACGATTATGACGACGGAGCCCAAATTTATACCAAAAGATGGAGCGGCACTTACGTTGCCCAGCGGTGCCGCCTGTAAGATCCGCTTGATCGATTGCGTGGGATTTGTCGTGAAAGATGCTGCTGGCTATATGGAAGAGGGAAAAGAGCGGATGGTTAAGACGCCCTGGTCTGCCCAGGAAATTCCCTTTACAAAAGCGGCAGAACTGGGTACAAGAAAAGTCATCGAAGAACATTCCAATATTGGGATCATTGTCACCACAGACGGAAGCTTTACGGACCTCTCCAGAGAACAATATGTAGAGGGAGAGGAAAAGACCGTCGAAGAGTGCAGGAAGACTGGCAAGCCGACGATGATCATTTTGAATACGGTAAATCCCCATTCTGAGTCCGTCAAAAATCTGGCAGAGGAGATGGAGCAGAAATATAATATGAGCGTTTTGCCTTTAGATTGTAAAAGGCTGAAAAAGGAGGATGTGTATCGGATCATGGAAACAATCTTATCAGACTTTCCCATTGGAAGGATCAATTTCTTTCTTCCCAAATGGGTAGAGTTTCTGGACAGGGATCACTGGCTGAAAAAAGATCTTCTGGAGCAGTGCCGGGAAATGCTTATGAATATGCGGCTTATGAAAGATGTGACCAAGGATCGTCTGAATCTGGAGGCAGATTATATCAAAGGAGTCTATATCCAGGATAAGCAGATGGAGAACGGGCAGGTTAATATTTCTGTAGAATTTGAAGAACACTATTATTATGAGATCCTCAGCGATATGATCGGGACTCCCATCACCGGAGAATACGAGCTGATCGCCACTTTGAAAGAACTGGCTGGAAAACGGGCAGAATATGAGTCTATCGGAACCGCCTGCGAACAGGTAAAAGGGCGGGGGTATGGTATCGTCACCCCGACAATGGAGGAGATCGAGATCGCAGAACCGGAGCTGATCAAACACGGGAACAAATATGGAGTAAAGATCAAAGCGGTCTGCCCATCCCTGCATCTGATTCAGGCAAATATAGAGACAGAGATCGCACCCATTGTAGGCAGCGAGGAGCAGGCGAAAGATCTCATTGAGTATATCGAGATGAACAGCAAAGAAAATCCTGACGGAATCTTTGATACCAATATTTTTGGAAAAACGATACGGCAGCTGGTAGATGACGGCATCATGAATAAAGTGAACCGGCTGACGGAAGAGAGTCAGGTGAAGCTGCAGGATACGATACAAAAGGTAGTCAATGATTCCAATGGCGGTCTGGTGTGCATCATTATTTGATTTCATGTAATAGATAAAAGGTTTCGGTTTATCTGACCGGGACCTTTTTTGTATAAACCCTGCAATTTTCTCCATACTGATTACAAAGAGATAATAATGGAGGAAGTAAGCATGACCTTTGAAGAATTATACCGAAAAGTGTTAAAGGATCGTCTGTGGGGAAGACCTGCATCGGAAAACGAGTCCAGGAGAAAACTGGATTGTCTGTTCCATCCGGACAAATATCCTCTGGTGTGGAAAAATGAGCCCTGCGACTGTGAGGATGCCCAGTGTGTCACCGCATGTATGTTCCGGGCATTGGAAGTCCGGGACGGGAAAGTGACGATGAATGCGGAAAACTGCACCGGGTGTGCCCAGTGTATTGAGGCGTGCCAGAATAAAAATCTCACCTTCAGCCACGATGCGGTAAAGGTGGTGGAGATCTTAAAAAGTTCAGAGGAGCCGGTGTATGCGATGATGGCGCCTGCCTATATTGGTCAGTTCGGAGAGGAGGCGACGCCGGGAAAGATCCGCAGTGCCTTGAAAGGTATGGGCTTTGCAGGGATGATCGAGGTGGCGGCATTTGCCGATATTTTGACACTGAAAGAATCCCTGGAGTTCTGTGAAAATATGGATCACAAAGAAGGGTTTCAGTTAACCAGTTGCTGCTGTCCCATCTGGATCTCCATGATCCGCAAGGAATTTGAGAAGATTGCGGGGCATCTTCCACCGGCTGTCTCACCGATGATCGCCTGCGGCAGGATTGCCAAAGAGCTTCACCGGGGATGTAAGACGATATTTGTGGGACCTTGTCTGGCGAAAAAGGCAGAGATCAGGGAGCCGGATCTGGTGGGGGATATCGACTGCGTGCTGACCTTCCAGGAACTACAGGACATTTTTGAGGCGCTGGAGGTGGATTTTTCCAAAATGGAAGAAGATGAAAATGAGCATTCTGCGGCGGCGGGAAGGCTGTATGCGAGAACCGGCGGGGTGAGTCAGGCTGTGAAGGAAAGCCTGGCGAGCATCGACGAAAAATATGAGCTGAAACCAGTATGTGCCTGTGGCGTCGCTGAGTGTAAAGAGATGCTGCAGAAAATTCTGGATGGACATGTGGAAGGGAATTTCTTTGAGGGAATGGCATGTCCTGGCGGATGTGTCGGGGGACCGAAACGAATTATGGAGATTGAGAAGACGACAGAACTGGTAAACGACTATGCGGATCAGGCGAAATATCGTACTCCGGGAGAAAATCCTTATGTCCTTGACCTCATTCAGCGCCTGGGCTTTCATACCGTGGAAGATTTTATCGAAAACAGCCGGATACTGACCAGGACATTTTAACAACTTTCTAACATTTATATGTTACAATACTACTACCGCAGCCTGGTGGTGTCAGCGCCGGGCGAAGAGGAGGAGTTCATTATGGCACGCATATTGGTGGTAGAGGACGAGGAGACCATCCGCAATCTCATCTGCTGGAATCTGGAGCTGGTAGGCCACAGTTCCAGTTCGGCGGCGGATGGCTGGGAGGCAAAGCGGATGTTGGAAAACCAGCAGTTCGATCTAATACTGCTGGATGTCATGCTTCCTGGCATCGACGGTTTCCGGCTGGCAGAATATTGCAGCGGGACGCCGGTGATGTTTGTGACAGCGAAGGATGAGATACAAGATAAAATGAGAGGATTTCAGGCAGGAGCCGAAGATTACCTGGTGAAACCATTTGAGATCGTGGAACTGCTTGCCCGGATCCATGTTATCCTTCGGAGAAACGGAGCAGATGAAAGCGGAATACGCATCGGAGATGTGAGGATTGATATGACGAGTCGGGTGGTATACCGGGAGGGTGTGGAAATGGAGCTGACACCACAGGAGTATGAACTGTTTGAAGCCTTGGTGAGGAACCGGAATATAGCCCTGTCCAGGGAAAAACTTCTGGAGCTGGCATGGGGGTTTGACTATGAAGGGGATACGAGGACGGTGGATGTACATATACAAAAACTCCGCCAGAAATTAGGGCTGGAAAAAGCGATCAAGACGGTATATAAGGTAGGATATCGGTTAGAGGAAATGTGACTAAAGTCGCGAGAGCGGCAGTGGCAAGCTTGCTTGTCCACTGACATTTGAGCGACGGACATCATGAGTACGAGCGAAGCGAAGTACGAATGTGCCTGTGCGAAGCACAGGGTCACACGCTTTTCACAAATTATTTGTGCCGTCTGTGGCGGCATGTCTGGAAATGTGAGGGATAAGTTTGAAATTCTGGAAGAAGATATATTTTACCGTGCTGCTTTTGTTTCTCGTATTTTTAAATGTAGGAATATATATGGTGTTCCAGGTGGCATATCACGACAACCTGCAGGAAGAAAAAAAGCGGATCATTGGAGAGAACCAGGTGATTGAGCGGGCGCTGGCAGAAGATATTTCTGCTTTTGGTGAAAAAACGCCGGGGAAAACGATGTTAGAGCTTGTTATGCAGGATTATGAAAAAATATTCTTAAAAAATGGATTGAGCTTTGAATTGTGGCAGAATGGAATCTGTGTGTTTCCCGGTGAGGGACAGTCTCTGCCTGACGGAAGGGAGGACAATACCATAACCATTCAGCGGAAAGATGGGATCCAGACAGCATGTCTGGTTACTTCGTTTGATGCCGGGAAGGATGACTATTGCCTCATAACGACAAAGAAAATGACAGAATTGTCTGCCCTCTGGGACAAGCTCAAATACATTTTTCTCATCTTAAGCGGTGTGCTCTCCCTGGTGCTGGCCGCTGCTCTTTATATGATCCTGCGCAGGCTCACGAGGCCATTACATCAGCTGTCGCAGATGACGAGGGAAGTGGCAGCGGGCAATTATGAGCGTATCCGGATCCAGGGAAAGGATGAGATCGCAGAGCTGGGAAGGGACTTTAATGTAATGACGGAAGCAGTACATAACCGGATCGAATCCCAGCAGCGGTTTGTGGCTAATCTGGCCCATGAACTGCGGACGCCGCTGACGTCCATTGGCGGCTATTCGGAATTTTTGCTGCGGGGAAGGGCAGACCAGGAGAAACAGTACCAGGCGCTGCATTATATAAAGAAAGAGAGCGGCAGGATGCAGCAGATGACACACCAGCTTCTGCTGCTGGCAAGAGTGAGGGGAGAAGAACTGGAATTTACGGAGACAAACCTGGAAGACTGTGTAAAGGAAGCTTATGACAGCTGTCTTCCATTGCTGGAGGAAAAAAAGCTAGTGGTGGATATGTCAGGTACAGATTTCACGATCCAGGGTGTTCCAGAACTTCTCGTCTGTCTGGTGCGGAATTTACTGGAAAATGCGGTTCGTGCCTGTGAAGAAGGAGGAAAGATCCGAATTCTTTGGGAAGAGGGACAGTTACGCATCCTGGATGACGGGATAGGGATGGAAGCCGGGGAACTGGAAAAGATCCTGGAACCTTTTTACCGGGTTGACAAGGCGAGGAGCAGAGAACGGGGGGGAAGCGGATTGGGACTGGCCCTCTGTGCGGAGATCATCCAGCTGCACCGGGGAGAGATCCGGGTGGAGAGCGAGCCAGGAAAGGGAACCGAAATTTTTGTGACTTTTACAACTCTCTGATATGTTGATGAAGTTTCTCATATAAAGACAGGGTAATATTAACTTGTAGCAATCAATAAAAGGTTAAAATATTGAAAAGGAGGCAAATACAATGAAAAAAGAAAAATTGATTTTAGCTGCGGTTTCCCTGTTTTTGGTAATTGTGAGTCTGGTGGGAATGAGTGCTGCCATCGGGGCAGTCCAAAATGAAACTTCAGTGGAAAAGACTGCAAAGGAGAGTGTTAGGGAAAAAGGGGATGCGATCACAAAAAAAACCTTTCAGGTATTCATCAGCGGTCTGGGTACCTATGGAGAAAAAGGGCGTAGCCAGAGAAGTGATCTGAATCTGCTTGTTACGGTAAATCCGTCTGAAAAGAAACTTTTGATCACGGGGATACCGCGGGATCTTTATGTAAGTCTTCCTGCTGCATCATCCAATGAAGAGAAGCAGAAAACCAAATTTTCTCACCTTCCCTATTATGGCACCAAATCTCTGATCCAGGGGGCAGAAGAGCTGCTGGATACAAAGATCGACTATTATATTCAGCTTAATATGTCCGGTTTCAGGAAGTTGATCGACGCCATCGGAGGGGTGGATGTAGAAGCGGACCGAAGTTTTAAAACGGACTGGAAGACGAGTTTCCAAAAGGGGATAAATCATGTAAATGGAAAAGAAGCACTTACCTTTGTCAGAGAATATCATCATTTGAGGGGTACGGAGCAGAGAAATAAGAATCATCAGCAAATGTTAAAAGCTATTTTTAAACAGGTCATGAAAAAGAATCTGCTGGAAATGGATATTAATGCATTGTACAAGTTGTGTAAAAAGAATGTCAGGACCGATATGAAAGCAGGGGAGATCTTATCGCTGATGCGCTGGCAGAAGGAAGAGAAGGTTGAGTGGGAGATGGAAACTGCCACAATAAAGGGAAAATTTGCATTGGAAACTTTAGCAGAGTACCCTGACGCTAAATTACATGTTGAGACAGTAGATCAGAAATCACTGGATCAAGTGAGCAAAAAAATAAAAAAATTGTTAAATTCTTGAAATATTTTAACCGCCCCTTGACAATATATTTGTATGTTGTTATAATCTGATTATACAAATGTAACAAAATTGTAATAAATGAAACATGCAATATACAAATATATGGAGAGGGTCGTATACCATGAAAGTATTAAATAAGCGATATGTGAAGTTTGCAGTGGCAGGAGTGCTGGCAGCAGGATTGATTTCGATTCCTGTAAAGGCAGCGTTTATTGCGACAGAGCAGCAGATGGCCGGAGCCAATGTAGTAGTAGATGAATATTGCCAGAATGTGGCAAGTGGAGTTGTACAGGAGACATCAGCAGAGACAGGGCCCGCACCGGAGCAGACTCCGGCGCAGCCGGAAGTGACACCGGCACCACAGCCTGAAGATGATAACGACGGACATGTAAAATTGAATCTGAATTATGACCGTCTGGGTATTGCCAGCAAGGTAGATACTTACCTGAATGTAAGAAAAAAACCATCCGAGAGTGCAAAAATTGTAGGTAAGATGACAAAGAATGCGGGATGTCATATTTACAAGATCAAAAAAGGCTGGGCAAAGATCGTGTCCGGTAAAGTAGATGGCTGGGTGAAGTCCAGTTATATCGTAACCGATACCAAAGCAGAGGAACTGGCGACAAAGGTAGGACGTGAGTGTGTCGAGATCAATACTAACTCTCTCCGGGTTCGTGCCCTTCCGACCACCAATGCCCCGATTTATTCTGTAGTATCCGAAGAGGAAGAATTTGTGATCCGAAAGAAACATCTGACGATGGATTTTGTCAATAAGATGATCAAACAGCAGAAGATATCCAAAGAAGCTATCGAGCGTGCCGGGGGCATGGAGGCGATCCAGGCAGATCTGGATAACTGGATCTGTATTACCGTAGATGACGAGCATGCCTTTGTAGCGAAAGAATATGTTACTGAACAGTATTCCCTGAAGCGTGCAGTGAAGGTGGGAACGGTTTCTGCCGGTGGTTCTGATGGAGTTTCCTCCAGTCAGGCTTCCATTGCAGAGTATGCGAAACAGTTCCTTGGAAACCGGTATGTATGGGGTGGTTCCAGTCTGACAGGTGGTACGGACTGCTCTGGATTTACCATGAGTCTTTATCGTAAATATGGACATTCCCTTCCTCATAACGCGGCGGCACAGGCAGGTGTGACAAGAAGCGTATCCTCACCGAAGCCGGGAGATTTGTTCTTCTACAGCAACGGCAGCAGGATCAACCATGTGGCGATGTATATTGGAAGTGGTCTGGTAATCCACGCAAGTAACCCAAGCGATGGCATCAAGATTTCCAATGCATATTACAGAAAACCGGTTAAGATCGGTCGTGTGATGAATTAGAAAATTGCTCTATTTAGCTGATTGAAATCTGTGTTATTTAGTAACAGTGTGTAGAGCTGGTTATTCAACGTCTGTATAAAATATCAAAAAACTGTTCATACTATAGGTAAAACTTTTCTTGGAGGAAATGACATGAAAAAGAGATACCTGTTTATGAGCAGTTTTTTTATTATCGGGACTGTATTTACCCTGATCTATTTTCTGAGCTACCGCTCTTATGACAGGGGACAAGAAGAAGTGGTGAAACAGGATACCCATCCGGTGGACACTGTCAAGGAGATCCGCGTCAACTCCTCCATGAAATATGTAGTTGAAAACTACGATGGTACGACTGGTGTAGTGACAAAAGAAGAAGGAACTGTGCCGGCGAAGATCGCCGGCAAGACAAGGGAGGAACTTGAGAATTATATTACAGAATATAATCAGCAACTGCAGGAGGCGGCGATTCCGGAGGCACCGGATAGTGTGGAGCTGATCTCATTTTCCAAGGATAAGGTAGTGGTCCGGGAAAATTATCTGGGGGCGGAGGAAGAGACCGGCTTTTTTATTAAGCTCCAGGAGCAGGAGGTAGTCATTTTTCACAATGACCAGGTGACACCCTATGAGTATACGGGGATCCGGGAAGAAGTTCTGCCGGAGTCAGAGCTGGAGAAGCTGAGAGAGGGTTTTTATGTAGAGGACGAGAAGGAATTATATTCTGTGCTTGAGAATTTGTCTAGTTAATTGGAGACAGATGTGCTATACTAATATATTGATGTTGGGGGAAATAGGTATTTTGCCCTCGAAGAGCACAGGGGAGGAACAGGATGGAATACCATGAGATCATCATTGTAGGTGCCGGTGCGTCGGGACTGATGTGCGGTTATCTGCTTGGCAGGCAGGGAAGAGATGTCTGTATTCTGGATAAGAACGAGACCGCGGGAAAGAAGCTTGCCGCCACCGGGAACGGACGGTGTAATTTTACCAACCAGAGCATGTCGCCAGCCTGCTATTATGGGGACCGGAAGTATGTGGAGCAGATACTAAAACGGTTTGGGCCGGAGGACGCCATCGCCCTGTTTGGAGAGCTGGGGATACTAACCAGGGAAAAGGATGGATATTGTTATCCCTACAATGGCCAGGCAGCGACGGTGAGGGAGCTTCTGGTGCAGGGATGCAGGGAGTCAGGTGTTGTTTTTTCCTATCGTACAAAAGCAGCAAAGATCATACATAAAAAGGAAGGGACATATGAACTGCGATGTGGAGGCGGTGTCACATACCAGTGCCGTAGTCTGATCCTTGCCACAGGGGGCAGGGCAAACGGTCCCCTGGGAGGAGACGGAAGTGGCTACAAACTCTGCCGCAGCATGGGGCACCGCGTGACGCCGGTGCATCCGGGGCTTACTGGATTAAAGGCAGAGGGCAGTGAGTGGAAGCAGCTGGCGGGGATAAGAATGCAGGGGAAGATTTCTCTCTATGCCGATGATCTGCAGCTGGGGGAAGAGATCGGCGAGATCCAGATCGTAAAGGATGGGATATCTGGGATTCCGGTCTTTCAGCTGTGCCGTCTTGCCGCGGAGGCGATGGAACAGGGAAAAAGAGTGACGGGTAAGATCGACTTTGTACCCCAGATGACGAGGAGCCAGCTGGAGGAGTGGCTGATACGGCATGGCAGCCGCGGACTATCTGGTATTGTGAATAAAAAATGGATCCCGGTACTTACAAAGAAGGAAAAAGAGCTGAACAGGCTGTCGGCAGTAATGAAGGAATATAAGGTTACTGTGTCAGATACTTTCGGACTGGAGAAAGCCCAGGTTACCGCCGGAGGAGTGGCGACGGAAGAGATCTGCGTGGATAACATGGAATCACTGCTTCACCGTGATCTATATCTTCTGGGAGAACTTCAGGATGTGGATGGCATCTGCGGGGGGTATAATCTTCACTTTGCCTGGGCCACAGCTGCGATCTGCAGCCAGCATTTAATTGATGAGAAAGGATAAGTATGTTACGATACAGCCAGTGTAAAATAGACTACCGCAGGGATTCCATCGAGGAACTGCGGAAAAAGATAGCTGAGATACTCCGGATCCAGGAGTCGGAGATCCAACAGATCAAAATTTTAAAAAAGAGCATAGATGCCAGAAAAAAGCCACAGATTTACTACAGTTATTCGGTGGCTTTTGAGTGTGGCCAGGAACAAAAGGTGTTACAGAAAAACCGAAAGGATAAAAATCTTTCCGTGTATGTCCCTCAGCCTTCTTTGGAGGATATGGTACCCAAACTGAATAAAGAGACAAGGGAGCGGGTGGTGATCGTGGGAACGGGGCCTGCTGGACTTCTCTGTGGCTACTATCTTGCCTTGTGCGGCAGGAAACCGCTGCTGATCGAACGGGGAGCGCCCATGTGGGAGCGGGTGGGAAAAGTATCTGCCTTCTGGAAGGATGGGATTCTTGACCCAGAAACAAATGTTTCTTTTGGCGAGGGAGGAGCGGGAACATTTTCCGATGGAAAGCTCAACACCGGTGTCAAGGATAAGACGGGGAAAAAGAAGTTTATCCTGGATACCTTTATCCGGCACGGCGCCCCAGAAGAGATCGGTTATCTCTCCAAGCCCCATATCGGTACAGATGAGCTGAGAGGTGTGATCCAGTCTATAGGGGAGACCATCCGTCAGTCAGGAGGAACCTATCGGTTTCACACCAGACTGACAGGATTCCGGTATGTGGAAGAAGAGAGCGGACCAGGGCAAAAGCAGCTGAGGGCTGTCGTAGTGGAAAATGAAAGGGGAGAGACGGAAGAGATCCCCTGTGATAAATGTGTGCTTGCTATCGGTCACAGCGCCAGGGATACCTTTTCCATGCTGTATGAGGACGGGACAGCCATGGAGCAGAAGCCCTTCGCAGTGGGGGTTCGGGTGGAGCATCCCCAGCGGAGCATCAATAAGGTGCAGTACGGTGTGGAGGATCCCAGGCTTCCTGCGGCGGACTATAAACTGACGGGTAAGACTTCGGATGGCAGGGGGGTCTATAGTTTTTGTATGTGTCCCGGCGGGTATGTGGTAAATGCTTCCACGGAGCCAGGCGGTACGGTGGTCAATGGCATGAGCGACCACGCCAGGGATTCTGCCCATGCCAACAGCGCTATTGTGGTGACGGTGGACAAAGGGGATTTCGGCAGCGATGATGTGCTGTCGGGTGTTGCATTCCAGCGGAGACTGGAGGAGAAAACCTGGCAGACAGGCAGGGGGATGATCCCAGTTCAGCGGTACGGAGATTTTGTAAAAGGAGTGCCCACCACGGAGCTGGATCACAGTTTACCGATGACTAAGGGAAAATTTGTGCCAGCAGATGTGAAAAAAATATTGCCCTCCTATATATCAAATGGTATTATGGAAGGTATGAAGCAGTTTGGACAAAAGATAACAGACTTTGACGCAGAGGAGACCTTGGTCCTTGGCACTGAGACGAGAACTTCTTCACCGGTGCGCATTCTCCGGAACCATGAATTTGAGTCGGAGAACCGCAGGGGGATCTATCCCTGCGGGGAGGGAGCCGGTTATGCCGGAGGAATCATGTCGGCAGCCATGGACGGGCTGCGGGTGGCGCTGCAGATTGTAAGTGAAAGGAATAACCAGCAATTATGAGAAGTAATTTTAAAGATAAAAAAAGGATCGTTTTTAAAGTGGGGACTTCGACGATCACCCATGAGGAAACAGGAGGGCTGGATCTGGTGAAGCTGGAGCGCTTTATCCGGATCTTGACAGATCTACATAATCAGGGAAAGGATGTCATCGTTGTTTCTTCCGGAGCCATCGGTGTGGGAAGAAAGGCGCTGGGGCTGAGTAAAAAGCCAGACAGTATTTCCATGAAACAGGCCTGTGCTGCCATCGGACAGAGCCGTTTGATGACTGTTTACCAGAAATTATTTTCTGAGTATAACCAGTTTACTGCTCAGATCCTTATGACCAAATTTACCATTGTCAATGATAACAGCCGGCACAATGCCAGAAATACTTTTGAGGAGCTGCTGAATCTTGGAGTGATCCCCATTGTCAATGAGAATGACACTGTGGCGACAGATGAGATCGATTTTGGTGACAATGATTCTCTGTCGGCGGTGGTGGCGGCGATTGCCGGGGCGGATCTTCTGGTATTGCTCAGTGATATCGACGGGATGTATACCGATGATCCCAACCGTAATCCGGATGCAGAATTGATCTCCTACGTGGAGAGTATCAGCGACGAGATGATTGAGATGGCAAAGGGCCCCTCTACCACACTGGGGACTGGCGGCATGAGCGCCAAGATCTATGCGGCGGGTATCGCCAACGATGCCGGGGCGGATATGGCGATCATCAATGGCGAAGACATGGATAATATCCTCCGCCTTATCGACGGAGAGGAACTTGGAACAGTATTTAAGGCGCACAGGACCAGACATTTTCATCTGAAAGAATATCTGGAGCGCAAAAATTAGCTTAGGATTGTTTTAGGGAAGAGGTGGCTATGGACGAGAATAAGATCCAGCGGATCAATGAATTATATAAGAAGAAAAAAGAGGGGACGATCACAGAGGAAGAACTGGCAGAGCAGGCGCTGCTTCGTGCCGAGTATATTGAGTCAGTGAGAAATAATCTGCGTTCCACGCTGTCAAATGTGTCCATACAGGAAAAGGATGGCAGCATCACACCCTTGACAAAAAAACAGAAGCATTAATATACTAATTAAGACGTTAGTGAGAGAAGAGGATGTAAAGAACATGATCAGTAAGGAAAAAGTGCGCAGGCGGGCATTGGAGACAAGAGACGCCCTGGCGGAAGAATGGCGTTTTGAGACGTCCCAGATCATTGTGGAAAAACTACTGGCTTCCGAGTGGTACAGGCAGTCGGAGATCCTGTTGTCCTATTGTTCCATCCGCTCCGAGGTGTACACCAGGGAGCTCAATGAAAGAATACTAGCAGATGGGAAACAGTTATTCCTTCCCAGAACCGATGCCAAGGAAAAAACCATGTGTTTTTACAAGGTGGAAGATCTGAATAAGCTGAAAAAGGGTAATTTTGGAGTGCCGGAGCCCAGGGGGAGCGAAGCCGTGGAACAGGTGATGGAATCCGGGTCTTATTCCAAAGAGAAGATATTGATGGTCATGCCCGGTGTGTCATTTGATGAGAAGGGGCACAGGCTCGGATATGGCGGCGGATTTTATGACCGCTATCTACAGCACTATGGAACCATGCTCACCAGTGTGATGATTGCCTTTGCCGAACAGGAGACATGGATCATCCCGGCAGAACCGTGTGATGTGAAGCCGGAGCATAGGATAACGCAGAAGACAAAATTTATTTAAAACATATCGTGTGCAGAGAGCACACAGGAATGGAGGCAGCGATGACATTAGATCAGATAGGAAAAGCGGCGAAGCAGGCGGCGGCATCGATGAACCGTTTATCCGTAGGAGAGAAAAACAGGGGGCTTACTGCGGTGGCGCAGGCGCTGACAGAGGGCGCCGGGACGATCCTGGCTGCCAATGAAAAAGATATCAAAAATGCCCAGGAGGCGGGGATGAAGGAATCTCTGATTGACAGGCTTCGTCTAACCAATGAGAGGATTGCAGGGATGGCAGAGGGAATCACCCAGGTCGCAGCGCTGGCGGATCCGGTAGGAGAGATGATATCCATGAAAACCACGCCTGGCGGGCTTCAGGTGGGACAGCGGCGGGTGCCCATGGGAGTGATCGGCATCATTTACGAGTCCCGGCCCAATGTTACCGCCGATGCCTTTGCCCTCTGTTTTAAGACTGGAAATGCAGTGATACTGCGGGGAGGAAGCGATGCCATCCACTCCAATCTCGCCATCGTGAAGGTGATCCGGGAAGCATTGAAAAAAGAAGGGCTGCCAGAGGATGCGATTCAGCTTCTGGAGGATACATCCAGAGAGACTGCCAGAGAATTCATGCGGCTGAACCAGTATGTGGATGTGCTCATTCCACGGGGGGGAGCCGGACTGATCCGTACCGTGGTGGAGACCAGTACGGTACCGGTGATCGAGACTGGCACTGGCAACTGCCATGTATATGTGGATGAGTACGCAGACCTCTCTATGGCGGTGCCCATCATTGTCAATGCCAAGACCCAGAGGCTGGGAGTCTGCAATGCCTGTGAATCTCTGGTGATTCATAACGCGATTGCGGCAGAAGCCCTGCCATTGATCTGTGAGGCGCTGTACGCTCATGGCGTCGAGATCCGGGGGGATGAGAGGGCGAGAGAGTACGATGACAGGATGGTGGCAGCTTCTGAGGAGGATTTTGGCACAGAATATCTGGATAAGATCATTTCGGTAAAAGTCGTGGACAGCATCGACGAAGCCATTGAACATATTAACCACTATAATACCGGCCATTCGGAAGCCATTGTCACAAAAGATTATCATAATTCCATGAAGTTCCTGAATGAGATTGATGCCGCCGCTGTGTACGTCAACGCCTCTACCCGGTTTACCGACGGTTTTGAATTCGGTTTCGGGGCAGAGATCGGCATCAGTACCCAGAAGCTTCATGCCAGGGGACCGATGGGGCTTCTTGCCCTTACCAGTACAAAATATGTGATCCTGGGAGACGGACAGATCCGGGAATGACAGTATAAATGAAGGAGGATTTAGAATAATGAAACCATATGGATTAAATGAGTTGAGAAAAATGTATCTGGATTTTTTTGAGAGCAAGGGACATCTGGTGATGAAGAGCTTTTCCCTGATTCCCCAGAATGACAAGAGCCTGCTGCTGATCAATGCGGGCATGGCTCCGTTAAAACCTTATTTTACAGGGCAGGAGATTCCGCCGAGAAAAAGAGTGGCCACCTGCCAGAAGTGCATTCGTACCGGAGATATCGAGAACGTGGGAAAGACTGCCCGCCACGGGACATTTTTTGAGATGCTCGGTAATTTTTCCTTTGGAGACTATTTCAAGCATGAGGCCATCGCCTGGTCATGGGAGTTCCTTACGAAGACATTGGAAATTCCGGAGGACCGTTTGTATCCTTCTGTATACGAAGAGGATGATGAGGCATTTGATATCTGGAATAAAGAGATTGGGGTGGCAGAGGAGCGTATCTTCCGCTTTGGAAAAGAAGATAACTTCTGGGAGCACGGCGCGGGGCCCTGCGGTCCTTCCTCAGAGATTTATTTTGACCGCGGAGAGAAATACGGCTGCAACAAACCAGGATGTACCGTAGGATGTGAGTGTGACCGCTATGTAGAGATCTGGAATAACGTATTCACCCAGTTTGACAGCGACGGAAAGGGAAATTACGAAGAACTGACCAATAAAAACATCGATACCGGCATGGGACTGGAGCGTCTTGCTGTGGTGATGCAGGATGTGGATTCCATCTTTGATGTGGATACCATCAAGGCGATCCGGGACAAGGTGTGCGAGGCTGCTGGGGCATCCTATGGGGAAGAGGTCAAAAAGGATGTTTCCATCCGTATTATTACAGATCATATTCGTTCGGTGACGTTTATGGTATCAGATGGCATCATGCCCTCTAATGAGGGAAGGGGATATGTGCTGCGCCGTCTTCTGCGCCGGGCAGCAAGACATGGAAGGCTGCTGGGTATCCAGAAACAATTTCTGGCGGAACTGAGCGAGGTAGTGATCCGGGAGTCCAAGGACGGGTATCCGGAACTTGCAGATAAAAAAGACTATATTTTGAAACTGATCACCACGGAAGAAGAAAATTTCAATAAGACCATCGATCAGGGACTGAACATTCTCAGTGATATGATGGAAGAGATGAAGAAGGAAGGAAAGACTGTCCTTTCCGGGGAAAACACATTTAAACTATATGATACCTATGGATTCCCTATGGATCTGACTATTGAGATCCTGGAGGAAAAGGGCTTTACAGCGGATGAAGAGGGATTCCGCCAGGCGATGGAAGTACAGCGCCAGACGGCGAGAGAGGCCAGGGAAGTGACCAACTATATGGGAGCGGACGTGACGGTTTATCAGTCTATTGATCCGGCGGTAGAAAGCAGATTTGTCGGATATGACCGCCTGCGCCACGATTCAAAGATCACGGTTCTTACCACTTCCGATGCCATTGTAGATGAGCTGGCAGAGGGAATGGAAGGAACGGTGCTGGTAGAAGAGACCCCCTTTTATGCCACGATGGGTGGACAGGCAGCAGATACCGGCGTGATCTGCACGGATCACGGCAGGTTTGCTGTAGAGGATACCATTAAACTGCAGGGGACAAAGATCGGACATGTGGGAAAGATGGTGTCGGGATCTCTTCGTACCGGGGAAAAAGTGACGCTGGAAGTGGAGGAGAGCCGGAGAAATCTCACAGCAAATAACCACAGCGCCACCCATCTTATGCAGAAGGCGCTGAGAATGGTTCTCGGAAATCATGTGGAGCAGGCAGGTTCTCTGGTGGATAAGGATAAACTTCGTTTTGACTTCACCCATTTTTCACCGATGACAGAAGAAGAGATCGCAGAGGTAGAGAGCATTGTCAATGAGGAGATCAATAAAGGTCTTGATGTCTGCACCAGTGAGATGACGCTGGAAGAGGCGAAAAAAACCGGAGCCATGGCATTGTTCGGGGAGAAGTATGGGGACACCGTCCGGGTTGTTCAGATGGGGGATTTTAGCTCCGAGCTCTGTGGCGGTACCCATGTGGAAAATACACGAAATATTTCTGCCTTTAAGATCGTATCCGAGAGCGGCGTGGCTGCCGGAGTGAGAAGGATCGAAGCACTGACGGGCCAGGGACTGATCGCTTACTACAACCAGGTGGAAAAACAGCTGGGAGAGGTTGCCAAAGTATTGAAAACAGCACCATCTGAGGCTGCCAGAAAAGTGATGGCGATGCAGGAAGAGATCAAAGCTCTTTCCAAAGAAAATGAAAAGATGAAGGCAAAGATGGCGAAGGCAGCTGCAGGGGATATTACTTCCGAGGCGGCAGAGATCGCCGGCATCCGGGTGCTGATCAAACAGCTTTCGGACGTAGATATGAATGCCATGCGTGATCTGGGAGATGAGGCGAAACAGAAGCTTGGTGAGGCGGTGGTGGTATTTGCCACAGAGAAAGATGGTAAGGTGAACCTAATGGCTACGGCGACGGAAGGAGCCATCGCCAGGGGAGCCCATGCGGGAAATCTGATCAAGGAGATCGCTGCTCTGGTGGGCGGCGGCGGCGGCGGGCGCCCGAACATGGCTCAGGCGGGAGGTAAGAATCCTTCCGGTATCCCAGAGGCTCTGGCAAAAGCGGAGGAAGTGTTGAAAAGCCAGCTAGGATAAAATTTTTCACCATAATATACCATAAATTGTTCGAAAACAGTTGACGAATCGAAAAATTATGATATAATATGTGTTAGTGCGAAAAAATACCCAAACAGTTGTATTTTGCACAATTTTACAACTGGAGGGAGGTTAGGTGTGATACTATGTCAAATGTAATCGTTAAAGAAAACGAATCATTGGATAGTGCATTGCGTCGTTTCAAGAGAAACTGTGCAAAAGCAGGGATCCAGCAGGAAATTCGTAAGAGAGAGCATTATGAGAAACCAAGCGTTAGACGTAAAAAGAAGTCTGAGGCTGCTCGTAAAAGAAAATTTAAATAATTGCACATATGAGGGAACTCGTCGAAGGACGAGTTCCTTTTTCAATGAACCAAGCAGCAAAAGAGACAGGAACATAGCCATGCCCTTCTGCATATGATAAGGTAACCGGAAATAAGGATTTGTGCCATGAGAGACAGCGCAAAGGCGGAAAAAGACGTGAATTCGGTATCCAAAAAAATTGGCCTCCAGCCCGATATTCTGGACGGAGCTACGATCGTAAAGACCTATGGCGATGAGTATGCCATTATCGAAAATTATAAATCCATCATCGAGTATACGGAATGCTCGGTTAAGCTTCAGGGAAAACATGTCAAGGTGATGATATGCGGCGACCATTTATGCATCGAGTCTTTTGAACCGGATGAATGCCGGGTGTTAGGAAAGATCAGGGAGATCAGCCTTGTGAGATTGTAAAAAAGGGGGAATGGGATTGAAGTGGCTCAAAGGATACATAGTATGCGGCGTGGGGTCGGGATATTGGGAACGGTTTATGAATCTATGCCGGCACCACCGGATCCATCTTTGGGATGTAAAGATCCAGGAAAGCAAAGTTACATTTTCCATGTTTTCAAAAGATTTTAAGGCTCTTCATGCCTTTGTGGAGAAAACCCATATTGCGCCTAAGATCCGGGAAAAGCGGGGGCTTCCCTTCGTGCTGGATCAGGCAGGGAGAAACTGGACATTTACACTGGGACTGGTTCTTTTTTTTGTGGTATTAAAAGTATTATCCCTTTTCGTGTGGCAGATCAATTATTATGGGCAGCAGGAGTATACGAAAGAGACCATTAGCAAAGAAGTGGAGTCTATGGGTGTCTATGTGGGAATGATGAGAAAGAATCTTTTCTGTGATGACATCGAGAGAAGCCTGAGGGAAAGCTATGAGAACATGAGCTGGGTGTCCGCAGAGGAAAAGGGCTGTGTGCTGAATATCAAGATCAAGGAAGGAAAGGCGTTGAAGGGCAAAGAGGAAGTAGATAATCCTCCAAGCCATGTGACCGCTCCCTGTGACGGTGTGATAGAAAAGATCGTCACCAGAGAGGGAACAGCAAAGGTGGCAAAGGGAGCAAAGGTGAAAAAGGGCGATATTCTCATCAGCGGCATCGTGGAGATCAAGGGGGACGGAGAGGAGACTCTTCGTTATAATGGTGTCTGCGCTGAGGGAGAAATATCTATTTTGACAAAGAAAGAATTTGAAGAGAGCATAAATGAGCGGTATATGGCTAAAAATAAGACCGGAGAAGAGATCCATATCTATACGGTCTGTTTCAACGGAACTCGATTTTCCATAAAAAATCCCTTAAAATGGTTTGATAAATCTTCCAATTATGATATAATAAATAACGTATGTGTGGACAGGGAATTTATACCATGGAACAGCCGCGTGAAAGTGACGGATCATAAGTACGTAAATTATAAAAAAGTAGAAGCCAGGTACAGCGAGAAGGAAGCCGGCGAAAAGTTGAAGGCGCGGTTTCAATCCAAGCTGGAAGAATACAGAGAAGCGGGCTGCCGTATTGTAGACCAGTCACTGGATATTAGAAAAGAACCGGCAGCGTATAAAGCCCATGGAAGTATCCAGTTATCCATAACCCAAATGGACAAAAAAAATGTGTCTGAAGAGGAACTGGTGCTGCAGGGCGAAGGAAAGGAAGATGAGGATGGCGCGGGAACAGATAATTCTTGATATTCCAGCCAGCCATGAAAATAATATATTTGGCGGACTTGATATTCATTTGAAAAAGATCGAGCGTGCCCTGGATATCGAGGTGATACTCAGGGATGGTTCGGTACGGATATCAGGGGAGACAGAGAATCTTAAGGAAGCCAGGCGGGTTTTTGAAGAGCTTTTAAAGCTGTCGGAGAGGGGCAATACGATTACGGAACAGAATGTGAATTATATTCTCTCTCTTGCAAAAGAAAAATCCCCAGTTTCCATGGCGGAGATCGATAAGGATCTGATCGCCTTTACGGTCCAGGGAAAGCCGGTAAAGCCGAAGACACTGGGGCAGAAAAAATATGTGGATGCCATCCGGGAGAAGATGATGGTGTTTGGTGTGGGACCAGCGGGAACCGGAAAGACATATCTTGCCATGGCGATGGCGATCCAGGCATTTAAACAGGATGAGGTGGGGAAGATCATTCTGACCAGACCAGCTATCGAGGCGGGGGAAAATCTCGGTTTTCTTCCGGGAGACCTGCAGAGCAAGATCGACCCCTATCTGAGGCCGCTCTATGATGCGTTGTATCAGATCATGGGAGCAGACAGCTTTATAAAAAATTCGGAAAAAGGGCTGATCGAAGTAGCGCCTCTGGCATACATGAGAGGACGTACCCTGGATAATGCTTTTATCATACTGGATGAGGCACAGAATACCACACCGGCGCAGATGAAGATGTTTCTGACCAGAATTGGTTTTGGATCCAAGGTCGTCATCACTGGCGATCTTTCCCAGAAGGACCTGCCCTTTGCGGCGGTATCCGGTCTGGAGCAGGCACTGAAGGTGTTAAAAGATGTAGAGGAGATTGGTGTGTCCTTTTTGACCAACAAAGATGTGGTACGTCACCCACTGGTACAGAAAATTGTACATGCCTATGAAAAGTTTGAGGCGAGGGAGCAGTACCGGGAGAATCGAAAGAATAAGAAGAGACGGTGACAACCTGAGGTCAGTCGAGTTGTCAAGTGGTCCGCACACTAGGAATGAGAAGGTATTATGACAATATATTTTGAAGATGAGTCGGGGATTTCCTTTGGATTTAACCCAGAAGAGAAGGCAGAAGAGGTGATTGCTTCCGTCAGGGATCATGTGGAATGTCCCTATGATATCGAGGTAAGTGTGACTTTGGTGGACACAGATACGATCTGCCAGGTAAATTCGCAGTTCCGGCAGACTGAGAAGGTTACGGATGTTCTCAGTTTTCCGATGATGGAATATGACTGTCCAGGGGATTTCAGTGGACAAGCATTTCTAGACAGCCTGTCCCTGTCGCCGGATACGCAGGAATTAGTGCTGGGGGATATACTTCTGTGTTCTGAGGTTGTCAGGGCGCAGGCAGAAGAGTATGGCCACTCGGAACTCAGGGAATTTTGTTTTCTTATCGTTCACAGTATGCTTCATCTCTTTGGTTACGACCACATGGAGGAAGAAGAACGCAGGGAGATGGAAGAAGAACAGCGGAAGATCATGAATAGGTTAGGGATAAAACGATAAAAAGAGAGGTATAGAGGATGAATCAATCGAAAAAGAAAGTGATAGCGGTCATTTCCGGAGCAAGTGTTGTAGTTCTGACCGCAGTCTGCCTGATCTGCTTTTTAGTTCTGGGAGACAAAGGGGAGAATAAGCCACAGGTGAGCCAGACACCGGCGCCAGTGGAGACACCAGAACCTACGCCGACCCCGGAACCCACGCCGGATCCCCACGCCGGAAAGGTAAAGAGTGTACTGACAGGAAAGTACATATCGAAGAAGGTGGCAAAACAGAGACCCTTTGCTGTGATCATTAACAATATCGAGTATGCCAACCAGCATCAGCAGGGTACCTCCCAGATCGATGTGCTCTACGAAGCGCTGGCAGAGGGCGGGATCACACGAATGCTCGGTGTTTATCAGGGAACGGATAAGATCAAGAGACTGGGGTCGGTCCGCAGTGCTAGACATTATTTCGTCAGTTTTGCCAGTGAGTGGGATGCGATCTTCTGTCACTTTGGACAGACTTCCTATGCCATTTCCAAGATTGAAGAGCTGGGGGTAAATAATCTCAGCGGTTTGTCTGCCATCGGGGGTGTCGTGTATAAACGTGACTACTCATTAAAACCGCCCCACAATGTGTTTACTTCCGGAGAGAAGATGCTCAAGGGCGCCAAACAGCTTAAATACCGGACAAAGTTCAAAGAAGAGAAGATGGCGAAGCATTTTGAGTTTTATGAGGAAGATACAGAGTTAGATACTGGTAACGGGACAAATTATATTAATCTTCCATTTTCCGCCTATTCTACCTGTTATCTCAAATACGATAAAAAGACGAAAGAATACAAAAAGTTTGAGTACAGGAAAAAGCATTTGGATCACAAAAATAATAAGCAGCTTTCCTTTAAAAATGTGATCATCCAGCTGGTAAAGGAGAAGAACATTGACCGCAACGGATACCAGCATCTCTTCCTGCATAAGCGGAAAGGCGAGGGATATTACATCACCAATGGAAAGCGCATGAAGATCAAATGGAGAAAGAACGAAGAAAAGGGAACGATGTGCTATTACGATATGGATGGAAATGTGCTGACGATTAATCCGGGCAAGACCTATATCGCGGCATATCCTACCAGCAGAAAGAAACTGATTTCCTTCAAGAATAAAGAGTAGCAGAAAGGTGCCTGTATGAGTACAAACAATCAGGATAACAAGAAAAGTGCAGATTTTCTTAAACATGGCAGTATACTGGCGATGGCTTCTCTTATCGTGCGCTTTATCGGCATGGCATACCGGATCCCTATGTCCAATATACTGGGAGAAGAGGGAAATGGGATTTATGCGGTGGCCTTTGATATTTACGATATTCTTCTGATCGTATCATCCTACAGCCTGCCGCTGGCACTTTCCAAGATCATATCTGCCCAGAACATAAAGCGGGAATATAAGAATATCGGAAAAACCTTTCGTCTGGCACTGCTTTTTGCCGTTGTGTCAGGAGGGGTATTTGGGATCCTGCTCTTTGTTTTCGCCGGATGGATCGAGAAAAATATTTATCCTGATTACGCGGGCGTGCACATCCCTTTGCGGGTGCTGGCTCCCACGATATTTATTGTAGCGCTGCTCGGTGTGTTCCGTGGATTTTTCCAGGGAAAAAAGACCATGGTGCCCACGGCGGTTTCCCAGGTTCTGGAACAGGTGGTAAATGCCATCGTCAGTGTGTCGGCGGCATATCTGTTTATTCAGTGGAATATTGACAGTCTTGACAAGAGCGCCTGGGGGGCGGCAGGAGGTACGCTGGGAACCTGCCTGGGCGCTTTTTCGGCACTTCTTCTGGTTATATTTGTCTACTATATCTATCGTCCGGTGCAAAAAAAACTGGAACGCCGGGACCGGGGACGGCGTCTGTATTCCACCTCGCATATTTACCGTATCCTGTTTTTGACGATCCTGCCCATCATTCTGAGCCAGACCGTATATCAGATCAGCGGTTTGGTGGATTATTATCTCTTTGGGGACATTATGGGGGGCAGAGGTATGGATCCGGTGACGATCAAATCGCTGGTGGGTGTGTACAGCTCCAAGTACCGGGTGCTTACCAGTGTACCCATCGCCATATCTACTTCCATCGCTTCTTCCATGATCCCCAGTGCGGTGGCAGCATTTACCGAAAAGGATACGGTACAGCTCAGGTATAATATCCTTTCCGGTATCAAATTTAATATGATCATCGCATTTCCCTGCGCCATGGGTTACACTGTTCTTGGACAGTCTATTGTAAGGCTTCTGTTTCCTTCCTCCAATTATGTTCTGGGAGGGCACCTTATGCTTGCCGGTTCTGCAGCAGTAGTCTTTTATGCGATATCCAATGTGACAGGCAGTGCACTCCAGAGCATTGACAGAATGCACACGCCAGTGATCCACTCCGCAGTCTCCCTTGGACTCCATGTGGTCCTTGTGGTGTGCCTGCTTAAATTTACAGGGCTGGGCATCTATGTGCTTATCATTGGAAATGTAACCTTTCCTATCGTAGTCAGCATACTGAACCTGCTGGCCTTACGGCGTTATATCCCATCCCTGCGGCTGAAACCTTTAAAGACATTTTTCGTGCCGCTGTCTGCCTCCCTGTGGATGTCGATCGCTGTTGTTCTGGTCTATACCTTGTCAGATAAACTGTTTTCTTCCTTTCTGGGAGGGTATATGGCAAATGCAGTATCGGTGATCCTGGCACTCATCACAGCTGTCATCGTGTACTTTGTGGTATTCCTCAAACTGCGGGGAATGACAAAGGAGGAAATGTTTGATTTCCCAATGGGAAGAAGGCTTTATCTTATGGCTGTGAAATTAAAGCTTATGAAATAACTTTTTCACTGCCTCCAACAGATAATCCGTCAGTCCGGCTTCCTCAACAGTTTCGCTGGCGGTGAGCTGGACGCTTCCGATGAGTTTTCCATTATAAAAATATTCGGCTTTTCCTACGGGAGCGCCCTTCTGCAGGGGTGCCTTTATGGATTCCTCATAGGTGATGGTTCTCTTTACCTGGTCCATATCGGCGTCCTGGGTAAAGATATGGGAAAATACAGATGTTGGTTCTGCGGTTGCCGTATTTTTCCGCCCCCCCTGTACTGGTACTTCTTTCAATAGTTTAGTGAGTTCGGAATCTTTGTAAACGCTGCAGTTGGCAAAGCCATAATCTAAAAGGGACTGGGCTTCTGAAAACCGTTTTTTATGATCCGGAGCCGCCATAACCACTGCGATCAGATCCATGTCATTACGTCTTGCTGTTGCGCTGAGGCAGTATTTGGCTTTGGAAGTGGAACCCGTCTTAAGTCCGGTAATGCCGTCGTAAAAACGGACCAGTTTATTCGTGTTGGTCAATCCAAATTCCGACTCCCCTTTTTTGGTCTTATGGGTGATGGAATCCATCCACACCGTAGAATAATTGCTGATCTGGGGATGTTTTGTGATCAGTTCCCGTGACATAAGCGCCACGTCATAGGCACTGGAATAGTGACCGGATTCGATGTTATCATCTAGTCCAGTGCAGTTTTTGAACTGGGTATGTTTCATACCCAGGGCTTTCGCCTTTTCATTCATTTTTTTTACAAAGGCTTCCTCTGACCCGGCGATCTTTTCCGCCATCGCCACAGCGGCGTCGTTGGCGCTGGCGATGGTGATGCATTTGATCATATCGTTTACGGTCTGGGTTTCATTCGGCTCTAAGTATACCTGGGAGCCTCCCATGCTGGCGGCGTATTCACTCACTGTCACAGAATCCTCCAGGGAGAGTTTTTTGCTGTCAATGGCCTCAAAGATCAGATTCAGGGTCATGATCTTTGTGATACTCGCCGGGACAAGTTCTTTGTCTTTGTCTTTCTCAAAGATGATCTCCCCAGAAGAGCCCTCCAGAAGTACGGCTGCTGTGGCAGATACATCCACTGCGCCGCCGGACACCGCTTTTTCCTCAGCCTGTACAACCTGTCTGTCCAGAGATGAAAAGCTGAATATGTATATAAATGTAAGGAGAGTAAAAAGCAGATAAACTATTTTTTTCATATACATTCTCCACGATAATTGATATATGGAAATATATGCGGCAGGAGCAGAAAACATGCGGGGAGCTGTCAATCTTTTACGGTTATTTTGCAGCGGTAAGTGTATTCACCCTGTTTGACGAAAATAATAGCAGTCCCTGGGTTCAGAGCGTGTACGGTGCCGAAAGGGCTCACGGTGGCGATACGGAAATCCGAGGTGGAGTAGCTTGCCATTTTTTTTATCCCCGACAGTTTAACCGAGATCTTTTCTCCGGGTTTCATGGTGGCAGCATGGATATTCAGATTTCGGTGGGAAAGCAGATCCAGCTCTTCCTGATAGCCGAAGCGGGTGTGGGGATAGAGAAAGCGGCACAACAGGAGAAACAGGATCAGTATGGGGAAGAGGAGGTGTTTTTTCATGGCGGGATTTCCTTTTTGTTTTGATTAAAAAAATTTTTCAAAGGGCTGTGATTTTTAGTTAGCTCTTAAATTTATAATATGTTGAACATAGAGAAAGGAGAAATATGAAATGGAAGCTGTAAAAAGAAAATCAATGGGACCACATTTTTCGATGTGCCTTCAGCCGGCGTTTATCATCGGCACGAACAATGAAGACGGGACGCATAACTTTGCCCGCAGCTTGTGTGCAAAGACACTTTTGATGTTGACCTTACAAAATTTGACCCTGTGGTTTATTCGGGAATGTATCACAGAATTGGGAAGCTGCTTGGAAAAATTGGAGATTTCGGAGGTATATGCTGATGGCTGTTAAAATAATAGAAATAAAAAAGGAATGCTGCCCTGCGACGCGGCTGATTGGTAAAAAATATGAAAAAGCTCCCAATTGGGGCGAATGGTGGGAGAATAACTGGTTTGAAACATTGGAGGCAAAAGAGTGTCTTCCTTTTAATGGGGATGCTTACATCGGCGCAGTGCATATAGTGGATGGTATGCCGGAATATTGGATTGGAATGTTTTTTCCAGCGGATACGGAAGTTCCAGAGAGTTTTGAATATGTGGATATTGAACCGTTAAATTATGTGGTGTGTTATCTGTATGATAAGGAAAACAGCGGCGAATTTTATACAATGGATACGCATAATATGTGCCTTGCAGAGTTAAAGGCACGTCATTTTAAGCGAAAAGAAGATGACTGGTGCTTTGAACGGTACAACTGTCCGAGATTCACGACGCCTGATGAAAGAGGAAATGTAATTTTGGATTACGGGATTTCGATTGACTGCTAAAATATCTGTAGATTTTGTCCACAAAATATCCTAAAAGGGAATCAATACTTGTGCCCAACACACCTGCAATCATAGGAAGCTATTGTAGAATATAACTTCTCGGAATCTCAATGAATGTGATTCTAACTGAAAATTGACAAC
>CAJUFM010000012.1 GCA_910585745.1 uncultured Eubacterium sp. | reverse complement strand
TGAGAAAGTGTCTTGTGCGTTATTTTATTTTTCAAAAAGTTGTAAAGTGGTGGTACATAATATGTCACCTCCATTATTATTCCAAACTGCTGATTTATCGACAATTTCAAATTTTGATTTTATTCTTCTATGAAAATTATTTGAAAGTGCGGACGGTCATACTAATTTTCCGTACTTTTTTACTATAATTCCTATGATAAATTTTGTCAATACTAATATATCTTCTTGAGTTTCCGCAAAAATTCCCATAACCATACCCTTTTTCTCAAAACTTATCCACAAATTTAAAAAAATTGCAAAAATATAAGGAATCTTCTCTCATTTTGATGAGACTGCTTTCAGCAGTCGGGGCGGGGCTGGCGCCCTCTCCCCTACAAGCCGCGCTTCGACTGCTGAAAGCAGTCTCAACGGGGCTGGCGCCCCATAAAAACAAAAGAACGTCCACCCTCATGAGCCAGCTCATAGGGTGGACGTTCTTCCGTTTTTGCACGGCTTGTAGCTTAACGCTTGTTGTAGTTGATGAGGCAGCCTTTGAGGATGATCTCTCGTTCGTCATCTGTCAAGGCGCCGAGATGGAGTTCCATCTCCTTCATGCCTTTATTTGCTACATATGCCTTTACGGTATCGTTTTTCTCAACAATTGCTTTTTTAATATCTTTTACAAAGATATAATCGTCTTTGTCAAAGGGGAGTTCTCCGTCAAATACGAAAGGCAGCATTCCCCAGTTGATCAGGTTGGAGCGGTATCTCTTTGTGGCGTATTCCCTGGCAATATTTGCCATACCTCCCAGCACCCGCTGGCAGCTCGCCGCCTGCTCCCTGGCGGATCCATCTCCTGGTTTGACTGCGAAGATCACGCTTCCGATCTCTGTATCCTCAGGTTTTACATCAAACTTTTCTGCCACGGCCGCATACACCTGTTTCAGTTCTGGATCCACTGCATAAATATCTTCGCCGGAGAGACGGGCTTTTTCTGCCTTCTGTACCTCTTTTGCCTTTCCTACATAGGCGGGATCTTTTCTGGAGAGAGTAAACTCTGCCAGTCCCAGCGGATTGGAACGGTAGGATGAGGTCTCACCCGATGGAATCAGCTCGTCGGTTGTCGTAACCGGGTCATGGATCATGGAAACTGCCTTCAAAAGCACATTTTCGGTCAATGGGAACATCTCCGGCCAGTCCACGATATTGGGACCAAACTTGATTTCCACCGAAGGGTCTGCCTTTCCGACACCGTTGTAGACACGGTTCTCGTAAATGGACTTGTCAAAGAAATATTTTGGCTTATTGAAATTCACATCTATATCCGTAGCTGCTGTCAGATATCCCTGGTTTGCGGCGGTTGCTGCGATAGAACGGGCATCCATAAGGGCAACGGAAGCGATCTGTCCGCTTGTCACCTTAGAACCTTCACGGTTCGGGAAGTTACGTGTGGAGTGACGGATACTCAGCCCACGGTTGCTTGGCACATCTCCTGCACCAAAACATGGTCCGCAGAATGCCGTCCTCACAGTGGCGCCTGTGGCCATTAAGTCAGCGATGGAACCATTTTTCACAAGCTCCATAAATACCGGCTGGCTCGCCGGGTATACACTCAGTGAAAATTCATCGGCACCGATATATTTTCCTCGGAGAATATCTGCCGCATCGCAGATATTTTCAAATCCGCCTCCGGCACATCCGGCGATGACTCCCTGCTCCACATACAATCTTCCGTCGTGAATCTTGTCCGTCAGAGTAAAGTCGATATCTTTGTTGTTGTCCAGGCTCACCAGCGCCTTCTTTTCCACATCCCGAAGGATATCTTCCAGATTGCTGTTTAATTCCTCAATGGAATACACATTGCTGGGGTGGAACGGCATGGCGATCATCGGCTTAACCGCTGACAGATCTACCTCCACCACACCATCGTAATACGCCACTTTTTCCGGCGCAAGCTCTGCAAAATCCTCGCTTCTTCCATGAATATCATAGAATTCTTTTACCTGGCTGTCCGTTCTCCAGATAGAAGACAGACAGGTGGTCTCTGTGGTCATAACATCCACGCCGATACGGTAATCCACACTCAGGTTGTCAATGCCATCACCGATAAATTCCATCACTTTATTATTTACATAACCATTCTCAAATACTGCTCCAATAATGGCAAGGGCGATATCCTGGGGACCCACTCCTTTTTGGGGCTTTCCGGTCAGGTGGATGGCTACTACTCCCGGCATCGGGATGTCATAGGTCTGCTCCAGAAGCTGTTTTACGATCTCCGGACCTCCTTCACCCATAGCCATGGTTCCCAATGCACCATATCTTGTATGGCTGTCGGAACCGAGGATCATTTTTCCTCCTCCGGCCAGCATTTCCCTGGCAAACTGATGAATCACTGCCTGATGAGGCGGCACATAGATCCCGCCATATTTCTTTGCACAGGAAAGACCGAACACGTGATCATCCTCATTGATCGTTCCCCCCACTGCACAGAGGCTGTTGTGGCAGTTTGTCAATACATAGGGCACCGGAAATTTCTCCAACCCTGAAGCCCTTGCTGTCTGTAGAATTCCCACAAAGGTAATATCATGAGAAGTTAATTTATCAAATTTTATTTTAAGCTGCTGCATGTTGTCCGAAGTATTGTGTGCATTTAAAATGCGGTATGCCATCGTTCCTTTTGCAGCCTCCTGCTTGTCTGTCTTTACGCCTGTCCTGCTTTCCACTGCTGCGGCCGCTTCACTGCCATCGGGAATCAGTTCATTTCCGTTGACAAGATACGCTCCGCCGTCATATAACTTTATCATCTTATCTCTCCTTTCAAAATGCGTTCCTTACTTCACCCATCTCGATTCAATATTATACTTCTTATCCCTGTATTTTGCAAATAAAATTTAAAAATATAGCAACTCAGGAAAAAACCTGAATTTTTGTGAATGCGACTTTCAGCCAGCCGGAAATAGGAAAGAAACAGAAATAAAATGATACTGTCATTCCAAAAGGAGAAGACACCTCTGCCGAAACTTCTGAATGCAGGAGATATTGAATTTCAGATCCAAACGTAGTATAATAAATCTATTAACCGTAAATTGATGCAACTTGCTATTATGAATGCGTTGAGAATGTCACTTATTACTTAAGTTTTCACAGATTTTGCTCTTAAATAAAGCGGTGGCTAACCCTTTGGAGTAATTTCCCAGCATACTCCCCAGTTTATAATAACAGAATCCTTTTTGGAAGCCGCATCGAAAACAACAAAAGCAGTAAAAGGAGACTATTGTATGGATAAGAAAGAAAGTATTGAAAAAAAACTAACTGTTTCGATTTTTAAAGTGTCTATGATTACAGCAGTGGCAGCACTCATCGCACTGATTGCACTGATCATCGTATCAAACCGATACTCTTATGCCCTGAATAATTTTGGCTTTGCACAGGGGGATATTGGAAAAGCAATGTTTGATTTTGCTGATATCCGCTCATCGCTCCGGGCCACCATCGGATACGACAATGAAGAGGCGATTCAGGCGGTTGTCGAACAACACGAAGAGATGAAAACCGCATTTATAAAAGATTTTGCAGAAATCGAAACAACCATCGTGTCAAAAGAAGGCAGGGAAACCTATGATGCCCTTCAGACAGAACTGGAAAGTTACTGGCAGCTGGATGATAAAATAATGAAGCTTGGCGCAACAACTGACAGAGAACAATGCATTCAGGCACAGGAACTGGCACTGTCTGACCTCGCAGACGTCTACAACAGCATTTACAAAAAACTGGAGGGATTACTCGAAGTAAAAGTAACAGAAGGTAACAAACTGGGCAGGATCCTTATGATCATTGGATGGGTTCTTGCCGCAGCAATTCTTGGTATTATCGTTGTTGCACTTGTGATATCCACGAAAATCGGACGTCAGATTGCACGAAAAATCTCTATGCCACTAGAAAAACTCGGGGGACGTCTTAAGACCTTCGCTGCCGGGGACCTCTCTTCACCGTTTCCTTTGGTTGAGACAGGCGATGAAGTAGAACATATGGAAAAAGACGCAAGAGAAATGGCGGAAAATCTAAATGCCATTATTTTTGACATCGGTGAGGTACTTGGAGAAATGGCAAAAGGAAATTATACGGTCCGATCAAAAGCTTCCGATCGCTATACCGGCGATTTTCAGAACTTGTACGCTTCCATGCGGGGTCTGCGGGAACAGATGAAGGAGACATTATTATCGATTGGCGAGGCTTCTAATCAAGTATCTGCCGGTTCAAATGAACTGGCAAACGCTTCCGAGTGTCTTGCGGAAGGTGCCACTAACCAGGCAAATTCGGTCGTAGAACTTCATGCAACGATTTCAGATATTACATCAAATATGGAAAAAAGTGCGCAAAGTGCGGATGAATCTTATCTGAAAGCGGAACATTATGCAGAAGAAGCAGGCAACAGCCGAAAAGAAATGGATACGATGATGGCTGCTATGGAACGAATTAATGATGCATCCACAAGAATTGGAGATATCATTACCGAAATTGAATCCATCGCCGCCCAGACCAATCTTTTGTCTCTGAATGCCTCTATTGAGGCTGCCAGGGCAGGTGAAGCCGGAAAGGGATTTGCTGTGGTGGCTGACCAGATACGCGAACTGGCTGACCAGAGCGCGAAAGCAGCTGTTGATACGAGAGAACTGATTGAGGCTTCCATCAAAGAAGTATCCGAAGGAAATAATATTGCAGACCATGCCTCCAGTGCAATTGAAGCTGTTGTGGAAGGCATCAAACAGATTGCTGATTTCTCTAAAAATCTGAAAATTATGATGAACGACCAGGCAGAGGCCATGCGTCAGGCAGAGCTGGGCATCAACCAAATATCTGGAGTGGTAGAAAGTAATGCCGCTACTGCCGAAGAGGCAGCTGCAACAAGTGAACAATTATCCTCCCAGGCCGTTATGCTTGACAAGCTTGTTGGACAGTTCCAACTGACAAAGCAGGAATAAGCCAATTATAAAACAATTTATACAGCCCAAAAGACATCCTCTGCAGACAAACAAAAATCTGCAAAAGATGTCTTTTGTGATTTCGCATCCTTCTATCATTAGAAAAAATACAGAAGTTTGATATAAAATCAATATTGTAATTTATAATAATATGTTGTACAATATTTAAAATAAAGGAAAAACATAAGAAAGAAGCCCCTGCAGGGCGGATCCTGTATGTTTAAGAAATACGGGAGGACCGTTCATGCAAAAAATTTATGGTAAAAATTAATGTGACAGAACCGTTTTTGCTAACGGAGTGAGGTAATTATGCGACATATTATGAATGCTCTGGATCTGTCGGTAGAGGAACTGGACAAACTGATCCACCTTGCCGAACAGATTATGGAAACACCGGAAAAATATACCGAATGTTGTAAAGGAAAAAAGCTTGCAACTTGTTTCTACGAACCAAGCACACGAACAAGACTTAGTTTTGAAGCCGCTATGCTGAATCTTGGCGGCAGTGTCCTTGGTTTTTCTTCTGCCGATTCGAGCTCTGCTTCCAAAGGAGAAAGCGTGGCGGATACCATCCGCGTCATCTCTTCCTATGCAGATATCTGTGCCATGAGACACCCCAAGGAAGGAGCGCCCCTCGTGGCATCCATGTACTCTTCCATCCCTGTCATCAATGCCGGGGACGGCGGGCACAACCATCCAACCCAGACTCTTACTGACCTGCTTACCATCAAAAATCTCAAGGGACATTTTGACCACTTGAAAATCGGTTTCTGCGGAGACTTGAAATTTGGCCGCACCGTACATTCCCTGATCGATGCCATGGTCCGTTATCCGGGAGTGGAATTTGTGCTGATCTCCCCTCCTGAACTAAAAATTCCAGATTATCTACGGAAAGAAACCCTGGATGAAAACCATATTCCATACCAGGAAGTCAGTGATCTGGACGACGTTATCGGAGATCTGGATATCCTGTACATGACCAGGGTACAAAGAGAGCGTTTCTTTAATGAAGAAGATTATATCCGTCTGAAAGACAGTTTTATTCTGGACACCTCCAAAATGAAACTGGCACGGGAGGATATGCTGGTACTCCATCCGCTTCCCAGGGTAAATGAGATTTCTACAGAAGTAGACAATGATCCCAGGGCGGTATACTTTAAACAAGCTCAATATGGTGTATATATACGGATGGCACTGATCCTGACTCTGCTTGAGATCAGTATCTAAAAAAGATATTTTTTACTTATCATCGACAGGAGGTAAAACTATATGTTAAATATCGGGGGACTGAACCAGGGTGTTGTGATCGACCATATCAAAGCGGGGCACGCCATGGAGATCTATCAATATCTGAACCTGGAAAAACTGGACTGCAGCGTGGCTATTATAAAAAATGCAAAAAGCAATAAAATGGGAAAAAAGGATATCATAAAGATAGAAGGGCCTCTCCGGGTAGACCTGGATATTCTCGGAGTCCTGGACGAACACATAACCATCAATATCATTGAAAATGATCAAATCGTCGAAAAAAGGACGCTGACGCTTCCGGACATTGTCACAAATATTATAAAATGCAAAAATCCCCGGTGCATCACATCCATTGAACAGGAGCTGCCCCACCGTTTTAAACTCACAGACAAAAAGAACCGGATCTACCGCTGTCTCTACTGTGAGCAGAAATTCAAAGGACAGTTTAAATAAATTGAGGGGGGACTTTGAAAAATATAGGTGAAATTATGTGCCCAAAAATGAACTATCTATTATATTTATAAAGATTCTATTGGCCGTTCATATTATACCTAAGCAAGGCATTCCAAATTAGAAACAACACTGATTACACTGACTTCGCTCACGATACCTGTCGATGGCTCCTGTCAGCACATCGCATTCAATGTATGCATCAAAGCACAGATATTCCAGCCGGGCTATTCCTCTTTCATCGATGCTCATATCCAGCTTAGCCAGCCCCAAACTCTACTGGAGATTTCGCCTTGCCACGGACGATTGGGCGGATGTATGGCTGGCTAATGCTGACAATACGGTTTTTAACACTGTGGACTTTGTTATCATACATGTACTTCTGCTGTTCGCACAGTTCGCGGATTACCGTTATACCCAGAGCTGTTCGCAATGGTTTTGCAGGCATTCCTGTTTCACTTGGAAACAAAGACGCATAATACTAAGTTAAAATAGTGACCCCAATATTATTAGTGCTCCAATTATGCTCAATACTATATATATAAGTACAACTGTTTTAATAAAATGTATATCCTCAGCTATACTTCGTACATGTTTAATAAGTTCTTTATCAAAGGTTTGAACATCTGGAACAGTACCTGGTGCTTTTTCTATGTTTGCGTAATCTGATTTTTTATTCATTGTCTTTTCCGTTTTTGTTTCTGGTTCGTTCTTTTTGAATTCAATATTATATAAAAATTCTTTTTTCTGGGAATCTGACATTATATCCCATTCTGATGAATCCATATATGAGCCCCTTACAGCTGAACCACATACCTTACACTTTAATGTTATATTAGAATATTCCTCCATGTTTTTGCAATTTGGACAATATGCTATTTTACTCATTGCTATCTCTTCTCCTCCTAACTTCCTTCCTCATATTATGAATTCACAGTCCATTTTCTCCCGGCATTTATCTTTTCCTTTTCCATAAACACTTCAAACAGATCAATATTTAATCGATTACAAAGTGAAAGCAGGACAATAAATAAATCAGCAGCCTCATTTTCTACTGTATCATAATTTGAAAGTCTTTCTTCATCGACAGACATGCCTCTGGCATGTTTTCTTACAGCCTTTGCCAATTCACCTGCTTCCTCCAGGAGCAGCAGCATGCACGACTGCACAGATTCATCTGCAAATCCCCGTAATTCAATTACTTTCTTGATGTATAACTGAATATCTGAAAGAGTTGTATTTTCGTTTAAATCATCAAATAATTCCTGTTGTGTCATCTCATACCTCCGTATCAATTCAATCCTCTCTCTGCATGGTCACATAAAGCATCGAGATATTTCTTAATAAATTCGTCCTTACGTTTTGAGTTATACTGCATAATAAAGCGCGGATGTTCTAAAGGAATGATTTTACCAAAAAACCTATGTTCTTCATTCATCCTGGACAGAAACTTATAATTTTCCCCACTCCCAATACAATAGCATACTGAGACATCAATACCAAAAGCAATTTGGCTTCGTAATGCCTCCACTATAAAAGGATACAAAAAACTCTTTAATTTTTCATTTTCATAGTAATTGCAATTCACCTCACGGCCCTTCAAATTTGTTTTTACTATTCCCAGGGGGCAGACAAAATTCATATAAAAATCTGTATAAAATTTTCCCCGTCCACCATATTCAGCAATTACATCAGATAAAAATCCAGTTGAAGACTTATTAACATAATATTTTTCAATACAAATTCCCGCCTCCCGCTGCAGGTAACAGGCATCTTCAAAAGGGATCCCCGTCACAGCCGACCCCCGGCGTGCTGGTGAACTCCCAAGTATAAGACGGCGTGTACGGGTATCATCATAATATTTTCCATAAAACGCCTTGGAAATTTCCATGATCTCTTTCTTATTCTCCCCACGAAATGGATTGATGATCTTAAAACCGCCGGGTAGATCAAGTGATTTTGATGAAAGTTCTTCATTAAAACGTAATATTTTTTCAGCAAAAGACAATCTTTCATTCATTATAAATCATTCCTCCGCTTTTGTGGACTTTTATTTTTCCAGACATGCCGCGCAAATAAAATCTCCAAACTGTGTAAACTTATCTTGCATCAGTTTGGAGATTTACACATACATTTAGATCCTTCCCTATGTACGCATTCTTTCTTTAATCAATCTAAAAATTCTACGGAACCATTGTCAATGTGGTATACTGCACCACATACTTTTAATCCATCCTTATCCTCATCCTGAATACCAAGGCTTTCTTTGATGATGGACACGCTTCTCTCTACATTTAAGCAGCAAGCACGGTATTCATCCTTTTCTCCGCCGATGGCCTTGCGGATCTCATCTGTGATAAACTTGGTATAGCCGTCTGGCTCCTGGTGAAGCGCTGCACCAACGGCGCCACAGTGGCTGTGTCCCAGAACCACTACCAGTTTGGTTCCAAGGTGGCCTGCCGCATACTCCACACTGCCGAGCTGGTGATTGTCCATAACATTTCCAGCCACACGGATAACGAACAATTCACCGATGCCTGCGCTGAAAATACTTTCGGGAATAACCCTGGAATCTGAACATGTTATCACAATAGCATATGGGCTCTGTCCTTCATCGCAAGTAACCTGTCTGATCTGCGGAGATACATCTCCTGGATTTGTCATCGCTGTCAGATAACACTTATTTCCTTCTATAAGTTTTTCCATTGCCTCCGCTGCTGTTACCTTTTGTTCCTGCATAAATACTATCCTCCATTTCTGTCCCATGAATCCGGCAGCTATACCACGCCTGACCTGTTCACCGGACTTCTTTGTTTTGTGCAGATTATAACATATATTTTAGGATAATTCAACGTCCTTCCTCAAATCTCATATCCCAGTGTCCGAAGCATTTTCAAATCCGTATCTATAGATATTCCCATCGTAGTTAGAAAATCTCCGCTGATGGCTGCATTTGCCCCAGACATAAAGCAGGCTCTTCCCTTGTCCGGCAGGTATTCCCTCCCAGCAGCCAGGCGGATAAATATATCCGGAAGGGCAAAACGCAGCAGGGCGATCGTTCGGCGGACCTCGTATTCCTGGAGGGGCTCTGCCCCTTCAAAGGGGGTTCCCTGCGCCGGATCCAGTAGATTTACTGGCACTGAGTCCACCCCCAGCTCCCGTTCATTTAGCGCCAGTTCGATGCGGTCCTCCAGGCTCTCGCCGATACCGAAAAGCCCACCGCTGCACACAGCAAGCCCTGCCGCTTTCGCAGCCCGGATCGTAGCCTTCTTCTCCTCATACGTGTGGGTGGTACATATTTTTTGAAAATAAGTTTCTGAACTTTCCAGGTTATTATGTATCATCTGTATTCCTGCAGCCTTTAACTTGTCCAGATCCTCCTTCCCCAGCAGTCCCAGGGAACCACAGAGACGCAGGCTGGTTTCCTGCCGAAGCCGGCGCAGAGTATGGCAGAGCTCTTCCACATCTTCACTGGGCAGAACCCTTCCCGAGGAAACGACGCCATATGCCATCATGCCCTGACTGTCCTTTTCCATGGCGTCTTCCAGCAGTTTTTCTGTTCCCAGGAGAGGAAAACACGGCACTTCCCGACAGGAGGGATTGGCTCCCGACTGGGCACAGAATTTACAGTCTTCCGAACAGGGACCTCCCTTGGCACTGATCACAGCACAAAGATCAAAGGCATTTCCACAAAAATGCCTCCGAACCTCATCGGCTGCCTGGCAGAGCTCCGCCAATGGTTCCTCTGCCAGGCTCATGATCTCCATTTTGGAACATGCGCCGCCTTTATATAGTTTCTTTTGTAATTCCTTTACTCTGCTCATATTGATTCATCACCTTTACTAACGGTCCCGCCATGAGACTAGCTGCCACACATTTCACTGCATCCAACGGAAGAAACGGCGCACAGCCGGTCAGAAATGCGGCCTTCAGAGGCAGACCTGTCACCGCCACCATCCAGATCATGGCAAAAAGATACATCACCGGTATGCCAATGCCGATTGTAGTCAACAGGTATCTTGGTATGCTGTACATCTTACCTTTTAACAGGGAAATCAGCACCACAGCTGCCAGAAAACCGATAAAAAATCCGCCGGTGGGTCCCATGAGATAGGCCACTCCCCCCTTTCCTCCATTTGCCACCGGTACTCCCGCCCCGCAGAGCAGTATGTACACTAGGATGGATATGCCCGCTTCCAGCGGAGAGAGTAGCAAAGCTATAAGGTTTACCGCCAGTGTCTGAAGGCTGATGGATGCCACAGCAAAGGGCATGGGAATGACAATGTAGGATGCCACGATAAGAAATGCCGTCATCAGGGTGATTTTCGTGATCATTAACGTTCTTTTTGAAATATTCATAATGTTAACCTTTCATTTTTTAAAGTTAACATTAGCATATCACGGCATCAAAAAAATGTCAACCTATCTTGATAGATAAGTTGACATTTTTAATCTTATAAAGATTTTAAAACAATCCCGTGATCTTTCCCTCTTCGTCCACATCGATGCGCTCTGCCGCCGGTACCTTTGGCAGCCCTGGCATCGTCATAACTGTTCCGGTGATCGCCACTACAAAACCAGCTCCCGCCGATACATACACATCGCGGATGTGAATGGAAAAATCTCTGGGACGGCCAAGCAGTGTGGGATCATCCGACAGGGAATACTGGTTTTTCGCCATACAAACTGGCATCTTTCCAAAGCCCAAAGTCTCCAGACGATCGATCTGAGCCTGTACCGCCTTGTCGTATACGACCTCTTTCGCCCCATAGATCTCTTTCGCCACCGCCTCCATCTTCTCCCGCAGGGAAAGAGAATCTTCGTACAGGCACTGAAAACGGCTTTCCTCCGTCTCAACGGTGTCCACTACCGTCTTCGCCAGCTCGATTCCACCTTCGCCGCCTTTCTCCCATACCTGGGACAGCGCAAAGCGGCAGCCTCTCTCCTCACAGAAGTTTTTCACAAATTCCAGCTCCGCCTCAGTATCGGTCACAAACTGATTGAGAGTGACCACGCAGGGTACTTTATATTTTGCCACATTTTCAATGTGCTTTTCCAGATTGGCGATTCCCTTTTTCAAAGCTTCCAGATTTTCCTGCCCAAGGTCTGTCTTCACAACACCGCCATTATACTTAAGAGCCCGTACAGTCGCCACCAGAACCACCGCATCCGGACGGAAACCACCCATCCGGCACTTGATGTCAAAAAACTTCTCAGCGCCAAGATCTGCGCCAAAACCAGCTTCCGTGATCGTATAATCTGCCAGTTTTAATGCCGTCTTCGTTCCCCGCATACTGTTACAGCCATGAGCGATATTGGCAAAAGGTCCACCGTGGACGATGGCCGGTGTGTGCTCCAGCGTCTGGATCAGGTTCGGCTTCAGCGCCTCTTTGAGCAGCGCCGCCATAGCGCCTACTGCATTCAGCTCCTTTGCCGTCACTGGTTCCCCCTCATAATTATAAGCGACAATAATACGTCCAAGCCGCTCTTTCAGGTCCCTCATATTTTCCGCCAGACAGAGAATCGCCATGATCTCCGAAGCCACCGTAATGATGAAATGATCCTCTCTGGTAACACCGTCCACTTTTCTTCCAAGACCAACGGTAATATTCCGGAGCACCCGGTCATTCATATCCTCACAGCGCTTCCAGACGATCTGTTTCGTATCGATGCCAAGGGCGTTTCCCTGATGAATGTGGTTATCCAGCATAGCCGCCAGCAGATTATTGGCGGAGGTGATAGCATGAAAATCTCCAGTAAAATGAAGATTCAGCTCATCCATCGGCACCACCTGGGCATAGCCTCCTCCGGCTGCTCCTCCCTTAATCCCAAAACACGGGCCAAGAGACGGTTCCCTCAATGCGATAACCGCTTTCTTCCCCAGCTTATCCATCGCCTGGCCAAGACCCACGGTAGTAGTTGTCTTCCCCTCGCCTGCCGGGGTAGGATTGATGGCAGTTACCAGAATCAGCCTGCCGTCCTTTCTGTCCTTGATCTTATCCCAAAGATCGTCTGTCAGCTTCGCCTTATATTTTCCATAAAGATCCAGATCCTCTTCCTGGATATCTAGTTTTTTTGCAACTTCCTGAATCGGTTGAAGTTCTGCTTCCAAAGCAATCTCAATATCTGATTTCATCTTCCCTCTCCTTCTGGTCATATCGTTGAGCGGAGCCCTCCGGCGGCTCCAGTTTCTACCAACAAAGTTACAACATAAGTATACCACATTATCATGATAACTCAACCGTCAAAATGCTAGTACAACGAATATTAAATAATCTTTTCTTCTAGAATATACCGGAGATATTCCTGGACGATATCCAGCTCCGGGGCGCACTGGTACAACATCCTGGCTCCCGCCACATCCTCGATCTCATTGAGGATCAGTCCTCCCCTGTCATCCACGATAAAATCGATGCCCGCCATGCCAAACTCCATCCCATTCAGGACTGATTCCACAATGCGGACCTCCTGGCTGGAAAGATCATACCGGCACACCTCTCCGCCCAGAGAAAAGTTGGCGCGGAAATCCCCGGAAGAACTCCGCATCACCGCTGCAAAGATCTTATTTCCCACCACATAAACTCTCACATCCCGGCTCAGTCTGCCCTCTGTCAAAGATCCGTTTCCAATCATCGGCTGCAGCACAAATTCATGCCCACTGATCCCATCCAGAACCTTCCTTTTGTCCTCCCCGATGGAAAACACCTGTGTTCCCCCGTGGCCATCCACCGCTTTCAGGACAAAATCAGAAGCAGGGCAGATCAACTCCCGTTCCTCCTGTTCAAAAGAACTGCTGTATATAAACTGATTTTCAAACAGCTGGATAAGCTCCTGAGGCTTTTTTGAGAGAATGAGCGGAAGCTCTTTTCCTGAAAAGGTCAGGGAGGGCACCGAAAGCACCCGGTCCTTAAAATACTCCAGCGTCCTCCCTTTATGATTGCAGACATAGCTGACCCGATATGAATTGAAGACCGGGATCCCCGCCTGCTCCAGCATCTGGTTGATCTCCGGGTGGATGGTCCGTACAAGGGCACAAACCGGCATTTCTCCATTCCGGAGACGCCAGGGCAGGGTTTCTTCCAGCACCAGCTCCACCCCGACCTTATAGGTACGGCACCGCTCCTGGTACATCTGAATATAAGAAGCATTCCGCTCCATTCCTTCTCTGTCATAGATCATCCACAATTTCATATCGCTTTTTCCTAAACCTCCATGCCGCTTTCAGCATCTGGAAGAGATATATTCCATAATATAGTCCGCCGTATCGATCCCGGTGCAGTCATAGAGATTTTTAAAATGGGCATTGGAGTTTACCTCACACACCAGAAATCCATCTTCTTGGAACAAAAGATCCACTCCCGCAAAGTCACAGCCCGCCGCCTGACACGCCTGGACTGCCAGAAGGCAGGCAGTTTCCTCTGGTTCATACCCTTCCATATGGCCTCCATTGGTGATGTTGGCACGGAAATCATTATCTGAATAACGGCGCATCGCCGCCACCACCTGGTCACCTACCACCTGCAGCCGCAGATCCTGGCCGCGGCTGGCAGAAATATACTGCTGAAGAAGAAAAGGCTTCCTTTCGATGGCTTTCAGGATACGCTCCAGATCCTCACGGTTTTCCGCCATATAGACCTGTTCCCCAAAGGAGCCAAAAGCTTCCTTGGCGATCAGGGGATATCCCAGCCCATCTTCCAGGCTTTCCAGAAAATCCAAGGCCGGAAAACCCACATTTTCATAGGTCATAGGACCAGAGATGGTTCTGGGGACTGGAATCCCTGCTTCTAACAAGGCAAGATAAGTTTTCCTTTTATCGTCACAGACTTCAATGGAACGGCTGCTGTTGTACACTGGAATTCCCGATAGTTCCAGATATCTGGCAAGGATCACATCCTTATCCCAGAACAAAACGAAATCCGGTCTGGAAACAGCGGGATCCAGCTCAAAAATTCCGGTATAAATCTCTGTATTGGATCTTACTTCCAGACAGATCCCTTTTCTTTCTGCCGCCGCCACAAACATTTCAGTTAGTTCCGTAAATTTGCCTGTACAGAGAAACCCATTTACCACAAGCCATCCTCTCAATGGTATCCTCCCTCTCATCCCTCGGTTTCCAGATAATTCTCAAACTGTTCCATAGACATAAGGATCGTCCTCGGCTTCGTTCCTTCCTCCGGCCCTACCACACCGGCGTCACAGAGCTGATCCATGATCCGGGCGGCACGGTTAAAGCCGATGCGGAATACCCTTTGGAGCATTCCAATGGATGCCTTATCCTTTTCAATAATAAAGCGGCCCACTTCTACAAAGAGTTCATCTCTTTCATTTCCTCCCGGTGCAGCCCCGGCAGCTCCTGCCTTGCCTCCCACCGGATTTGCCTCGATATGCTTCGTGATCTCCTCATCATAAGATGGTCCCGACTGCTGCTGTTTCAGGAATGCCACCACGCCATCCCGCTCTTCATCGGATACGAAGGCTCCCTGAATACGCACAGGCTTTGGATAATCCTGAGGCGCAAAAAGCATATCTCCATTTCCCAGGAGCTTCTCTGCCCCGGCGCTGTCGATAATAGTCCGGGAATCGATGGCAGAGGACACCGACAGAGCGATACGGGATGGAATATTTGCCTTGATCAGACCGGTAATGACATTGACAGAAGGTCTCTGGGTCGCCAGTACCAGATGGATCCCCGCTGCTCTCGCCAGCTGCGCCAGACGGCAGACTGCATCTTCGACCTCTCCCGGTGCTACCATCATCAGATCGGCAAACTCGTCCACGATAATTACGATCTGGCACATCTTTTCGTAGGTATTCTCTTCGTTGTATTTGAGACCGGCGATTTTTTTGTTATAACTCTTGATGTCCCGGACGCCCAGCTCTGCAAATTTATTGTAGCGCACCGTCATCTCCTGCACCGCCCAGTTCAGCGCCGCAGAAGCTTTCTTGGGATCCGTCACCACCGGGATCATCAGATGGGGAATATCCGCATAGGCTGTCAGTTCCACCATCTTCGGATCCACCATGATAAATTTGACGTCATTGGGATCCGCTTTATAAATAATACTCATGATCAAAGTATTGATACACACCGATTTACCGGAGCCTGTCGCCCCTGCCACAAGCATATGGGGCATTTTGGCGATATCTGTAACAATGGTCTTTCCACTAATGTCCTTTCCCACAGCAAAAGACACATTGGACTTAGCACTCTGAAATTCCCTGCTCTCCAATAATTCACGGAGCGTCACCATATTCCGTTTGGCATTCGGCACCTCGATGCCCACCGCCGCCTTGCCGGGGATCGGCGCCTCGATCCTGATATCCGAAGCCGCCAGGCTCAGCTTGATATCATCCGCAAGTCTGGTGATGCTACTCACCTTAACTCCCTGCTCTGGCACCAGCTCATACCGGGTCACACTCGGCCCGCAGCTCACATCCCCCATCTTTACCTTGACACCAAAACTCTCCAATGTTCCCTGAAGTTTGGCCGCCGTGTCGATCAGATCCTTATCACTGAGGCCCTTGTTCCCCGCCTTTGGCTGGGAAAGCAGATCCAGGGAAGGAATTACATATGCACTTTCCTGCTGGGATTCCGGTTTCTTGATCTCTTCCTGGATCTGCTGGATCTCTGCCTGGGAATCCTCCGGTTTTGATTCTTTTTTCCCAGACTCTCCTGTCTTTGCTTCTTTTGTCTTTTGTCCCTTCGGCAATGGGTCTTTGCTCTCTGACTTCGGATCATTCTTATGATTTCCAAATTTTGTATCCAGTTCCTCCTGATACACCGGACTTTCATTAGAATCTGGTGAACCTCCCCGGATAATGGATATGTTCGGGCGCTCCGGCTCTTCAGCCGCCACACCGGAACGTTGTTCCTGCTCCGTCTTTTCTTCCTCTTCCGCCTCCGGCTCCACCATCCGCATCTGCGCTTTTTTCCGTTTTCGTTTTGCCTCTTTTCCTTTCTTTTTCTCAAAGGTGTGTACCTTCATCTGCCGCTGTGCCGATTCTTCCTCATCTTCTTCGTAATCATTGTACTCTATGTAGTCTTTTTTTGCTGACTTTTCTTCGTATAGATCACGGATCGCCGCAAAGATCAGCTTCCTCGTGATGAGCATCACAAAAAGCAGAGTCAGTCCGAGTATGATCACCAGGGAACCAGCTCTTCCCGCCAGAAGTGTCAAAAGGTACGAAAGTATTCCTCCCAAAAAGCCTCCGCCGGTCCGCTCGCTGCTGCAGAGCCTGAATACTTCGATCAATCCTTCTGCCTTGCTGTCGATCACCCACTGGAAAATGCCACAAAGACATATGTACAATCCCGCACTGTATATGATCTTACGTTTCAGCTCGGAATTGTCCGGGTTGGATATAAATAATCCACTTGCCACCAGAAGGCAGATTGGAAAAATATAAGAGACAGCACCGAAAAGTCCAAAGAGCAGCCCGCTCAGAAGCCTTCCTCCGGCGCCGCACAGATCAAACAGACTCAGCAGTGACAAGATGGAAAATACGATGATCACCAAAAATGTGATCTCTCTTGCCAGAGGAGACGCATCCTGAACTTTTTTCACAGGTTTTCTCTTCTTATTTGCCATTTTTCTTCAAACCTTTCCCTCTCCTTCAACGCCGCTTTTCAGGCGTGAATCACTTTTTTCAGATAGGCCAGCGCAGAGGAGAGATTGCCAACTTCATTCACCAGCTTCTCCTCCACCGCCTCTTTCCCCACAAGAACCGTTCCAAGATCTTTGGAAAGCATGCAGGTATTCATCATAAGCTCTTCAATCCGTTCTTTTTTCGCCTCACAGTTCCGCACAATAAAATCAATGATGCGGTCCTGGATCTGCTGGAACTGTCCGTAGGTCTGGGGAGCCCCGATCACCATGCCGCTCATGCGTACCGGATGTATGATCATCGTCGCGCTGGGCACAATAAAGGAATGATCGGTAGCCGTCGCCAGAGGGACACCGATGGAATGGCTGTCCCCAATGATCAGCGACACCGTCGGCTTGCTCAGACCGGCGATCATCTCTGCCAGCGCCAGGCCACAGGACACATCCCCGCCCACGGTATTGACCAAAAATAGAATTCCCTTGACTTCCTCGTCGTGCTCTGCAGTCGCTAATAGAGGAAGCAGATGTTCGTATTTCGTGGATTTAGTATTTTCTGAGACACATTCATGTCCCTCGATTTCTCCGATGATAGATAACAGCTGGATCCCGCCCAGCTGGCATTGTCCGTATTCTTTAATATTCTCTGTTCCCATGTCACACACACCTTTTCTAATTATTACAGGCCCTGGGCCTACTCATAGTGTGACATTTATTCTCATCTTTATACGTCTTTTCTACGATCCCTGTGACTGACAGTGCCGCCAGCCCCGCAAAGGAAAACAACACTATTTTGTTGCTATCCCAGATGAAACTGGTTCTAAATCTGCTTCATCAGCTACAGACTTTTATACCATTTTTTTCTCCGGTCCTGTTTTACCGGAAATTCTCTGCGCAGCTGCCGCGTCCTCCGGAGGTCCACCTCGCACAAAAGACAGTCGTCTCCTGCCTCAGTGGTAATACGCTGACAGGGAATCCGGTTTCCCTCACAGTCATATGCCTCACTGGAATCCACGTACTCGATGCCACCGCCCCAGCCTCTGCGGTTCACACCCAGTACTACGGACTGGTTTTCTATGGCCCTTGCCGGAAGCAGGCAGTGCCAGTGATAAATCCGCTCCCTGGGCCAGTTAGCGATCACCGCCAGCACCTCACAGTCCTCACTGGCTGCCTGAAAGATCTCTGGAAACCGCAGGTCGTAGCAGATAAAAAGCCCTATGCGGATATCATCCAGTTCTGCGGAGACCAGCCGGTCTCCCGGAATGTATACGCGGTCCTCGCCGCCATAGGAAAAAGGATGTAACTTAATGTAATCCGCAAGGATCTTTCCCTTGTCAGCCACCACAAAATGATTCGTTCCCTTCTCTTCTTCCCGATGGATATAACCAAATCCCACTGCCATCCCATACTGTTCTGACTGCTCCAGAAAAAAAGCCACTGTAGGACAGTGCCGGCGCCGGCCTTCGGTCTCTCCACAGCCCTGGACATCCATGGAAAATCCCGTCAGGGTCATCTCTGGAAAAAGGATAAGGCGAGCCCCAGATTCCGAGGCCCGCTTTATCAGTTCTGCACACTTTTCCTGGTTCACAGACTTATTCTCCCACGCTGTGTCCATACTGGTAAGTGCTATTTTCATAAATGCTTCAGGCATTTTCTTTGAGATCTTTCATGCTGAAAGAAATCCTGCCCATCTTATCTTTTCCGAGGCAGACAACCTTTACTTTGTCGCCCAGTGTCAGTTCGTCTTCTACATGATTGATCCTTCTCTTGCAGATATTAGAAATATGAACCATGCCTTCTTTGCCAGGAGCAAATTCGATGAAAGCCCCAAAGTCCTTGATACTTACTACGGTTCCTTCCAAAACTTGTCCCTTCTCAAAATCTGTCACAATGATCTGGATCAGACGGAGGGCCTCATCCATCATCGCTTTGTCGGTGCCACATACCGATACAGCACCGTCATCAGTAATATCGATCTTCACGCCAGTGCGCTCGATGAGCGTATTGATGGTCTTTCCTCTCTGGCCAACCACATCGCCGATCTTCGCCGGATCGATCATGATCTGCTTGATCTTAGGAGCAAATTCATTTACTTCCTTACGCGGCTCTGCGATAGCTTTCATCATTACTTCATCCAGAATATAGGTTCTCGCCTCTTTGGTACGATGGATCGCACCTTCCACAATCTCACGGGTGAGACCATGGATCTTAATGTCCATCTGGATAGCTGTAATTCCCTTATGAGTACCAGCAACCTTAAAGTCCATATCGCCAAAGAAATCCTCCAGCCCCTGGATATCCGTAAGGATCAGATAGTCATCATCGGAATCTCCGGTCACCAGACCTACGGAAATACCTGCTACCGGCGCTTTGATCGGTACACCTGCCGCCATCAGTGACAGCGTGGAGGCGCAAATACTTCCCTGGGAAGTAGAACCATTGGACTCCATGATCTCTGATACGGTACGGATCGTATAAGGGAACTCTTCCTCTGATGGGATCACAGGTATAAGAGCTCTCTCTGCTAGCGCTCCGTGTCCGATCTCACGGCGTCCTGGCCCTCTGCTCGGTCTTGTCTCACCTACAGAATAGGATGGGAAATTATAATGATGGATGTATCTCTTGGATGTGATATGCTCATCCAGTCCATCCAGTTTTTGTCTTTCCACCAACGGTGCCAGTGTGGTCACATTGAGCACCTGTGTCTGTCCTCTGGAGAACAATCCTGAACCGTGAACGGTAGGAAGTACGTCAATCTCTGCCGCCAGGGGACGGATCTGTGTCACTTCACGTCCATCCGGACGTTTGTGGTCCTTAAGGATCATCTTACGGACGGTCTTCTTCTGGAATTTATAAACGGCCTCGTCGATCAATTCCATCCACTCCGGATGCGCCTCTTCGTAGCGCTCCTCCAGCTGATCCTTGATCTTACGGATATTTTCCTCACGAACCTGCTTTACGTCCGTAAACACAGCTTCTTCCATGGCCTCCGGAGTAACAAAAGAAACCATATCCTCATACATATCCTCCGGTATATCAAAATGCTCATACTCATGTTTTTCTTTTCCGCACTCAGCAACAATCTTATCAAAAAATTCGATGATCTGCCCATTTACCTCGTGAGCCTTATAGATCGCTTCAATCATAAGGTCCTCTGGTACTTCATTGGCACCTGCCTCGATCATGATCACCTTTTCCCTCGTGGATGCCACAGTAAGGGCAAGATCGGAAACCTGTCTCTGCTCTGATGTGGGATTTACCACCAGTTCGCCCTCTACCAGACCGATCTGCGTCGCTGCCGTCGGACCGTCAAAAGGAATATCTGAAATACATGTGGCGAGAGCAGAACCAAGCATCGCTGTGAGCTCCGGGCTGCAGTCCTGATCCACACACATCACCAGATTTTCAAGGGTTACATCATTCCGGTAATCTTTTGGGAACAGTGGCCGCATCGGACGGTCAATAACACGGCAGGTCAGGATCGCATTGTCAGAAGGTTTTCCCTCCCGTCTCGTAAATCCGCCAGGAATCTTTCCCACGGAATACATCTTTTCATTATACTCCACGCTGAGCGGGAAAAAATCAATCCCCTCTCTCGGCTTTTCCGATGCTGTCGCCGTCGATAAAACAACCGTATTGCCATAATGCATAAATGCTGCACCATTCGCCTGGGCAGCTACTCTTCCAATATCCACAGAAAGTGTTCTTCCCCCAAGTTCCATTGAAAATGTCTTGTACATATTTTTTTCTCCTTACATTCTTATTAAATTAGAGATTCCGAAACAACTGAAAAACACATTATCCGCCCTCTCAGATAATGCACTTTTCAGAAGTCTCGGACAAATCTCTATATTTTACACATACATTAAAAGTATAACATAATATCTCCATAAAGGAAACATTTTTTTTAATATTGCCTTCATGAGGCTCTGAAACTGTGCCATCACACCATCTTTTTCGCCGGGTAACTGATATCCTCTCCGTCCCACAGCAGAACTTCATCATGGAAGAAGGGCACCCGCATCAATCCTGCACCAAACAGATATGCCCGGTCCCTCTCTGCAATCTCATCCAGACGCATCCATTTCACCGCTACAATGGACTGCTCCCCCATGGGAAGTTCTGGATCCAGTCCTTTTACCGCTTCTGCATCCTCTGGGATCTCTACCAGAAATGTATAGACCCTGCTTTCGAGATCCGGCTTATACTCGATGGTCAGCGGTCTCAGGATCCTCCCCTGCACATTGCACTCCTCTGCAAGTTCCCGCAGCGCCGCCTGCTCCGGCGTCTCTCCTTCTTCAATTCCTCCACCGGGAAGATTATAAAAATCCCGTCCAAACAATTCATGCTCTACAAGAAGAATCCGGTCTCCCCGGATCACCATGGACTGACTTCTATCTCTTTTCATAGGCCACCTCCGTCACTTTCACAGCATAACCGTCCAATGACTATATGTCTATGCGTGTAAACACGCTCATCCACATGGTCGATGTCCGGAACTTTCACAGTAAATAGACAAAAATGATAGTTGCGGCTATAGAATATCTATTCGCCACACCTATCATTTTCCACTGCTCTGCTGAGCAAACAATCCTTACTTTCTCAGACCCAGTCTTGCGATCAGGGCACGATACCCCTCCAGATCTGTTTTCTTCAGATAATCCAGAAGACCACGTCTCTTACCTACCATTTTCAAAAGACCTCTTCTTGAGTGATGGTCTTTTTTGTTCTCCTTCAAATGTTCTGTCAGCGTATTGATCCGCTCTGTCAGAAGAGCCACCTGAACCTCTGGTGAACCTGTGTCGTTTGGTGTTCTTCCAAACTCTTTAATGATCTCTGCTTTTTTCTCTGTTGTCATCATTTTAACGTACCTCCATATTTTTTAAATGCCAATTACCAAGAACCGGTCGGAGTCGTCCTGATTCTGAGTATTGGTTGATTCAACTCGATTATCTTACCACATATCCACAGATCTGTAAAGTTTTTTCTCTGAATTTTCCATATCTTTCACCTGGCACATTGAAAATGGGGTGCAATAATTCTGCAAAAGGTGTATAATAATTGATACCAAGGGTCAAAAAACCATAAGAACATGTACTTGTATATGTTCTTATGGCTTTGGGACCCGCAAAACATTGAGAAAGCAGCCCGCACAGGGCGGATTTCGAAATGTTTTCAGAATTGCGGGAGCACGTTCGTGCGGAGCAATTCGTGGTATCATACCAGCCATCAGCCAAGGGTCAAAAAACCATAAGAACATGTACTTGTATATGTTCTTATGGCTTTGGGACCCGCAAAACATTGAGGAGGTCACACCCATGTTATTTCATCAGTGGATGCATAAAATCAGTCCTACCCGGATCATTGCCATGAGCTTTATTCTCGTTATATTGACGGGAACTCTCCTGTTATGCCTTCCGGTATCCTCCCGGAGCGGGCAGTGGACCACTCCCCTGGATGCCCTGTTTACTTCCACCAGTGCAACCTGTGTGACGGGACTGATCATCGCGGACACTTATACGAACTGGTCCCTCTTTGGACAGCTGGTCATACTGACCATGATCCAGATCGGCGGCATCGGGCTTATGACCATTATTTCCATGATCTTTATTATGATGAAGAAAAAGCTGAATATGCAGGAACGCATGCTTCTGATGCAGGCGGCAGGAAATGTCCAGGTGGGCGGCATGGTCCGTCTCGTTAAGCGGATCCTCGCTGGCACTGCCATCTTGGAAGGTATCGGTGCTCTGTTTCTCGCCATCCGCTTCGTCCCGCGGATGGGCTGGGGACAGGGTCTGTACTATGCCGTATTCCACTCAGTGTCCGCTTTCTGCAATGCCGGCTTTGACCTGATGGGAAAATACGAACCCTATTCTTCTTTTACCGCCTATCAGGATGACTGGCTGGTGGGTATGACTCTCTCCCTGCTGATCATTATCGGCGGCATCGGATTTTTGGTATGGGAAGATGTGTTGAAAAATAAGTATCATTTTTCCAAATACTCTCTCCACGCCAAACTGATCCTGATCACCACGGGAATCCTCTTGATCCTGGGAACCGCTGGCTATTTTTTCTTTGAGTCCGGCTATACCATGAAAGGCGACGGCATTTCGGAACGGATCATCAAATCCTTTTTTGCTTCTACTACCATGCGTACGGCAGGCTTCAATACCATTGATTACAGCCAGATGTCCCCTTCTTCTATCCTTCTCTCCAATGCCTTGATGATGATCGGCGGAAGTCCCGGTTCCACAGCAGGAGGGATCAAGACCACTACCCTGGCGGTTATATTTATCTCCATGGTCACCATGTCCCGCGGATATTCCGACAGCACGATATTCAGGAAACGGCTGGGGAAAGATCTGGTGAAGCAGGCGGCGGTAATTGTCATCGTATATCTCGCCTATGTAGTTCTGGGAGCTATGCTGATCTGCCACATTGAGGGTATAGATCTTTCTGTCGTTCAGTTTGAAGTGATCTCCGCTACCTGTACTGTCGGTGTCACCATGGGCATCACTCCTACCCTGAGTGCCCTGTCCCACATCATACTGATCCTTCTTATGTACAGCGGGCGAATCGGCGGGTTCACTCTGATGCTGGTATTTGGGGAATGTGATAAAAAGCCGCCGCTCAAACGGCCAAAGGAAAAAATTCTGATCGGCTGATCCTATAATAGATCAATCCAAAATAAATCAGATGATATATAAAATATCGAAAAGAAAGGAAATCAAAATGAAATCAATCTTAGTAATCGGGATGGGAATGCTGGGGCGCTGCCTTGCGGCAAAAATGCAGGAGTTAGGAAATGACGTCATGATCATAGACAAAGACGAGGAAAGGATCCAGGAACTCTCCACTATATTTGGCGATGCCATCGCCGGGGACTGCACCAATCCCGCTGTCCTTAAGAGCATCGGAGTGAACAATTTTGACTACTGTTTTGTAGCCATCGGAGAGGATTTTTATGCCTCCCTGGAGATCACCTCCATTCTGAAAGAACTAGGGGCAACCTTTGTGGTTTCCAAAGCAAAACGGCTCCGCCAGGCCGAATTTCTGAAAAAGATCGGGGCTGACGAAGTATTTTATCCGGAAAAAGAGATTGCCGAAAAACTCGCAGTCCGCTACAATGCCACAAATATATTTGATTACATCGAACTGACCTCGGATTGTTCAATCTTTGAGATCCCGATCATTCCGGACTGGATCGGCAAAACTATCATTGATATCAATGTCCGCCAGGAGTACAACGTCAATATCATCGCCATCAAGAACGGACAGTCCATCGATCCCATGCCCAAAGGAGACTATACTTTCCAGAAGGATGACCATATCGTTGTAATCGGCAAATCCTCTGATGTGTTTAAGCTTTCGGCAAAAACTAATTAACTAACGCCCCTCGATGGCTGCAATATCGATCAGTGACATCTGGGCCTTATCCACATGTTCCAGAGAAGTAAGCAAGGCATCTGCCGTGTCCAGGGAGGTGAGGCAGGTGACCCCTGTCTCGATGGAAGTCCGCCGGATCAGGAAACCATCGTGGGAATGCTCCCCCTGCTTGGGAATATCGATCACCAGATCGATCTCGTGTTCCAGTAACAGATCCATCAGCGTCGGCGCCTCCTGCTCGATCTTATTGATGCCGATCACCTCAACTCCCGCCCTGGCAAGAGCTTTTTTTGTTCCTAAAGTGGCATAGATCTCATACCCCAGGGCAAGAAAACGCCTGGCGATGGGAACTGCATTTTCCTGTTCCGGAGTACGCACTGTGAGGATCATTTTTTTGTGCTGTGGCAAATTGATGCCGGCGCCAAGAAATGCCTTTGTCAGTGCCTCATGAAAGGTTTTGGCGATACCAAGACACTCTCCGGTGGATTTCATCTCCGGTCCCAGGCTGATCTCGGCGCCACGGAGTTTTTCAAAGGAAAATACTGGCATCTTAATGGCGATATAATCTGCCTTTTTCGCCAGCCCTGTCTCATATCCGAGTTCTCTGATCTTTGCTCCCAGGATCACCTGGGAAGCCAGCTTCACAATAGGGATCCCTGTCACCTTGCTGATATATGGCACCGTCCGGGAAGAACGGGGATTGACCTCGATCACATAGACCTCCTCCTGATACACGATAAATTGTATGTTGATCAGACCGATGACATGGAGGGATCTGGCGAGCTTTCTCGTATAATCCACCAGCACCTCCTGTATCTCTGCTTTTATGCTCTGGGCCGGATAAACAGAGATACTATCTCCCGAATGAATCCCAGCGCGCTCAATGTGTTCCATAATACCAGGTATGAGAATATCTTCACCATCACACACAGCATCCACTTCCACTTCTTTCCCCATCAGATACTTGTCCACAAGGATCGGATGTTCCTGTACATGGCGGTTGATGATAGACATAAATTCTATGATGTCATCGTCGTTGATGGCGATCTGCATCCCCTGACCTCCCAGCACATAAGAGGGACGCACCAGTACCGGATATCCCAGCTCATTTGCCGCCTCCAGTGCCTCTTCGGTGGTAAACACAGTATGCCCCTTCGGCCTCGGGATTCCACACTCCTCCAGAATCTGGTCAAATAGCTCTCTGTCCTCTGCGGCATCCACATTTTCTGCGCTGGTTCCAAAAATCGGAACCCCCATCTCCATCAGCGCCTGGGTGAGCTTGATGGCAGTCTGCCCTCCAAACTGTACGACAGCTCCGTCGGGCTTTTCAATGTCTACGATATTTTCCACATCCTCCGGCGTCAGCGGCTCAAAATACAGCTTATTTGCCACATCAAAATCCGTACTTACGGTCTCTGGATTGTTATTTACGATGATGGTCTCATAACCGCTCTGTTCTAGCGACCAGGCGCTGTGCACCGAACAAAAATCAAATTCGATGCCCTGACCGATGCGGATAGGGCCGGAGCCAAGCACCATCACCTTTTTCTTTATTTTCGCCGCATCCGCCTCGCACTCACTGCCAAAGCAGCTGTAATAATAGGGGGTCGCCGCCTCGAATTCCGCCGCGCAGGTATCCACCATCTTAAAGGCGGCGGTAATACCATTGGCGATACGCAGGTCATGGACTTCCCGCTCCGTCATCCCAGCATAGCCGGCGATGACCTTATCAGGGAACTCAATCCGCTTTGCCTCCGCAAGAAGTTCCGGTGTCAGCGGTTCACCCTTAAGACGCTGCTCCATCTCTACCAGGATCGCTATCTTATCGATAAACCAGCGGTCAATCTTTGTGATCTCATGAATCTCATCGTAGCTCGCTCCCTTTCGTATCAGCTCTGCTATGATATAAATCCTCCGGTCATCCACGATACGGACACGCTCTAACAGCTCCTCTTTGGAACGGTCTGTATATCTGCCAGTATCCAGGCTGTCAATATGCTGCTCCAGGGAACGCAGCGCCTTCATCAAAGCCCCTTCAAAATTGGTACAGATGCTCATGACCTCTCCCGTGGCCTTCATCTGGGTGGTCAGGGTCCTCTTCGCCTTGATAAACTTATCAAAAGGCAATCTTGGAATCTTCACCACACAATAATCCAGCGCCGGCTCAAAGCTGGCAAAGGTCTTGCCGGTGATGGCATTGGGGATCTCATCCAGAGTATAGCCCAGGGCGATCTTCGCCGCCACCTTGGCGATAGGATACCCCGTAGCTTTTGATGCGAGGGCGGAAGAACGGCTGACTCTCGGATTTACCTCAATGACACAGTACTCAAAAGATTCCGGATGGAGGGCAAACTGTACGTTACACCCTCCGGTGATGTTCAGTTCAGTGATGATATTTAATGCTGAGGACCGGAGCATCTGATATTCTTTATCCGACAGGGTCTGGGATGGCGCCACCACAATACTGTCTCCCGTATGGACACCCACAGGATCGAGATTTTCCATATTGCATACCGTGATACAGTTGCCTCTGGCATCCCGCATCACCTCATACTCGATCTCCTTCCAGCCGGCGATACAGCGCTCGATGAGGCACTGCCCCACCCGGGAGAGACGCAGGCCATTCGCGCAGATCTCCCTCAGTTCTTCCTCGCTGTCAGCAATGCCGCCTCCGCTGCCACCCAGGGTGTATGCGGGACGGATCACCACCGGATAGCCGATGGTGTTTGTAAATGCCACCGCGTCTTCCACGGTCTCCACCACTTCACTGGCGGCGATGGGCTCTCCGATCTTTTCCATGGTCTGTTTAAATTCCAGACGGTCCTCGGCTTTTTTGATCGTCAGGGAGGTAGTTCCTATTAATCGTACTTTCTGCTCTTCCAGAAATCCGCATTCCTCCAGCTCCATGGCAATATTCAATGCCGCCTGGCCCCCCAGCGTGGGCAGAACGCTGTCCGGTTTTTCCTTCCAGATCAGATTTTTTACCACGTCCACTGTCAGCGGCTCGATATATACCTTGTCCGCGATATCCTTATCCGTCATGATGGTAGCGGGATTTGAGTTGATCAGAACAACCTCCACCCCCTCTTCTTTCAGGGAACGGCATGCCTGGGTCCCCGCATAATCAAATTCTGCTGCCTGCCCAATGACGATCGGACCGGAGCCGATCACCAAAACCTTCTGTATTCCTTCCATCTTAGGCATATCACGCTTCCTCCTTCATCATACTCATAAACCGCTCAAACAATATTTCGGAATCCCTTGGCCCGGCACATGCCTCCGGGTGGAACTGCACCGTAAATATATTCTTTCCTAAATATCTCAGTCCCTCCACGCTGCCATCGTTTACATTGATAAAGGCCGTCTCCGCCACTCCCTCCGGGATGGTATCCTCTTTTACCACGTACCCGTGGTTCTGGGAGGAAATATAGACTTTCCCGGTCTCCAGATCTTTCACCGGATGATTCGCGCCCCGGTGTCCATACTTCATCTTCTCGGTATCTGCCCCCATGGCAAGGGCCATCAGCTGGTGGCCAAGACAGATGGCAAAGATTGGTACCTCCGAGGCATAAAGGGTTTTCAGATTCCCGATCACTTCCCCGCAGTCCTTTGGATCCCCCGGACCATTAGTGATCATGATCCCATCGGGATTCCCCGCCAGAATATCCTCCGCCTTCGTCCGCGCGGGATAGATCGTCACCTCACAGCCCCGCTTCAGCAGACATCTGGCAATATTAAATTTTGTCCCTACGTCAAGAATAGCAACCTTCTTCGTGACCGGAATGCTGCTATCTGTATGGAAATCCCCCGGTTGACAGGATACAACTTCTTTTGTTGTCACCCTGTCCACAACGCCGAGGACACTATATTGTTTTAACTGACTGGTAACAGCATCCAGATCGTAGTCTGCATTGGTGGTGATCAAGCCGTTCATCGTTCCCTTTTCCCTCAGGATCTTGGTGAGGGCGCGGGTATCGATGCCTTCGATTCCTGGAATATCCTGCTCCACCAGAAATTCCTGGACACTCTGCTCATCCCGGAAATTGCTGCTGAGCCTGGACAATTCACGGACAATAAAACCATCCACACTGGATTTTTCCGACTCCATATCCCTCCGGCATATGCCATAATTACCAATGAGAGGATAGGTCATTGCTACTGCCTGTCCTGCGTAACTGGGATCTGTCAGCACCTCCAGATAACCGGTCATGGAAGTGTTAAATACGATCTCACTGATCACTTCCCTTCTACTTCCGATACTTTTTCCGGTAAATACGGTTCCATCTTCCAGAATCAAATAAGCTTTCATATACTGCCTCCATTCCATTATTCAAACGCCAGGATCATTTCCGCTGTTTCCACTAGATTATTTCCACTGTCCATACTGAGCTTCTGGATATATTTATGCGCATCCCTTTCTGTCATCTGATTGCGCTCCATCAAAAGAGCTTTCGCCGCATCAATGGTCTTTTGTTCCTCTGCCGACCGCCTTTTCGGCAGCTTTTTCTCCCGCCGCTTCAATTCCCTGGCAAGATCCATGGTCATCATATGTATGGTATTGATCAGCTCCCGGGAGTGAAGCGGCATGGACAGGCATACGATCTCCTGGCTGTAGCAGTCCTCCAGTCTGGCAGGGCTTGCCACCAGAAGCATGGAAAATTCTCTGGGCAGATAGCCGAACAATTCACTGTAGTGCATATCTGGCAGTTTATAACCGCTGATCACAATACCCCCATCGGAATCATTTGCCACGCTGATCACCTGGGACGCACTATTACAGGCAAATATATCATCAAAACCACCGCGGTTCAAAACGTTTTTTATTTTTTTTGCATCCTCCAGTTTCTGAAATGCGACAAGGATCCGCATGGCAGATATTCACCTCCTACTGTACCTATATACACTATACGCGGTGGAGATATTTTTCCACCTCCCAGGCTGTCACTTGTCTTGAAAATTCTTCCCATTCTTCTTTCTTTTCATTGATAATGATCTCAGAGAGGTTTTTTCCGAACACATTCTGCAAAAATGTATCTTCTTCAAAAGCATGGATTGCCTCCTGCAGCGTTCTCGGCAGAATGTCAAACCGGGGATCCTGTTCCCCGCTGACATCATCCATGCTCACCGGCGGTTCCAGTTTTTCACGGATTCCCTCCAGCCCGGCGGCCAGACAGCCCGCCAGCACCAGGTAAGGATTGCTGGCGCCATCGGGACTCCGCAGCACCACCCTGGGACCGATTGCCCCTACGTTGGTGATGCGGATCAGAGGAGTTCTGCTGGTTCGGGACCAGGTGATCTCTACCGGTGCATTGTAACCTGGTACCAGCCGTTTATAGGAATTTATGATAGGATTATTGATCAGGGTCAGCCCCTTGATATGACGGATGATACCCGCCATAAAATGATACGCCGTTTGGCTCATGCCATCCGCCGCACTCTCATCGGCAAATATATTATCCCCATCTTTGCTCAAAAACATGTTAAGCATCATCGCAGATCCTTTTAATCCATATCGCGGTTTAGGCATAAAAGTAGCATGCAGGCCATGTCGCTTCGCCACTGTGCGGACCGTCAGCTTAAAAGTCATGATATTGTCCGCAGTGCGCAGTCCCTCATCACACATAAAATCGATGCAGTGCTGTGCCACCTCATTGGAGTGATAAGAACTTTCCATGACAAAGCCCATCTCCTCCAGGGAAAGTATCATGTCGCGTCTCGCATTTTCCCCGGAATCCAGCGGCCCGATATCAAAGAATCCACCCTTTTCCCTGGAATTCGTCGTGGGCTGTCCGTTCTCATCGGTATCGAAAAGGAAAAACTGGCTTTCCGGTCCCACGTGGAAGGAAAATCCCTCTCTCTCTGCCTCCGACGCTACTTTTTTTAATATATATCTCGGATCTGCTTCATAGGGGGTGCCGTCAGGATTGAGCACATCGCAGATGAATCTCGCCACCCTTCCTCTCTGGGGCCGCCAGGGGAAAATGGTAAAAGTATCCAGATCTGGAGCCAGGATAAATTCTGATAATTCCTTGGTGTCATATCCCTGAATAGCAGCTCCGTCAAACATACAGCGGTTGTTCAGGATCTGGTCGAGATGGTCGCTGGTCATCGCCACATTTTTTAACCCGCCGAAACTGTCCACAAACTGCAGACGGATAAATCCCACATCTTCCTCCTCCACTAACCGTATAATGTCCTGTTTGGTATAATTTGCCATTTCTTATCCTCCTATTTCCACAGAATCTCTTCCCCAATCCATTTCACTTCAAGTTACCTTTAATTTAAGTTCGAGTAACCCATCAGATCCTCGTCTACTTCTCTCGCCACCTCACCAGGTTACCTTTAAGTTACCTTTAATTTAAGTTCGAGTAACCCATCAGATCCTCGTCTACTTCTCTCGCCACCTCACGGCCTTCCCGGATCGCCCATACCACCAGGGACTGTCCCCGGTGCATGTCGCCGGCAGCAAATACTCGTTCTACATTTGTCTTGTACTGACCAGGCCTGGTGTACACATTCGTTCTTTCTGTCAATTTCAGGCCAAAGTCCTCAGCGATATATTCCTGGGTTCCCAGAAATCCGGCGGCGATAAACACGAGATCCACATCCAGAACATACTCACTGCCCGGGATCTCACTCATGTTCATGCGTCCTGTCTTTTCATCCCTGGTCCATGCCAGTTTCACTGCCTTTACCTTTGTCAGGCAGCCCTTTTCATCTTTGATAAATTCTTTTACCGTGGTCTCATAGATCCGGGGATCGCTGCCGAACACAGCGATGGCTTCCTGCTGGCCATAATCAGTCTTCAGCACCTTGGGCCACTCCGGCCAGGGGTTATTGTCGGCCCGCTCTTCTGGAAGTTTTGGCATCATCTCCAGCTGTACTACACTTTTTGCCCCCTGCCGGATGGAAGATCCCACACAGTCGTTTCCGGTATCTCCACCGCCGATCACCAGTACATTCTTTCCTTTGGCATCGATCACATCTTTATACTCCGGGTCCATCATGTGTTTTGTCACTCTTGTGAGATAATCTACGGCAAAATAAATTCCCTCTGCCTCTCTGCCTGGTGCTTTGATGTCTCTGGGCTTCGATGAACCGCAGGTAAGGATCACCCTGTCATAATCCTTCAAAAGCTCTTCTGCCTTCACGTCAACTCCCACATTAACTCCCGTACGAAATTCTACTCCCTCTTCTTTCATGATCTTAACCCTGCCCTCGATCACTGTTTTTTCCAGCTTCATGTTGGGGATCCCGTACATCAGAAGCCCACCAGGGCGGTCGGAACGCTCGAACACCGTCACATTGTGTCCCCTCTTGTTCAACTGGTCTGCCGCCGCCAGGCCAGAGGGGCCGGAGCCCACCACAGCCACTCTTTTCCCGGTCCTCACCTTGGGCGGTTTCGCCACCATCAGGTCATGGGCATAGCCGTACTCAATGATGGCATTTTCATTTTCCTTAATGGTGACCGGCGTATCGTTCAGGCCGCAGGTACATGCCGCCTCACAGGGCGCGGGACAGACTCTGGAGGTAAATTCCGGAAAATTATTGGTCTTAAGAAGCCTTCCCAATGCCTCTGTATAATTCCCCAGATAGATCAGATCGTTCCATTCCGGGCACATATTGTTTAACGGGCACCCGGAAGCCATCCCGCCGATCATCATTCCTGACTGGCAGAAGGGCACGCCGCAGTCCATACATCTGGCCGCCTGGCACCGACGTTCCTCCTCCCCCATGGGCACATGAAATTCATTGAAGTTCTGGATCCGTTCAAGGGGTGCCGTCTCGGTGTTTCCCCTGCGGTCATATTCTAAAAATCCGGTTGGTTTTCCCATAGCTTTCAACCCTTTCTTCATTATAAATTATTTATATCTGCAATGCAACGTCTTTTCCCCTGGTCCCTTTCAGGGGTGCTGTTAGGAAATCTCCTTCTGGGTCTCATAGAAGGCCTCGATCTGGGCCTGCTCATTGCTCAGCCCTTTCTCTTCCATAACGGCGATCTTCTGCAGCATATTCTTGTAATCATGAGGTATGATCTTCTTGAACTTCGGAAGAACTTCCTTGAAGTTCTCCAGGATCTCCTTTCCCTTTTCTGAACCCGTCGCTTCTACATGCGCCGTGATCATATCCTTCAGCTGCATGACATCATATTTGTTGGACACTGCTTCTGAGGAAACCAGTTCCTTATTCAGTTTCAGATACAAGTCGCTGTTCTCATCCAGAACATAAGCGATACCGCCGCTCATTCCGGCGGCAAAATTCTTTCCAGTGGAACCGAGGATCACCACACAGCCGCCGGTCATGTATTCGCAGCCGTGTTCGCCCACGCCTTCCACCACAGCGTGAACGCCGGAGTTTCTCACACAGAACCGCTCTCCTGCCACACCGTTGATATAGGCGGTGCCACTGGTGGCGCCGTACAGCGCCACATTACCGATCACGATGTTATCTTCCGGCTTATACTGGATATTTTCCGGCGGGTACACGATAAGTTTTCCTCCAGAAAGACCTTTTCCAAAGTAGTCATTGCTGTCACCTTCAAGTTCCAGTGTCAGCCCTTTGGGGATGAAAGCTCCAAAGCTCTGCCCGCCACTGCCGGTACATTTTACCCGAAAGGTATCCTCTTCCAGGTCATCTCCCAGTTTCTTTGTGATCTGGGATCCAAAGATTGTTCCCAGGGAACGGTCGGTATTGGTCACCTTCGCCGTGATGGTCTTCTTTTCCCCGGTCTCCAAGTTCTCTGCAAATTTTTTCAAAAAGACCTTTTCATCGATGGTCTTGTTTAACTTAAAGTCATAGATATCTCTGCTACTGAACTTGCTTTTTTTCTCCTTCACGAAGGGGTTGTCAATGATCGCGGAGAGATCCAGCTTGCCAGCCCTCTCATTATCGATGTCTTCCCGCACTCTCAGAAGATCGGAACGTCCTATCAGTTCATCCAGCGCAGCCACGCCAAACTTCGCCATCAGCTCCCGGACCTCTTCGGCGATAAACCTCATAAAATTCTCCACGTATTCTGGTTTTCCCTTGAACCTCTTGCGGAGTTCCGGATTCTGTGTCGCCACACCCACCGGACAGGTATCCAGGTTACATACCCTCATCATGACACATCCCATGGTCACAAGAGGCGCTGTGGCAAATCCAAATTCCTCCGCCCCAAGAAGGGCGGCGATCATAACGTCACGCCCAGTCATCAGCTTCCCGTCGGTCTCAATGACCACCTTAGAACGCAGTCCGTTCATCAAAAGCGTCTGATGGGTCTCCGCCAGTCCCAGTTCCCAGGGAAGCCCGGCATTATGAATGGAGCTTCCCGGCGCCGCGCCGGTACCACCGTCATAACCAGAGATCAGGATCACCCCCGCACCGGCTTTCGCCACACCAGCTGCCACGGTGCCGACGCCCGCCTCAGACACCAGTTTCACCGAAATCCTCGCATCCCGGTTGGAGTTTTTCAGGTCATAGATCAGCTGCGCCAGATCTTCTATGGAATAAATATCATGATGCGGCGGCGGCGAGATCAGAGATACTCCCGGTGTGGAGTGTCTCGTCTTTGCCACCCAGGGATATACTTTTTTCCCCGGCAGATGTCCGCCCTCTCCCGGCTTTGCCCCCTGTGCCATCTTGATCTGTATCTCTTTGGCGCTGACCAGGTATCTGGAGGTTACGCCAAAGCGTCCCGATGCCACCTGCTTAATAGCAGAACAGCGGTTTAATCCGTCTTTTCCCACAGTGAGACGTTCCAGGCTCTCTCCTCCCTCACCACTGTTGGATTTTCCGTGAAGGCGGTTCATGGCGATGGCAAGAGTCTCATGGGCTTCCTGGGAAATGGAACCGTAGGACATGGCTCCAGTCTTAAAGCGTTTCACGATCTCCTCCACACTCTCCACTTTGGAAAGGGCGATCCCCTTCTTCGGGAAGTTAAAGTCAAGGAGGCTTCTTAAGTTCACGTAAAGGTCTTCACGGTCAATCTCATGGGAGTATTCCTTGAACTTCCTGTAGTCACCGGTTCTTGTCGCCTCCTGCAGAAGATGAATGGTCTTCGGATTATAGAGGTGCTCTTCTTTTCCGCTGCGGCTCTTGTGGTTTCCAATACTGTCAAGAGTAATGTCTGTGCCAAGTTCCAGCGGATCAAATGCTTTATCATGCAACATCTCTACCTGGTCCTGAATGTCCTCTATATCCAGTCCTCCAATCCTGGAAACAGTTCCTGTAAAGTAGGGATCAATTAATGTTTTAGACAGTCCCACCGCCTCAAAAATCTTGGCTCCCTGATAGGATTGGATCGTGGAAATCCCCATTTTGGAAGCAATCTTTACAATTCCGTGAAGAACCGCAGAATTATAATCATTCACTGCCACATAATAATCCTTATCCAGCACACGGCTGTCGATCAGACTGCGGATCGTATCCAGAGCAAGATAAGGGTTGACAGCGGTAGCGCCAAATCCGAGCAGCGTCGCAAAATGATGCACCTCTCTTGGTTCCGCACTCTCTAAGATCATGGAAAGGGAGGTCCGCTTCTTTGTATTGACCAGATGCTGCTGCATGGCAGATACTGCCAGGAGCGCCGGAATCGCCACATGGTTCTCATCCACTCCCCGGTCAGAGAGGATCAGAATGTTGGCGCCGTCCTTATAGGCCCGGTCTGCCTCCAGATAAAGACGGTGAATCGCCTTTTCCAGAGAGGTATTTTTATAGTAGGTGATGGGAATAACTGCCACCTTAAAACCAGGTACATTCATGGACTTGATCTTTAGGAGATCGGTATTCGTAAGGATTGGATCGTCAATCTTGAGTGAATGGCAGTTTTCTGCCTTCTCTTCCAGCAGATTTCCCGCATCCCCAATGTATACCGTAGTGGAAGTCACAACCTCTTCCCTTATAGCATCAATCGGCGGATTGGTCACCTGAGCAAAACGCTGTTTGAAATAGTTATACAAAGGCTGGGGCTGGCCGCTCAGCGCCGCCAGCGGTGTGTCATGTCCCATCGCCGCAATGGGCTCAGAACCATTTTTTGCCATGGGAAGGATGGAAGACCTCACTTCCTCATAGGTATAGCCAAATGCTTTCTGAAGCCGCAGGCTCTCCTCGGGATCGTAAGTCTCGATGCGTTTATTCGGGATCTGAAGGTCTTTCAGACACACGAGATTGGTATCCAGCCACTCTCCGTAGGGCTGTTTTGACGCAAAGGTCTCTTTCAGTTCATCGTCGTCGATCAACTCACCCTTCACTGTGTCCACCAAAAGCATTTTTCCCGGACGCAGGCGGTCTTTTTTTACCACATGTTCTTCACGGATGGGCATAACCCCTACCTCGGAGGACAGGATCAGCTGGTCGTCATCGGTGATATAATAGCGGGAAGGACGGAGTCCGTTGCGGTCCAATACCGCTCCCATGATATCCCCATCTGAAAACAGGATGGAGGCAGGCCCATCCCAGGGTTCCATCATCGTAGCATAGTACTGGTAAAAATCCTTTTTCTTATCGCTGATATATCGGTTATTCGCCCAGGGTTCCGGTATCGTGATCATCACGGCGAGAGGAAGTTCCATGCCGCTCATCACAAGAAATTCCAGTGTGTTGTCCAGCATAGCGGAATCAGAACCCTCGGTATTTACCACCGGAAGCACCTTATGAAGTTCTCCGGTCAGATGATCCGACTCCATCGTCTCCTCTCTGGCCAGCATTTTATCTGCATTTCCCCGGATGGTATTGATCTCACCATTGTGCACGATGAAACGGTTCGGATGGGCGCGCTGCCAGCTGGGCTGGGTATTAGTGCTGAAACGGGAGTGAACCATGGCTATGGCAGATTCGTAGTCCGGATCCTGCAGATCATCAAAAAACTGTCTCAGCTGCGCCACCAGAAACATTCCTTTATATACAATGGTTCGGCTGGAAAGAGATACCACATAGGTATTTTCATTGGACTGCTCAAACACACGGCGGGCGATGTAGAGCTTTCGGTCGAACTCCAGTCCCTTTTTTATCTCTGCCGGCTTCTTGATAAAACACTGCATGATATACGGCATGCATTCCACCGCTGCTTTTCCCAGGATGCGGGGGGAGATGGGAACCTCACGCCAGCCCAGAAATGCCAGCCCCTCTTTATCCACGATGGTCTCAAACATTTTCTTTGCCTGATTGCGTTTGAGCTCATCCTGAGGAAAGAAAAACATACCTACGCCATACTCTCTTTCCTCCCCGATCTCAATGCCCATGCCGGCTGCCACCTTCTGAAAGAACTTGTGGGAAATCTGCAGCAGGATGCCAACGCCGTCTCCTGTCTTTCCCTCTCCATCCTTCCCGGCTCTGTGCTCCAAGTGAGCCACGATCTCCAAGGCATTTTTTACTGTGTCATGGGTTTTCTTTCCTTTAATATTAACGATCGCTCCGATCCCGCAGTTATCATGTTCAAAGCTTGGATCATACATACCAATGGCTTTTCTCTTTGTCTCCTCTGCATACTTGCCACTCATACTGATTCCTCCATTCTCACGCATCTTCACAAGACCGACATCACCATACCCTGGAAAATAATGCGCATTTGATTTGATTCTTTCCAACTTATTTGAAACAAAAAGGTGCCAGAAAGAAACACTTTGGGTATGTATTTCTTCTCTGACACCTTTGTCTGAAAGCATTATACAATAATTTTTTTAAGAATTCAAGTGATTTTTTGTTTTTTTAATATTTTTTTCGTTTTACTTTATAAAATAAAGTATTATAGCAAAAAAGTTAATTTTATTACCTCTCGCTGATTGGGCAGAGATTTGCATGTGCCAACTCTTTTTCAAGGAGGACAGGTCAGCAAAAAGCAGTTCCGCATTATACAACGAAGAACTGCTCTGCTTTATGTAGACGCGAGACTGCGTCCCTGCAATTATGTTACCTGTCAAATAATTTCCTTGATGCACATAATCCTTGCGGGCCTGCACTCAAACCATTCTTTTACACAGGTAACGGAAATCTGCGTATGAGATGCATTACAAGCTTTAAAACACATATCCAGTAATTCCATATCATTATTTCTATCTGTAACAATAACCAAATTTGATAGGGATTCTTGTGTCCTTGTAAACTCTAACCACTCTTGAAGGTGTATTTCCAAACGCCCCAAAGATACCAGATATCAAATTTCCCATATTGGTTAATTGATAACTTATTACCCTGTTTTTTACCTCCCGTACCTTTTGTATATTGCCGAGCCAGACATTGATATCTTTATTTCCACAATGATTATATGCGTAAAATATCATACTCACATTACCATAACATCCAGAGTACAATTCCCCATGATTCACAACAGGTTTTACATTCTGGTCAACAATCTGCGGCGCGTCCTTGCTCTTGGCATTCAAATAATAACAATTCTTAAAAGTTATATTGCCGGATTTCTCGATATCTCCATCATGAAGAGGAATTTTAAAATTTTCTGGGACACTTCCAGCCCATTTATCAACATACTTTTCTTTCACATATTCAATTACGTTGTGAATTCTATTTACAAAAATGCCATTCTGCATGAAATAATAATTCTATTCTTGCCTGCCATAACACATTTCCCCTTTCCCTCAAAAATCTTTAGCGAATGGGATGAAATTAACCGCAAAGTATGTCCAAAATTATTTAAGGTGATTTTATAATGAAAAAGAATATTCTATTCCAAGCGAGCCAACAATTAATAAGCACAACCATTACAATAAATACCTTGAAAAAGCACCAAACTACTATTCTATCAATATAACTTTAGTAGCCCAGCTATGCCGTATGTTCAATTTGAGTATGTCCTGCATCCTCGCACTTCCTGACGATGCAGATGTCTCTCTTCTCCCAAATTCATATGGTTCTCAATTTATACAGCTGGATGACCCCAATTTTATGGGTACTTTTTATTGTTATATGCTTCAGAAGTCTTAGGGAACCTCCAAAGCCAGCTCTTAAAAAACCAATACTCTCCGAAAAAATGATACAATTATAAAATGTACTCTAAAAATCAACCACATTTCCAATCGGACTGTGGCTACTCTCACAATTCCTTACCCTTGTAGTATGGGAGACGGATATATCGAGATTAAAGCTACCAGGCAACCGATCATCTATTGCAAATTCAACAATAATATTATCATAAATCTGGCGTCTGAAAATGAACGCCTGTATACCTTGATGTACGGTCATGATACTTTTTATACTAACACTTTACACTTTCGGGAGTGCGTTCTTTTGTCCCCTTCCCCTGGCAATCCCGGAAAGCCATTTCTGTCTAAGATGATTTTACTATGTTATGCCATCCGCGAACTTGATTACGACTTCATGCGCGGACTTCTTTCTAATGTCAATTGCATTATCATTGCCAAAAGTAAATTTGAAGAAATATGCTTCGACCCTGACATCAGAAAATTCAAAGATGATTTTCAACCGTGGCCGGATATCTACGAACAACCTTTTTATGTGATTCCCAACAGCCTAATTGAATGTAACTATAATACCAGTTTCAGCCAACTGGAACTAAAAAAATTTATGCTAAAACTCCGTAACCATAGCTATTCCATGGCACAAATCGGAATTGGGACAGAAAACAAAGGATATGCTATTGCCAAAGAATTTCAAAGTATTAAAAACAGCGATGAGATAATGTATCCCGTTCCGTAATTACCGGTCATGTTGCCGAAATCTATTTCGCCCCCTCCCACCTGTCTTTTATATTGCTTTATAAAGTATCGGCAACGGCAACATACGTAGTTGTTTTTTATCTAAGAATATGATATATTTTTAAAGAAGCCATTTATAAACTTATGATACGAGGAGAGATTAATCATGAAAAGAAATCACACAAAGATTTTGTCTGTAATATTAACAGCAGCCCTGATCGGCTCTTTAATCGCATCCCCCACAGCCGCAGAAGCGGCAACAAAGAAACTTAAGGTGACTTCGCCTAAGAATGTTGTAGTGAACAGAAGCATAAAAATTAAGACAAACATCAAGTGTAAGTTCAAATCTTCAAACAAGAAGATTGCCACAGTAAACTCCAAAGGAATTGTCAAAGGTAAGAAGGCAGGTAAAGTAAAAATCACTGTTATTGCCAAAAAAGGCAAGCAGAAAAAGACAGTGACAATTACTGTCAAAAAGCTGGTCAAAAAGGTAGTAACAAAAACACCAAGCACATCGCAACCAGCAACACCGAATGTGATCGAAACACAGCCACCACAGGCTGGTGTAACGCAAACACAAATACCTAAGCCACCTGAAGGAGCGGGACAGACACCAAGTGTTCCGGAAAAATCATCTGATCCTGCAACAGGATCACCTGATATTCCAAAAACGCCTAATCCACCTTCTTCTGTGCCTGATGTTCCAGCAACACCAAGTACATCAGTGTCACCTGCGCCAACTAATACTGCATCTCCATCAACACCTCCTTTAACAACAAGAAAACCTATAGGTATAACAGCAGAGTTCGAAGGAAAGCTCCCGTTAAATAATACAACTTCAAATCAAGATGTATCTATGGGGTTTGTTAACAGAATGAGTGTAGTTGTGACTGTAAAATACGACGATAATACACAAAGAAATTTGAATTTTGGTGAATTTCTTTTGGATGAGGGAAAGATTGTAGAAGAATCTGGTAAAAAGTATGTTGAAAAAGTTGCAACATACAAAGAATTTTCTGCAATATTACGAGTAGAAATAGTTGAAGTAGATTCTGATATTTTGTATCCTGACTCAATAATGTGTGATTATATTGGAGATATTATTCAGAAAGGAAAGGTACCAGATTCAAATGATATTGTAGTTAAGGCAATTTATGATGTTGATCAAGTAAAAGAAGTTAGTGCTGATCAGTTAAGAATTGACTTTACTGAAGATTTATATGAGATTGAAGGATTTAAAAAATATGAATTTACACTTATCTATAATTATTATTTTGAGTTTAATGGAGAAACATTGCATACTTGTGCAATAGATTCAATTTATGTGCCTTATGAGTGATATGGATTATTACTCTTTAAAGCGTATAGTAGTATGAAAAATGTAAAAAGCAAAAAAACCTTGGTGGGAGGTTTTTTGCTTTTTTCAGATTTCCGTTACCTGTGTAAAAGAATGGTTTGAGTGCAGGCCCGCAAGGATTATGTGCATCAAGGAAATTATTTGACAGGTAACATAATTGCAGGGACGCAGTCTCGCGTCTTCTTCCTATAAAGAGGCTGTCGCACTAAGTATAGGTCAAATCGTTAGTGCGACAGCCCCTTTATATAATTTACAAAGCAGACACTAATTAATGTGTTTACAAAAAACTTTGCTCCAGTCCCATTTTTCTTATATTCTCCAGCCATTGCAAAATCATCGTCCTTTTATACTTCGGTGTCCCATCTTCATTTTTCAATTTTTCCAATGCCAAAGCCAGATAAGCATATTCATTTTCCAAATATGTATTAAATACACCCTGGTCATCTGTATTGATTGACACTAACAGTTGGGGACATGTCTCAAGTTCTTCACAATTATTAGTAAGGCCCAGATTATACCACTTACTAATCGGGTGTCTGTCATAACGCTTAAAAGAACCAATGGAACAATTAGAAGAAGGATTCGTTTCTATTCCAATTCCTCTTTCGCATATTTCTATCTGCATTCTTTTTTGAATCATTTTGACGGCTTTTACAATGGCGGGATTTACATGTACTTCCATTCTCTCCTGCCCGGTTCTTTTTATTTCCGGATTAAAATGATATAGATAATACAAGTATGCTGTTTCTTTATCATAGCGAATGCGGTAATTCGATGGATATTTTCTGTTTATCGCATGATAATCCCATTCATCCAGACATATATCTTCTACTTTAAATCTGCCGTCGATATAATTATAAGGGTTATCACCCCGTAATTTCCAGGAATCATAATAACTTTCTATAGAAAATTCAAAACCACTATTCTTTACATGATTTTTATAAATTAATTTAATCAGTTCATTATATCTTTTTTTTATATGATTTATGGTATCCTCGCATCCTACCAGGCGATATTTGCGGATTTTTCCATAAAGCCAAACCAGATTGTCTAAATAGTCCATTCTGCCAATCAACAACAAATTAGCTTTCTTATTATACCACTCATCAATATCAATCCCTAACGCCAACGCATGTCCAAGCCGGTCTCCACATTGAAAGTTGAGGTATGAAATAACTTCATCAATCGCTCTTAAACCATCTACTACATCAAGAAAATCCTCTCCTACATGATAGGTATAGCGCAGTTGTATTATATTAGAATCCATTCTTCCATGATTTCTCAAAAATCGAAATGCCTGAGCGAACACTTCCGGACGGCACCAGATCTCAGCGGCACTGGCATCTAGTCCGCGTACTCTCTCCGCATATTCTGGATATTTTTCCCTAAATTCAGCCAATGCTTTCGCAATTTTTTCAACGGATTCCCGTTTTTCATAATGCCGGCACATTCCAACCTCATCCGTAAATTCATCCTTTTCTTTAATAAAATGCATAACGTAGAAAAATTTATTTTTCATCATTTCATCGTCGCCTGAGATAATTTCATCCATATTTTTTATATAAAAAAGATTTTCTTCCGCTGTTTTTTTTGGCGTAATACGTGCTTCCAGTTTTTCAATATGCTGATTCAATATAGTATCTTTTACTGCCATTTTCAAAAAAACATCATAATATTTTGTATTTTCAATAAACCATTCCTTTCGGTTTTGATATAGCAAAAAATTATCAAATCCAATATTTTCGTTTACTTGGACAATCTCAGACCGCAATATATTTTTAATAATAAGATAAAGATAAAAAAGCTGGCATAGATCATCTCCTTCACACTCCCGGCTATATATTTTGTAAAAAACTTCGTACATGAGCCATCTCTCGCCAGCTAATATTTCATTCAAATGATGGTCAGGATTTGTCGCCAGATCTGTTTCACATATTGCATAATCATACTCCGTGCCATAAAAATTCTGGTACAGTTCAATCTCATGCTGCAGTTCTCCTACATGCTGAACCAATTCCAAAGGGGAATCAATATAATCCAATAAATATTTCCTCAGATTAGGATCAATGCCCTTGATTCCTTTAAAAAGATAAATCCGAATACAGGCAGCTTTCAGATACAAAGAATACAGAGATTCTTCCATATAACCGCCCTGGTACGCTGCATTTCGTTTTAATCGTCTTTTATCACTCCGTTCCAACGCATCTTTAAAATCCGGATTAATCACATCATTCATCAAGCTTATCCAGGAAATGTGAAACAAAGGAGCAGATCCTTTTAGATGGAAATGATTTTCTGCCACCCCTTTTTCCAAAACTTTATTTAATGCCCGGCTGTTATGTCCGATAACCGGTTTCCAGAAAAAATTTTTTCTCTTATTTCTCCCATGAACATCCTGAAAGGCAAGATACGATGTAATAAAAATATCCTCTCCGATCTCTTTCGTCATCTCATGCCATCGCAAAAAATGAAGATATTCACATACAGGCTGACCATTCTCCTCTGTCAAAACTTCTCCATCAAAAAGATAAAGTACGTCAAAAACATTAATTTCAGTTCCCTCTTTTCCGTCATCCTCCTCATAATAATTTTTATGCTTCATCCATTTAAGCTCACTTTTCAAAAAATAATAAAGATTGTGGATTTCATCATTTGAACACCTCGTCATATATTCATTGGCCAGTATTTCAAATGTTTGTAACGGAATATTATTGTAACGAATCTCTTGGTTCTGCACTTCCTGTATGGAGATATGATTAAATAATATTCCTATGACAGCACGTATATTATCCATTCCAATATTCTCCTTTGAATCTTAATCCATTAACGGAGTATCATGTTGAAAATCTAAAGGTCTCTGAAGTTTATTAATCATTTTTTGCAAACTTTCTTTAATATTTTTATCCTTTTTAATAAACAGGTAGACAACAGGATAAAATCTAAAAGATTTAAAATAATTATCGACTGTTCCTTGTCTGTCCAAAAATTTATCTCTCTCCTTCAATTCATTAGATATGGTATCATATATATCCTGTATGATATCATAAATTCTTTCAGCGTCAAAATATACCGCTTTTTCTTCTAATTTTCTTCCAATATTGTAAGTCAATTCAACGTTGTTCACTGGAAAAACAGTATTGGTGTTATGCTTCTTTTCCCATTTTTCGATCAAATCATACAAATAGTATCGTTCTATCTCAAGCCTTTGCTGCAAAAGTTCTTTTTTACAACACTGAATATCCTTATGAGTGGTATGCTGCAGGGCCAGATCAAATTGCTCGATCACTCCATTTTTAAAATTATTTTTAAAGGATTTGCAGATCCATTTCATATTTTGAACATCACATAGAGCATAATCGATATTAAAATCTGCCGATAAATCTTTTTGAGGACTCATTTTCAATACAACGACATAATTGTCATCGCTTTTTAAAGCATCTTCATTGCTGCTATGGTCTAATTTGACATTATCAATACTTCTAATCTCATAGCTAAAATCAAAAATGTTTTTTTCCGCCCAGCTCTTTCTGTATTTTGTAATATCATAAAAAGATAATATCGCCTGAAAAGCTAAAATATCTCCCCTGATCCCGCTGAATTTTGAATTTAAAAGGATATTGATCTCCCTTGATCTTTGCTTATCTCTGCCTTTTGCACATTTTAGTATTTCCTCCCTGGAAATAGTCAAAGTGATATCTAACAGGCTTAAAGGCGCACCCGTTTGAATACCGTCACGGGTTTTAGGCCGGATAAATTCTAACATGCCTGGGAGTATATTTTCTACATAATTGCCAAAAATGGACTGTTTAAATAACTGGTCTGCTATATCTTCCTGATTATTCTCACTTAACAAAAGAGTATAATAAGCCAAAATAAAGTTTATAGTGTTTTTGCTATTAAACTCTCTACGTTCCAGCAGATGACATCCAAAAAGAACTTCACTGAGCCGGCAGCCTGCCTGCAGGCTGTCCCTAAGATATGTATGATACTCGTAACGGTTCAGGTAAGGTTTTAATACGTCATCTATAAAATGAATAAAAAACTTATTTACCTCATATATCTCATTTTGAAACACAAGCCTCAGTCTATCGTAGGATGATATACTATCTATCTTTTCCAGCATAGAATGTTTTATATGGTTTCGGAACCAATCTATAATGTGGTTTGCTCCATAATCCGTATATGAATCAAGCTTTTCTATTTCATATAACTTATTCACTACTTCCCTCAGCGTATTCCCAACCAAAAAATGATACTTTTCTCTTTCACAATCCAACTGAATCCTGTTTTTAAATAGAATCTTTAATATTTTTTTATTTATGGACTCACAATCCGAAGATCCAGTCATTAAGTTTAACGTATGTATTTCCGGCATGTAGACTCTGAGGTTTAACGCAATAATTTTACTCAGATACTCATTGGCCAATGTTTCTTTTAATCTCATATCAATTTTATATTCATCATTTTGAATATGGAACTTTTGATTAAAATATACTTCATTAAAGTGGTTTTCACAAATTTTATTTAACCGTTCAATATCCGCTGTTATTAAGATGATTATATTGGGAACACCTAAAAACAAATGAATCTGTTCTAAGATACGGTATGAATTTAGCCCGGCCATATCGACATCATCGATCGTCAGCACCAGATATTTTTCTTTTTTAGAAGAAGTGTTTTCTAAAATAGTATCCAAAAACAGAGAGACAAAATCTCGAAAAGTTTTCCTTAAGTTCATGCTGCCCGCTAGATTATGTAATTGTTTTATTGTCGTCAACTGGGTAGGTTTCGACATTTCGAGATAGTTCTGATAATCTGATTTCAGAGCAGAAAATTCTTTTGCCATTCTCTCTTTTGAAATTAAGGATTTTTCACTTCTCCCTCCCTCTTTCTCTATCTGTTCATAATAATCCCACATCCTGGCAAGAACAATTTCAAGTACACCTTCATTATGTCCCAGCATAGAGGCAAGAATTGCATCCAATGTCAAAAAAGTTACATCATCTCTGATCTTGTAACCTTCTCCCATCTCTCCATTCTCGGTCTGTTTTACATATTGACCATATTCTCTTAAAAATTTAGAAAAGGAAAACATCGCAGATGTTTTCCCTGTACCACGTCCTCCTAAAAAAGAAACCGTATTGGAGATCTCTATATCGAAGCCTGTTTCATTTTCCGATTTCACTTTGTCATTATTATTTAAGATATCCGAAACATACATGACAGCTCTTTGATACTGAGATGCGAAAAGAGAGGTGTCAAAATCCTTAAAATTTTCTATCCTTACCCGGTTAACCGTATTTGTATCCAAAGTATATTCCTTCATTTTATCAGCCTTCCTTCTTCAAAAGTTCTTCATATATTTTTGCCTTTTCGTGATTGGAGATCTGCGAGTATAAAGTGCACAAATTATCATAAATTTGTGAAATCTTTAACTTATCTTTTAGCAGTTCATATTGCTTATTAATAATATCTGAATTTGCTTTTCTGATTACATTCTTGAACCCGGAACAGAAATCATAAGAATCCTGATTGTCACAAATTTGATTCCACAAATACTCTGCATTTTCATAATAAGATATTGCACCATTTATATTGTTATGGTCATTTCTCTCAATCTTCGCTAAATTTTTATATGTTTTATATAAATATTCAATTTCCATAGGGCGTAAGATCTGTTTATAACGCCTGGCCTGCAGAATTTGTACAATCCGCATGTATTGGCGTTCAGCTTCTTCAATATTTTGAAGAGAGACATAACACTCTGCCATTTTATATATCGCCCGATAATAGTTAGGGTTTATATCCACTGCCTTCGTAAAATACTTTAAAGCCGTGATAGGATCCCTATACTCCCCTTTCCAGATATTTCCCATCTTATAACACGCAAATGCATTATAACCTTTTTCTGCCGCCTTCGCATAATACTCGGAAGCCTCTCGGTATTTCCCTAAAAGGTCATCATATACCTGTGCATAAAGCAAATCCAGATCGTTCCATTGTTCATCGGAGCCGCTTGCCAAGTCATTTAAAATGTCCAAAATACTATTTACATCATATAAAAAAACTTCATTTAACCGCTTACAGTAGTAATTATATTCATACGCCAGATAAACGTAGGCAAACATTAAAAATTTGCTTTCGTCACAATTAAGTTCGTAAATTTTTTGGACTACTCTACGATAGTTGACACAAACTTCACGATATATATCCTGATCCGGAGCAAAAAACCTCGTTCCCAAAATCGTTTCCATGATATAATTTTTATCATACAAATTAAGTAATTTCAATAAGCACGCCTTTTCCATGCCAAATTGATCGTATGATTCACATAGGTGTTCTAATAACTTTTCCATACATTCTTTGGGCGAGTCCTCCGCTTCCAGATAAATTATATCATAATTCCGATTAAGACGCCCGCTTTCCTTTTTACCCATGCTGATCACAATCGCATCGGGGGGGATTTCAAACTTTGAATCCGAGTCATTTAAAATAAAAATCTCAATATCAAAAGAAGCTTCTGGATATCTCATTAATTTTTGCGTCTGGGCATCTTTACATTCTACTCTTTCATATACATATATACCAGCCATCCTGAAAAATGTCAAAATATAAGTAGACAAAAAAATATCTGTATCTGTATATGTCATCCGAATATCTTTCATAAATATGCCCCCACATCAATTCCCCAAACCATAGGAATAGCGATTTACATTATATAATTTAAAAACAAGTAATATACTGCTTGATTTCTGCAGCTACAAAAACACTACTAACCATACCAATTCAACATAAAAATACTTTTTTTGATTTTATCACATAAAAACAACGATTGTCAATTAGTATTCCTCGAGTTTTCGCATTTTCTCCAACTATTTTAACCAGTTTTTAACAATTTGCCTTAATCCTTCAAAGTACCCACCACAATAAATAATATTCAATATTTTATTTCATATTCATAATATTTTCATCTCTGCCGATATATAATTTATACTATACTCTTTGGACATATAGATAGCAGATACCCAAAAAATGGTGGTGGATGGATTGATTAGACGTTATTATGTACGCATTAGCTCTCTGAAAGAGGGTATGAAGATAGATCAGACAATCAAAGACCGGATGGACCGCACACTGATCGCCCGCGGCACACCGTTGGACGAGTTTCTTATCGACGGAATGAAAAAACGCGGAATCACTGGTGTATACATACAGGAAGGGGAAGAAGATCCGGAACCGGACAAGCCGGAACCACCTCTGCCTGATTTTGTGCGTAAAAATATAGATAAATATAAGACGAAAGATCCCGCTAAGGTCAAGCTTTCTGAAAGTGTAAAAAAACGTGTCTCTGAAGGAATACAATATCTATACAACAATTCCAGCTCGGAGCAGTTTACCAATACTGCCAATAAGATCACCGCAGACCTGATGAAAGCCATCGATGACAACGATGCTCTCGCCGTGGATATCAGCGCATTAAAGACCAGTGATGAGTACACCTTTAAACACAGTGTGGATGTGGCTACGCTGTCCATGATCATTGCCCGAAACAAAGGACTTTCTCAAAAAGAGGTATACGATATCGGCATCGCCGGGCTGCTCCACGACATGGGCAAATCAAAAATTCCGCTGGAGATCCTGAATAAACCGGCTAGATTGAACGATGAAGAATTCGCCATTATGAAGTCCCATTCCACCCTTGGCTATGAAATATTAAAAGAAAAAAAAGAAATCTCTAATGTTATTTCTCTGTCGGTGCTGCAGCACCATGAAAAAATGAACGGTAAAGGATATCCTCTTGGCTGCACTTCTGAAAAGATTGTTCCCTTTGCCAAAATTCTTTCCGTGACAGATGTATACGATGCTCTCGTGACAGAGCGCCCTTACAAGAAATCCTTTTCACAGCGTACCGCCGTGGAAATGATCATGTCCATGACGGAGGAACTTGATATCTCCGCCATGAAATGTTTTCTTGAGAGTGTTATCCTCTACCCGGTGAATTCCACCGTAACACTCAGCATCGGGGAGGACGCCAGGGTGGTTAAGAATAACAAGCACTCCGTCCTGAGACCAACTGTAGTCGGCTTAAAAACCGGAAATGTATATGATCTGGCAGATGATCTGGAGTGCGCCAGCATCATCATTCAGTAAAACATTACAGCCATCCATACCGTATATTAATATTACGACATTGGATGGCTGTTTTTTTGATCAACTGCACCGTCTGGCTAACCCGGCATAGCCGAAATCACTCATATTCTGAAAGGATCTGTTCCAGGATCCCTGTCATTTCGTCAATGTGGCATGTCTCTACCACCAGCGGAGGGACAAAACGGATCACATTGGTTCCAGCGCTCATCAGGATCAATCCCTTTTCCAGCGCTTTGCTGCAGAGTTCTCCCATCGGCGCATCACATTCCAGACCGCGCATCAGTCCCAGACCTCTCGTTTCTTTCGCCACAGCATATGTATCCACAAGCCCGGAGAGCTTGTTTTCAAGATATTTTCCCACAGTATTTACATGCTCTAAAATCTTCTTTTCCTCAAATATTTCCAGAGACTTGACAACGGCTGTACAAGCCAGGGGATTTCCGCCAAAAGTCGTACCGTGGTCTCCCGGCACCAGTGCTTTTGCCACCTCTTCCGTCGCCGCAATAGCACCCACGGTGATGCCATTTCCAATTCCCTTCGCCATGGTGACGATATCCGGCTTTATGCCGTAATTTTCATAGGCAAACATCTTTCCCGTACGTCCCATCCCACACTGGATCTCATCGCAGATCATCATAATATCATGCTTGTGGCAGAGCTCGCGGACGCCTTTCAGAAATTCTCCCTCTGCCGGATAGATGCCGCCCTCACCCTGGACTGCCTCCAGGATGACCGCGTATGTTTTATCCGATATGCTCTGCTCCACACTCTCCAGGTCATTGTAATCGGCAAAGCAGACTCCAGAGATCAGCGGCTCAAAGGGTTCCCGGTATTTCTTGGTCCCTGTCACAGACAACGCTCCCATACTTCTTCCATGGAATGCCTTATTCATGGAGACGATCTCCGTCCGGTCCGTGTAACCTTTCATCAGGGCATATTTCCTCGCCAGCTTCAAAGCCCCCTCGTTGGCTTCCGTTCCACTGTTTGCCATAAATACCTTGTCCAGCCCTGTGGCTTTCGCCAGTCCCTGGGCTGCCTTCTTCAAAGGTTCTGAATAAAAGTAATTAGAAAAATGCAGTCCCTTGTCAATCTGTTCTTTCAGCGCCTCTTTAAATTCCTCATCGCTGTAGCCAAGGGCGCATACGGCAATACCGCCGCCAAAATCAAGGTACTTTTTTCCTTCCGTATCAAAGAGGTATACCCCCTGTCCATGATCCAGCTCCACCGGATACCGGTTGTAGGAGTGGATCAGATATGTCTCCGCCTCATCTATGCTGTTTTTCATCATTTCACCAAACCTCACTTTATGTCATATTACTCTGTTTCATGGGCATACAGATTCTCTTCGTTATTAATAATCGCCGTTCCGATACCCTTTTTCGTATAGAACTCAAGCAAAAGGCAGTGGTCCCTCCGCCCATCAAGGATATGAACCCGGCTCACGCCGCCCTCTACCGCATCGATGCAGTTTCTCAGTTTGGGAAGCATGCCGCCGCCGATAAAACCGTCCTCGATCAGCTTATTTGCCTCATCCAGTGTCAGCACGGACATCAGCGTAGAGGGATCTCCCGCATCCCGGCATACCCCTTCTATGTCTGTCATAAAGGCCAGCTTCTCTGCCCTTATGGATTTGGCGATGGCACACGCCGCATCGTCAGCGTTTATGTTATAGGACTTAAAATCATCTCCAAGACCGATGGGGGCGATGATCGGTACAAAATCATTTTCCAAAAGAGTATCGATAAGCTCGCAGTTTACTTCCTTTACATCTCCTACATAACCGATATCCCTGCCATTTACCATTTTCTTATCGCAGTGGATCGTACCGCCATCTTTTCCACTGATGCCGGCAGCCCGGACGCCCAGCTTCTCCATCATCTGTACAAGATGCTTGTTTACCTTATTCAATACCATCTCTGCCACTTCCATAGTATCGTCATCCGTCACCCGAAGCCCTTCTACAAACTCCGGCTCTTTGCCCATGAGCTTCACCCACTTGCTGATCTCCTTTCCGCCGCCGTGAACAATGATCGGCTTCATTCCCACCAGCTTCAGCAGGGCAACATCTTTGATCACACTCTGCTGGAGTTTTTCATCCAGCATGGCGCTGCCACCGTATTTTACCACTACTTTTTTATTATTAAAATCCCTGATATAAGGGAGCGCTTCGATCAAGGTCTCCGCCTTGATCAGCACCTCATGCATAAATTCTTCCATTGTTCTCCATAACCTTTCTGTTCTTTCATCTATTATGACCGGTAATCACCATTTATTTTCACATAATCATAGGTCAGATCGCACCCCCACGCCACAGCGGATGAAGACCCCTGTTTCATATCACAGACCACCGATACCTTACTCTGGCTGAGAAGCTTAGTAGCTTCTTCTTCGCTGTACCCTGTCGCCACTCCGTCTTTTACGAGCACGATGGATTCCATGCCCTGTTCGCCTTCGGCACAGATGGTCAGATCCACCTTCTCCGGATCAAACTCCACCCCGGCATACCCTAATGCACAAAGTATCCTTCCCCAGTTGGCATCGCTTCCATAGACAGCGGTCTTAACAAGATTGGAGGTGATAACGGACTTACTGAGCTGTTTTGCTGCCTCCACTGTCGCCGCATTTTCCACCTTTACTTCCAGAAGCTTTGTACAGCCCTCACCGTCGCCAGCCATCTGCTTCGCCAGCTCTCGCGCCACATGCAGCAGCGCCTCCCGGAATGCTTCATATGCCTCCGTCCCTTTCTTGATCTCAGGAATCCCAGACATTCCGTTTGCCAGCACAATACAGGTGTCATTAGTAGAAGTATCCCTGTCCACCGAGATCATATTGAAGGTATCTCCCACCACACTCCGGAGAGTCTCCGCAAGAAGTTCCTGTCCAATGCAGGCATCTGTGGTAATGACACTTAACATCGTCGCCATATTCGGGTGGATCATGCCGGATCCCTTAGACATGCCGCCGACAATCACTTTCTTTCCCTCTGACTCAAATTCTGCCGCACATTCCTTCGGACAAGTATCTGTAGTCATGATCGCTTCTGCCGCTGCCCTTGCCGCCTCTCTCGTATCTGCCAGAGCCTCCTTCAGCAGTTTCGCACCATTCTTTACCGGCTCCATATTCAGCTGCATCCCAATGACGCCTGTGGAACAGGTAAGGACTTCCTGTGCAGAGACAGACAGTTCCTCTGCCACTGCCGCCGCCATCTGAACATTATTCTCTTTGCCTTCCTCTCCCGTACAGGCATTGGCAATACCGCTGTTCAGTACGACAGCATGAACCGGATTCCCGTTTTCAATCAGTTCTTTGTCCCACAGCACTGGGGCAGCTTTTACTACATTTGTAGTAAAAGTTCCCGCCGCCACAGCGGGCTCCCTGGTGTACACCAGTGCCATGTCCTTCCTGTTTTCATATTTTATTCCGGCAGCTGCTCCTGCCGCCTGAAATCCCTGGGCGGCTGTCACGCCCCCATCCATCTGTTTTATCATATCTTTCCTCCATGCGCCGCAGGCGGCACAAACAATACTTGAATTAGTAGCGTAGAATCCGCTTTGCGGATTCTACCAGTGTGAATAGGCAGCTCTGCTGCCTATTCACACTTTCCTCCCTCTTTATCACGGAAATACTGGAACCAGGCGAAGCCCTTCCGTCTCATCCAGCCCGAACAATATGTTCATGTTCTGAACCGCCTGCCCGGCG
>CAJUFM010000011.1 GCA_910585745.1 uncultured Eubacterium sp. | reverse complement strand
CCTTTAATCTGAAAATCTTTTTAAAATACTTCTTGACTATTTACCAAATTGCTTTTTCTTAGCTGATTAACATCATTATAATTTCCCACCGCTGGCAGGAACAGCAACCAACCGTAGATATCATATCAACCATTGGTTGATACCCCAGCGACTACCCATTTGGGCGGACACAACATGGTTCTTAAAACCCTTTTAGCAGCCCCTCTACACCCTCTCTTTCATAGATCCCCCGATAATACTCCACCTCATCCTGGATCAGGCTGTCAATGACCCGCATCCCCAGGAGCTCCACCGGTGCCTTATCATCTGTCATCACAAGATCTCCGGCTTCATAGGGCTGCATTCCGTCCAGTATTTTTTGCATAAGTCCCATGAGATCTGCATCGGTCTCAGCAGTGATCCCTCTTCGGAAGCGATCCACAGTCTCCCTGGAATTAAAGGCATATAAGGCACGGTTTGTACATCCAGGCACATCTATCGTATATACATGTTTAAATACGCTGCCGATGGTATCCGACAGGTATTGGTTGATATCACCCTCCTCGCTTCCCTTCATATTCAGGTTCACTGCCATTACCCCGCCCTCTTTCAAATGAGCCTGTACAAGGGTAAAAAATTCAAAGGAGGACATCTGGAAGGGAATGGTAATATCCTGAAAAGCATCTACCAGGATCACATCATATTTTTTATCCACAGCGTTCAGATACGCCCTGCCGTCATAAGTAGCCACCGGTATATCTTCTGGCTGCTGAAAGTACTGCTTCGCAAGTTCTGTGATTTTCTCATCGATTTCCACACCCTCGATGTGAATATTGTCAAAATATCTCTCACACTGGAGGGCAAAGGTTCCCGTCCCCATGCCAAGGACCAGCACCTCCAGATCTTCTTTCTCATTCACTCCCGCCATAACCGGCGCCGCCATCATATAATCATAATACATCCCCGACAGGCTGGCATCTTTTCGCAGCATCGACTGCACGCCAAATAGCACATTTGTGGAGAGGATCACATTATTTTTGTCCTCTTTGACCTGCAGATAGTTGTATACGGACTCCCCTTCATAGATCAGCCCCTTCTCCCAGAAGGCAAAACCGCTGAAGGAACTGCCAGCACAGCACAAAACAAACAGCAGCACTCCCACAGTTACACCTCTGCTCCCTCTCTTTTTGCTCACAAAATAAATCAGGGCCAGAAGTAAAAGAATTCCCGCAAAGACCAAAAATGTCACTGAGGTTCCAAAGGCAGGAATCGTCACGAAGGTGGGCACAAAAGTTCCTATGATGCTGCCTATAGTATTGGAAGCATTCAGCATACCTACGGTCTTTCCGCTGTCCTCCAAACTGTCTACGGTATATTTTACCAGGGAAGGAGTTACAGTTCCCAAAAGAAACAGAGGAAATACAAAGATGGCCATACAGGCGGCAAAGGCGGCCCAGATCAGAAAATTACTGCTCACGGAAAATATAAGCAGGGCAGAGATTCCCAGTATGATATATTTGCCCACCACAGGAATGGCTGCGATCCACACAGCTGCCACGACCATTCTCCGATACAGCCTGTCCGGATCGGGATTTTTGTCGGCGGCCCTTCCTCCATAAATATTCCCCAGCGCCATAGCGATCATAATCGTTCCGATGATGATCGTCCACACGATCTGGGAAGAACTAAAATAAGGAGCCAGCAGGCGGCTGGCTCCAAGCTCCACTGCCATCACAGACATCCCTGCAAAAAATTCCGTCACATACAAATAGGTCTTATTTTTTAAAATCATATTTTCTCCTCTCAAAAACAGAAGGGCAGTCAAATACCGCCCTTCTGTCATAAAGCGCTAACTCAGCGCCTTTTCTCTCCATTTTCCCATGCGGTAAAAAACCGCCGTCACCGCAGCGCCGATCACCCAGGAACATAGCAGGGAAATAAAGATACATTCCTGCCTTCCATTGGGAAGTTCTGCACTTCTGGTCAGATAGGCGATGCCATATGCCACAGGCACACGCACTACAACTGTCGTAAACAAAGAGATCCACATCGGTGTCATCGTGTCACCAGCTCCCCGCATGACCCCGGATAAGCTCTGGGTCACTGCCATCGCTATATATCCAAATGCAATGATCCCCATCATACGACGGCTCAGATCCACCAGCTCGGAAGTATCAGTAAAGATCCCCATAAGCTGCTTTCCGAAAATAAGAATGGCTCCTGTGATAACAGATGTGGTGAGCACAGCGATCAAGGTACCCTGCTTCGCTCCCTGGCTCACACGATCCTGTTTTCTCGCTCCCACGTTCTGCCCGGCGTATGTAGTCATGGCAGTTCCAAAGGAAAAGTTGGGCAGCATCGCAAAACCATCCACCCTCATAACGATTACATTCGCCGCAATAAACATTTCGCCAAAACTATTGGTCAGAGACTGCACAATGATCATAGCCATGGAAAAGATTGCCTGGGTCAGACCAGAAGGAAGTCCCAGACGGACGATATTTTTCGCGTATTTTTTATGAAGCTTCATATAACAGAGCTTCAGGTCAAATATCTCCGTCATCTTAGCCAGACGCCAAAAGCACAGGACTGCCGATACCGCCTGGGCGATCACCGTAGCCAGTGCCACGCCGCTGACTCCCATCCCCAGCTTTGCCACAAAAAGCAGGTCAAGGGCAATATTCAGCACAGTAGATACCAGGAGGTACAACAATGCAGAAAAGGAGTCCCCAAGCCCTCTTAAAACACCACTGAGAATATTGTAGTAGGCACATCCCACGATACCGATAAACATGATCATGAGATACGAAGTACACCAGCCAATGATACTTTCCGGCGTCTTCAAAAGTACCAGCAGCGGCTTTACAACGATCAATGACAGAACCATAATGATAGCCACCGCTGCTGCCGTCAGCAGAATACAGTTTCCTATGGTACAGGAAAGATCCTTTCTCTGCTTTGCTCCATAGTACTGAGCCACCATAATGCTGGCCCCCATACTAATGCCGATAAATAACACCAGCAGAAGGTTCAGGATCGGGCCGGCGCTTCCTACAGCGGCCAGGGCGTTATCCCCTACGTATTTTCCCACAACGATACTGTCCACGGTATTATAAAGCTGCTGTGCGATGTTCCCGATCAGCATAGGAAGCGTAAATGCAACAATCTTTTCCCATGGTCTTCCTACTGTCATATCTGTTGCCTGAAATAATTTTCTGATTTGTATCATTATGATTCATCTCCAATTTTAGGACGTAAAAAACTTAAAACGTTTAATCAATTTTTCCAGCTGTAGGATCAATTTTCTATTGTCCTCTGACTGCAGCTGGATTTTATCTGCTATTTGGGAAGTATTACCATTTTTCTGTCCAATCATTCCGATAGCAGTACTATTTTCCCGGGTAACTTCCTTCACAGAGGTAACGCTGCTGGTGATCTGCTGAAGCGAATTGCTCAGCACATCCGACGATTGATTTAAGTCCATGATTTCATGACGTATCTGGTCTGCCGAGACACTGTACTGACGGGCGTTTTCTGCAAAAACCTCAAACTGCCCCATAACATTCTGCTCTAAAAACTGTATGATCGTGTCAAAACATTTTTTAACGTCCTCAATACTAGTATTGGCATCGTCACATATGCTCTGGATATCACCTGCCGTCGCCGTCGTCGTCTGTGCCAGCTCACCAATTTCCTCAGCCACCACTTCAAACCCTTTTCCAGCCTCCCCGGCTCTTGCCGCCTCCAGGGAAGCATTTAATGAGAGCAGCTTCGTCTGGGAAGCAATGTCCACAATCTCTCCTGTCATTTTGTTGATCCTGGCAATTTCTTCCAGTCTCTGCATGACATCCCTGACTACCTCTTTTGTTTCCTCAAAAGTCTTGCGGCTGTTTTCATAGGCATTCTGAGCCTGTTCATTCATCTCGCTGGAACGGCGGATCAATCCCTCACTGGATTTAACACTCATTCCCAGATGTTCCATCGTATTTTCCATCCACTTACTAATGTCCATAACCTTCTCATGCACATCTTCCACGATATCATCGGTATGTACCTGACTCGCCGTCAATTCCTCAATGATCGAGGTGTTTTCTGTCACACACCCCACAAGACTCTGGGCATGTGTACTCAAATCATCGGTTTTTGTATTAAGGGAACCGCTGCATAATCCCAGGGTTTCCACAACCTCTTTCAGCGACTTTATGAGCCGATCTATAATTTTATATGTAAATGCCATCAGAATGGCAACTCCAACAATACAGATAAGAACCAGCGTAAACCGGATCCCCCTCAGGGAACTAAAAACTTCTGAAGAGGGATCGGTGATAACAAATGCCCAGTCCCTTCCATCCATAAACTGATAGGATGCCAGATACTCCGTATCCCCTTCATCAAAGGTCAGTGAACCGGAACTTTCGCCGTCCTTGATCTGCTGTAAAATATCCTTTATGTACGGTTCCTCTGCCACCTTCGTTATTTTGTCTTTATCCGAATGGAAAATATATTCCCCTGTCTTTGTATTCACAAGGTAATAATTTAACTGTTTCATTCCCTCTGCTGGCAGACTGTCCAATATATTTACCAGACCTTCCGTAAAAATACCGCCACCTACCAGGCCAACAGGGTTATTATTCTCATCATAGCATGCCTGGTAAATAGAAATGATCTGTGTCTTGCTGGCAGGAGAAATGATAATTCCTGCATTATACACCTTTTCCGAATCCAGCAGCAGTTTCTGCAGCGCTGACAGCGCCTCGCCCTCTCTCGTGGTTATACCAACCACTTTAGGATTGGTGTGTGCCAGCACATTTGTCTGCCAGTCGCTGGTATAGATCCCTTCCAGGTACTCCCTGTCCTTGCTGAAACGCTCCGTATATGCCTGTGCTTCCTTGACAGCAGCCGGATTCGAAGGATCCTCTAACAGTGCTTTGATCTCCCCTGCACGGCTGTATGCCGTCAGATAGTTCTCCGTATCAACAATATAATTCTCGATAATCTGTGATCGTTCCTGAGAAACGGTTTCCATCGTCTTCACAGCATTTTCTTTTATTGATCCCGTCACAGAAAAATTCACAAAATAATACACGACCGCCATCACAATGATCTGTGCAATTAAAATAATTGTTATTATTCCAATACTTTTATTCTTCATTTTTTCTGCCTCCCTATCTGAGATTTTCTTTCGTTATTTTACCACAATTCAAAATAATTTTCCAGCTATTTTCTGCGCCTTACTCCCTGCTCCACAAATAGCTGTATGCCTGGGTTCTGCCGGCAAAAAGTTCATTTTGGAGAAGATGCCGGACTTCTTTCTTCGTGTACCACCCGGCCTCGATCTCTTCTGCCGGTGAGTCACTCTTCCGGATCCTGCCCTCCGCCGTACCCAGGATACAGAGATTGGTCTCATTGGAAAATCCCACCGCACTGTAACTAATGGGCAGGATTTCTTTGATATCTGCCAATTCAAGCCCCGTCTCTTCCTTCAATTCCCTGGCGGCGCTCTCCTCTGGCGTCTCGCCCCGCTCGATCAGTCCCGCTGGAAAGTTGTACACCCACTCCCCGGGTGCCAGACGCAGCTCACGGTTGAGAAGCAGTTTTTCCCCGCTCGCATCGTGCAGGATCAGCACCACCGCATCTGCTTTTTTTTCCTGTAGATCCTCCAGCCTCTTCACTTCTGGATTCCGGCTGATCATCTCGTATATCTTTTCATGCCCCTCTTCTGTCTCATAGGTAATATCGTAGCGGTGAATAAATCTACCGCCCAGAACTTTTCTGATCGAAATATACTTCATATTTTATTTCCCCCTGCATTTCTCCATACTGACGGAGACATGCCCGTCTGTCTTTTGAATACCTTTGAAAAAGAAAATGGATCATTATAGCCGACGGAATAAGAGACGTGCTGCACTGGCATGGCAGTCTCACTGAGAAGCTGCTTCGCCTTCTTGATCCGAAACTGGATCAAATATTCCTGAATAGTATAACCTGTGGCATATTTGAACACCTTGCTGAGATAGGATCTGTCAATTCCACAAAAATCGGCTATACTCTGTACACTGATCGGCTCTGAATATTTTTGATTGATATAATCAATGACCCACTGAACGTAACGAAGGGCTGGTTCTGTCTGCTCCCCCTCCTCCGGCTTATCTGGAGAATGATCGATCAGAAGCTGGAAAAAATCATATAATTTTCCCATACAGGTATACTCCTGATCGTGGCAGCTGCATATTTCCTGCAGAAGCCCTCCCAGCTGCGCTCCTGCTTCTGGCAGCCTTAGCACCGGCGACTTTCTTGTCAGTCCTGCCTTCTGCAGCAGCTCCACCACTTTAAATCCATGGATATGGATCCATATATAATGCCAGGGTCTTTCCGTGTCTGCCTGGTAGCGGACCAGCGTGTTGGGGGGCATTAAAAACAGGCTCTGCTCCTTTACTGCAAACTCTTTTTGATCTAAATACAGCATCCCCGCCCCATTAAGAACATAGTGCAGAATATACTTATCCCGGATAATAGGTCCGAATTCATAGCCTGCGGGACATTTCTGCCTCCCCACCTCATAGAGACGCAAATCTTCATATTGACTAAAATTCAGCCACCAGACTCCATCCTGCCACTCTTCTTCCATGACTGCCCCTCCTCATCATGCCAATCAGCTTTATACTATCACCTCTTTTCCGGCACGTCAACCCAGAAAGAAAAAGTACTACCAATCGGTGAACCATTTTCACAATATGTCTGCTCTGGTTCTCCTATGACTGATAGTACTTTTTATTTTGCCTGACAGAGCCGTGAAATCAGCCAGACAGGCCAGGATCATCTATTATTTACATCCTGTTATTTGATCTTAACTTTTTTCACTTTGCTCCATGCTCCATACACCTTTTTCCCACCTGATTTGCGAAGTGCACGCACACGAACATAGTAAAGTTTCTTTGATTTCAGTTTCTTGATCACTTTCTTGGAAAGAGATTTCTTTACAACGATGGTCTTCGCTTTTTTCCATTTCTTATTCATACTGTAAGAAATCTGATAGGATGACACATTTTTTAGTTTCTTGAAGCTTACTGTCATCGTCTTTTTCTTCTTGCTCTTAACTGTAACACCCTGTACCTTTCCTGGTTTCTTTACACCCGCTTTCGGTGCAGATGTCGGAACGGATGGCGCCGGGGTTGCCTGTGCACCATTTCCTGCCGGATTCTGGGGTGCCGGTGATACCTGTGGCGGCTCCGGAGCCTTCTTAATGGTATACGTTTTCTGTACCCTGCCGGCATACTCACCAATTCCCACAACTGTCACTGTGGCAGTACCCGCCTGTTTACAGTTGGAATAATAAACCTGATAGTCTTCTCCATCGGTCAATGTGACGCCATTTCTTACAACAGTTACCGCCGGTGTATTTCTCTCTCCGTTATAATCATATTCTTCTTTTGACAAAGTCACCTCTGACATAGAAAGGTCTGCCTTGGAGATAGCGATCCGGTCGATGCCCGGTGCCCCAGCCTTGTCATTATACAGACAGATTGTATTGGTACCTGCCTCCAGGTTAACATTGATAGACCTCGCCGCAACAGCGTTGCCATCTCCAGCCACAGCAACTATATCTTTCAGCTCAATAGGCTTCTCATCGTTCACCTTTACATACAGATTCTTTGCAGACGGGGATACCAGGAAGAGCCTGCACTCATGCTCGCCTGCTTCCAGGGCCTCCACCTCAAAGGTTACCGTTTTATTACTGTTTCCACCAACATTATTTACAAACTTCTTACCTGAGACATAATCTGTCTGGGAAATCGAAGTCCCCTGTCCCAGCTGCGCATCCTCTGCCTCATAATATTTATATCCATCATGTACTGTTGTTCCGATCGGGTCATTCTTACTGAATTTGATAGCACAGCCTCCGGCTTTCATCAAACTGAGATCCATCACGGTATCAGAAGTCACCAGACGGGTTTCCACATCAATGCCGCCCTCTTCTCGATCAGTATAAATATATGCATAATAAGTCTCACCCTGATCCAGGAAATCTAAGGAGATCTCAAAGTCGCTGGCCTCATTGGTCATAGCGCCTACATACCAGTTTTCCCCGCTTCTCCTTGCCCGGATCACAGACTCTCCTGGAGCACCTGCCAGCAGCCGGCTCTCATCCCATGAACTCGGCAGTCCTGCCAGCAGGGAAGATCCACCATATCCCGGATATACATAAGCAGAATGTGCCAGTGTCTGGATCGCGGATTCATATACAACGGTCATACCCAGCATAAATCCATCAGTGGCATCCACATTCCTCACTCTCATTCCTACTGGTGTAAACTCCATGGAGCCAATGACATTTCTCGCATAGGGCAGCATCAAGAGGGACTGCACCGGTGAGCCGCTTCCCCACTTAAAGTACTCAGAACCCATAACTGCTTCACTGGACAAGATATTCGGAAATGTCCGGTTTTCCCCATTTGGATCGGTACATCCATGATAATTCAATACCAGCTTATGTTTGGCAGCAATGGATGCCAGATCATACATGACCTTCATGGCAAACTGGCTGTCACTGTTGATATAGTCTACTTTCACACCTTTGACACCCAGCTCTTCACACCAGGCAAATTCCTGTTCAATGGTCTCCGGATTATCCAGGTCAAACTTATGAGGCCGGTCAAACTTATTCACACCATACCACAGAAGCAGCCCGACCCCCTTAGGCTCTGCATAGGCAGCCAGATCCCGAATCTTGGTCTCGTAGTCTTCCCACACTTCCCATCCAAAATCGATGAGGCAGTATTTCTGCCCCGTCTCCTGGGCATAATCGATATAGTCATACATAGTGTCATAGTCAATCTCGTCAGCGCTGGTTGACCACCAGGACCAGGAAGAAGTTCCCGGTTCTACCCAGCTGAAGTCTCCCTCTGCCGGGGGATTCAGATCTGAGATCAGAGAACTGTTTACCAGATTCTCCAAATTATCCGTCATAATAGCTACACGCCAGGGTGTATGGAATACATCGGTCATCTTCACGCTGGAAATTCCTTTATAGGAAGGATCATATTTCTTCCCGTCCAGAGATTCGTCTGTTTCCTGCACCAGATACGTTCCAAAATTAACCTGCAGTGCCGTACTGCCTTTCTTCGTTTTGAAACCAGAAGCGCAGTAAGGCTCTTCTTCATTATACACGTTTGCCTCTGCCAGAAGCACCCAGTAATCTCCGTTATTGGTCGGCACTTTTCCCAGGATAGGAGGTCCATAACTGCTGTTCGCGCTCTTAATGCTGGATACCTTCCGCGGAGTGTAAGTACTTGCCTCATAAGTTGCCGATACTCCCATGGTCCATATATTAGCCGCATCCGGAAGTACAAAAGAACTTGTCTCTTCCGTTATCTCCGTCACCTCATCGTTGCTGCCAGTATCACCGTCTACCTCGTAGCGGTATGCCATTCCGTCCTCAAATACACGGAAGATCATAGTGATTTTACTGCTTCCCCTGTTGAGGGTAAAAGCTGTCTCCTGGTACTCTTTGGACACATGACTGGAACTTCCCTGGATCCAGTCGTACTCTTCTTTTCCCTTTGTCTTCTGGATGGAACCTTTATCCAGTTCAAGGCTACTGGACAGATCTACCCCTTTTGTGACCAGCCCCAGAGGTGCGCATTTCATGACAACCTCTCCGTTACGGTATGCAGAATAGTAATATTTCTGGGAAGAATCTGCCCAGATCCGCACCACATTGCTTCCATCCACCGAAGCTGTTTCCAGTTCTTCTATCTCTGTCATACCGGCAGAACCGTCATCCTGTACGATCTCTTCTGCCGGAGGCTTCTGCTGGCTCACATCAATTCCATATCCTTCTGCTGCCGCTTTCACCTGATCAGCAGTTAAGGCCTTGTCATACAGGCTTACATCATCCAGCTGTATTGCACAGTCTCCATCCGTCCATGTGGAGCAGGTCTTTCCCAGAGCATTATTCACAAGGCCGCTGAGGGAACCCAGCCGGCTGCTCAGCACCTGGGAGTCCCCTCCGCCACAGGTGGACTCTGCCAGAGCTCCGTTTACATAAAACTTTACTTCTTCTGCAGATACTGTGATGGTTACAAGATTCCAGGCATTTTTTTCTGGTTCAGAATTAAAGATACGTTTATAACTTGAATTGTCGTCAAAAATCAGATTCCACGCACTGTCACTAGCATATGGCGTGAAGGCAAATTCATTTTTATTCTGGCTGTCCGCAGAACTAAATAGTCTGGAATAGCTGGTTATACCGGAATCTGGTTTCATCCAGAAGGACCACGTCAGTCCTGTCTCTTCATTTATTCCCTTATAAAGATTATTCGGAAGCTCCACATAGGAACTGCCTTTCGCACCACCAGAAAGCTTCAGGACATGATTGGTATCGGCAGAATATTTTTTCCCTGCCATCTCAACCACCGCAGGATCTACCTTAGCCGATCCTTTCAGCAGTGCACTGCCCTGGGATGCCGTTCCGGCATTTTCCACCGTCTCCCCTTCCACTTTTTCAAAATTCCATTGATAGACAGGCTGCAGCACCTCTGCCGCCTCTACTGTACTGCCTGAAGTACCCATACTGCACATTGGGACAACCAGTGCGGCAGAAAGAACACCTGTCAAAATACGTCGCAATGTTCGTTTCATTTCTCTACCTCCATTCACAATTTCCGTCCATAAAATACAATATCCTCTATGTATTCCATAACAATATAATATCAAAAAAGCAAAAATAAAGAATGTCCTTATGTCATATAAACATGTCAAAATGCGTTGGCTAAATGACACCATCCGGTTAGAAAAACAACGGGAATCTGAAACATTGTCCAAATCCCCGCCGCTGGGCTGTCATGATTTATTTTCTACACTATAGATCCTCTCAATCTCATCCTGGACATCTTCAAGGTCCATTCTTACCAGAGAAAAAATTTCCATGAGACGCGGATTAAAAATCCCGCATTCTCCCTTCATGATCATCTCAAAGGCTTCCGCCCTGCCATATGCAGGCTTGTAGATCCTCTCACTGATCAGTGAATCATAGGCATCTGCCAGACCAACGATCTGTGCAGATATGGGAATCTCATCCTTCGCCAGTCCTTTCGGATAACCGCCACCGTCAAACCGCTCATGATGATACATGCACACCTCTGCACAACAGCGGAATAATTCGTACTCCATATTTTCTTTCTTCAGGGTCTGACGAATATGTTCAAAAATCTGCCGTCCCTTTCTCGTGTGGTTCCGCATGATCTGCTTTTCTTCAAAAGTCAGCTTTCCAGGCTTATGAAGGATATGATCCGGTATTGTCATTTTACCCAGATCGTGCATCATGGCAGCAAAAGCGATATGCTCACAATCCCTGACAGATAATTTGTATTCCGGACAAAACTGGCGGATCTTCACCAGCATGATCTCTGTAAACTTTCTCACTTTCTCGCAGTGGTGTTCCGCAAAAAAATCCCTGCTCTCTATCATAGAAATGAGATATTCGAGCAATAACCCTGTTCCTTTCTGCATACCATTACACCTCCTTATCGTGATATCATATCCACTTTATTGTCCTGAGCCACAAAATCCACATTATAAAACGCCTCTTTTAACACTAACGGCGCGGTATTCAGATACAATAAAGTTCCCGGAAAGGCTCTTCCTGTCACCCGGACGCGGGCACCTCTCTGTTTGGTCATCTTATCCATCTTCACTGACTGCTCCTGCAGTAGATCTTTCTTCTGCCTCTTTTGTGTATAGACAGCCTTGGTAAGCCGGGCCAGAAACTCTGTTGACTTTTCATCCCTCGATGGCTTCTCCATAAGTTTCTGCAGCGCCGCCTCACAGGTCTTGAGCTCGGCATCTACTTTATCGATCATCTTCACCAGTTCCTGGTATTCCATCATATCGTCTTTATCTATGCCCACTTCCACAACAGTTTTGATCTCCGCGATATTACCTACCCCAAAACAGGATACCCCCTGTTTGGCACAGGTATAACCTCCGATGATGACACCCCGGCGTCCTTCCACCAGGAGCTTGCCCTGGGTCCTCAGATCACAATTCAAAAGATAGCTCGCCTCTACATCGCCTTCTGCTTCCAGGGTCGCCGACTCAAAAAACTTGCCCATGATCTCTCCTCCGGAAACAATTTTTCCGATTCCTTTGCCCTGGTATCCTTTGCGGATGATCACATCTTTTCCTGCCACGATCTCGCAGCCCTCACAATGTCCGTCTATAACCACACTTCCCGTCGCCGTGATGGTAAATCCGGACTGCACATTTCCCAATATGTTGATATCACCATTAAAGTCGATATTCCCAACGGAAGCATCCACATCCCCGGGCACTGTATACAGGTTCCGGATCATCAGCTTATGATTATGGGTATCCAGCTCGACAATACCGTCCAGCAGAGAATAATACTGCTTTTTGTCCTCTGTCATCATAAAGCCTTCACCCGTTAAGGGCGGCAGCTCTTTTCCCTGTTTGGGTGCGATAATTCTTCCTGTCACATCAAATCCATTTACCCCCGGTGTGGCAGGCTGGTACTCGGCAAGAAGCATATCCTTTTTGACAACTTCAAACAGTTCCATGCTCTTGTAATCCACGGAACCATCCTGCAGCACCCTTGGTTTGCGGTTTAATTCTTTTCTAAAATAATACGTGAATTTTCCATCCTCACCATTTACCGCGGTTTTACCCTCCGCCACAACGACAGGTATCGTAAATTGTTTTTTTTCTACAATCTGCCTTATTCGGTCGCTGTGTACTCCCTGCCTGACTTCATTATGCCTCAGCAGCCGGATCAAAGCCGGAACCGTAAGGGTGTCCAGCATTTTCTGCATCTCACCAGTTACCAGGGCGAAATCCATGGTAACCGACATCTTATCTTCAGACACAACAATACAGGGGTCAAGGACATAATCTTCGTCCGTCGTTTCTTCCTGTTTTGTTTCCACCGGTTTCACCGGTGTCTCTTTTTCCTCTAATGAATCCTGGAGAAGCCGCTCGATTTCTTCGGAAAACTCATTGTTGGATTCACCTAGTTCATGCCGGATGTCCTCCATCTGTTCCGGCTCAAAATATATCTTCGCATACTTGGCTACATCCAGCCCCTCAAAAAGCCCTTTCCGGATTACCTCCATCTGCTTCGCCGTAAATTCTGGTCTGGCATAGACAGAAACATCCACCTTCCGCTCCAGTCCATAACGGATCTCCCGCATCTGGAACCAGTTAAACCGTATATCTGCATACCGGGACACATCCAGTCCTTCTTTCAGTCCGGCTATGATCTCCTGCAGCTGTACACCATGAATTCCCTTACGCAGATATGGCACCAGGTTCACACCAAATTCATGGGCATTATTGATCTGTCTGAGCTGTTCCGCGTCGTAACCCTGCTTTAGATATTCGCTGATATCATAATTCATACGGATTCCCCGGCTGATCTCATTTAGAATACTACCTGTATAGCCCTTTTCAATAAAAGGTATAAGATTGATCCCATCTGCCAGTCCCAGGCGGATGGCACGCATCGTCGTATATGTATATTCCGGCTTGGCGAAAATAGACACATTCATCTTTTTTTCCAGCCCCAGCCGGATCTCCTTCATCTGAAACCAGTCAAATTTGGGAGATGCATACTGGGAGACATCCAGTTTCTGCTGCAGTCCCTTCCGGATCTCCTTCATCTGGGCTGCCAGATAACTGACATCCAGATATTTAGCAACGCTTACTCCCGCCTGTATACCTGCCCGGATCTCATTGCACTGCATCCAGTCAAACCCCTGATCTATGTACTTGCGCATATCAAAACCGGTCTCCATGGAAACACGGGTCTCCTCCATCTCTAACCAGCTCTTCTGGGGATCAAGATATACCTCTACATCTACACCGCTTTCCAGACCTCTTCGGATCTGTTCCAGCTGCAGTACATCGAATGAAAGGCGGCGATACCTGTCGATATCACCGCCGGCCTTTTGGCACAACAATAACTCCTTCTGATAATTCTTTTTTTGGATCTCTAAATCTATTTCCCGTCTGGTCATAAGATCCCCCCCTCTTGGTATCATCGCTTCACTTTAACCACTTAATGTATACTAAAATTATATTAATTCCAGCACCTTTTGTCAAGTGCCACCACCTGTCGGAAGCCAGTTTTTTCGGTTTTTCTTTATTTTAGCACAAATACTGTACACGCTTTCTGCACATGCCAAGCTGCGTAAGCAACTTACTAATAATTCTTTAAAACTTATTTTAGCATGTCCCAGGTTAATTGTACATCCCTGTCGATATCAATACGGGCTTTTTTTCCGAGAACTGACTCATATTTTTCCGCCGGGATCTCCCCTGTCCCCGGCCGCTTCACCCAGAGATTTTCCCTGGTAAATATTTCTCCTTCTTTTACTGGTGCGATGGTGACCGCAGTGGCAAAGGCGAAATCGATCGTTACCTGTTCTTCCTTCAAAGCTTCTTTCGTGCCTCCCAGCATAGCAGGTACCTCCCCAGCTGCCTGCAGAAGCTCATGAAGCGCCTTTTCGTCCATGGAACAGACGATATCCGGTCCCTGTCTGTCCATCCGGTCGGTATAATGCCGCTCTACCACTTTCGCTCCAAGGGCCATCGCCGAAATACAGGCATTATTGTTTAACGTATGGTCGGAAAGCCCCACTGGTATATCGGGATATGCCTCCATCATCTGCTGCATTGCCCCTAACCTGACCTGCCCCGGTGTGGTAGGATACAGATTGGTGGTGTGCAGAAGGGCATAATCCACGCCATATTTTTCCAGGATGCCAATGGCTTTATCTATGCTTTTTAGATCATTCATGCCGGTAGAGACAATCATTGGCTTGCCAAAAGCTGCCACATGTTCCAGCAGCGGATAATTGTTCATCTCTCCGGAGCCGATCTTATATGCCTTCACACCCATCTTTTCCAACCGGTCTGCCGCTGCCCGGGAAAATGGCGTGCTTAGAAATACCATTCCCAGCTCCTCAGTATAGCGCATCATTTCCCGCTCTTCTTCCTCATCCAGGGCGCAGCCTGCCATCACCTCGTAGATCGAGACATCTGCATTTCCAGGAACCACCTTTTTGGCTGCTCCTGCCATTTCATCTGTGACGATATGGGTCTGGTGCTTAATCAGCCTGGCTCCGGCGCGATGCGCCGACAGCACCATTTCTTTCGCTGTCTCCAGGCTTCCATTGTGGTTGATTCCGATCTCTGGTATCACAAGTGGTCTGGCAGATCCGCCGATTTCAATCTCTCCAATCATAAATGATTTCATATGTTTCTGTTTCCCCCTTCTTATTTAGACAAAAAAGTAATTTCAGATATTCTTTGGGGCAGTAAACCACATAGAAATCTGAAATTACTTTACTTAACTTAAATTATAGCTTCCGCGCCTGCTCAGCCAGGTTGATCCGAACCAGCGACTTCCGAAGCGCCTGTTCTGCTCTTGTCATATTTATATTTGCATCTGTGCTCTTGATCCTTCTCTCTGCCCTTGCCTTTGCCTCCAGTGCCCGGTTCATGTCGATTTCATCCGGCCATTCACAGGACTGGGCAAGAATCGTCACCTTATCCGGCAGGATTTCAAGGAACCCTTCCAGAACAGCGGCCTCTTTTATTCCTTTCTCACCTGATGATTCCGTAATCGTCAGAACTCCAGGAGCTACAATAGAGGTCAAGGGTATATGGTCTGCATAGACGCCGATCTCTCCTTCTATGGTCGTGAGTTCCACCATCTCCACATCTCCGGTGTAAAACACCCTCTCCGGTGAAATCACTTCCAGACGGAATTTTTTCAACTCTGCCATATTTTAATCCTTTCTTTCCACGACTTCACAACGCACTACCGCATCTTGTCACGCAGCATAGCAGCATTGGCCACAGCATGTTACTTACGTGCTACGACATCGTCGATGGTTCCGGCATTCAAAAATGCACTTTCCGGAATATCATCATGTTTGCCTTCCAGAATCTCCTTGAATCCACGGATTGTCTCTGAAATTGGAACATACTTACCTTCCAGGCCGGTAAACTGCTCTGCCACAAAGAAGGGCTGGGAAAGAAAACGCTGTACCTTTCTGGCACGGTTTACAAGCATCTTCTCATCCTCAGACAGCTCATCCATACCGAGGATCGCAATGATATCCTGCAGTTCTTTGTAACGCTGCAGAATCTCCTGCACACCACGTGCCACTTCATAATGCTCTTCTCCCACGATACGGGGATCGAGAATACGGGAAGTAGATCCCAGTGGATCCACAGCCGGATAGATACCCAGCTCTGAGATGGAACGGTCAAGCACCGTTGTCGCATCCAGATGGGCGAAAGTCGTCGCCGGAGCCGGGTCTGTCAAATCGTCCGCAGGTACATAAACCGCCTGTACCGAAGTGATGGATCCGCTCTTAGTGGATGTAATACGCTCCTGAAGAGCACCCATCTCCGTCTGGAGTGTGGGCTGGTATCCCACCGCACTGGGCATACGTCCCAGAAGCGCCGACACCTCTGAACCTGCCTGGGTGAAACGGAAAATATTGTCAATAAAGAGAAGCACGTCTTTTCCCGCTTTGTCACGGAAATATTCTGCCATGGTAAGTCCGGTGAGTCCAACTCGCATTCTTGCCCCCGGCGGCTCATTCATCTGGCCAAATACCATTGTGGTCTTATCAATAACACCGGACTCGATCATCTCGTAATAAAGGTCATTTCCCTCACGGGTACGCTCACCAACTCCGGTAAACACAGAATATCCTCCGTGTTCTGTCGCAATATTTGTGATCAGCTCCTGGATCAGCACCGTTTTTCCAACGCCTGCTCCGCCGAACAGACCGATCTTACCACCCTTCTGATAAGGGCAGAGAAGGTCAACAACCTTGATTCCTGTTTCCAGCATCTCTGCCTGTGTGGACTGCTCCTCAAAGGCTGGCGCTTTTCTGTGAATCGGGTGATGCTCTTTTACTTTCGGAGGTTTCTTCTCATCGATGGGTTCTCCCAAAACATTGAACATCCTTCCGAGAGTCTCTTCTCCTACCGGCACTGTGATGGGTGCCCCTGTAGCAGTTGCTTCCATCCCTCTCACCAGCCCATCGGTAGGACCCATGGCGATACAGCGGACCGTATCATCACCGAGATGCTGTGAAACCTCTACCACCAGCTTTTCACCGTCTTTTGTCGTAATATTTATCGCATCATAGATCTCTGGAAGCTCTCCTTCCTGAAACCGGATGTCAAGTACCGCACCAATAATCTGAGTGATCACTCCAGCGTTCTTTTCCGATTTATTTGCTGCCATAGTGATAGCTTCACTCCTTTCTTCTTTACTTGTGCATTTTCCTGCACATTTTTGTCCCCTGCCGGGACATTTTTATTCGATTGCCGACGCTCCGGCAACAATTTCTGTCAATTCCTGGGTGATCGCTGACTGTCTTGCCCGGTTATACAGCAGACCAAGCTTGTCGATCATCTCCTCAGCGTTGCTGGTAGCCGAGTCCATCGCCTGCATTCTGGCACCATTTTCACTTGCCACTGCTTCCACCAGCGCACCAAATATAAGGCTGTTCATATACATCGGGATAATGTAGCCCAGAGTCTCTGATTCCTCCGGCTCATAGTTCATAAGAGCTTCGGCTTTTTTTGCCCCGTCACCCGCGTCAGTCTCCTCCGGCTTCGCAGCAGCTTCCTCCATATTCTGAATATCTTCCTGGGTAAATGGAAGCAGCTTGATAAGCGTCGGAATATGGGTTACGGTATTTTTAAATACCGTATAAGCAAGATACACCTCATCGATCTCACCGCTCTCCAGCGCCGACACTACCGTTTTTCCGATGGAGACAGCATCCCCGAAGAGTGGATTATTCATAACTTCAGAATAATCCCCCTGACAGGTATATCCAAGACGCTGCACCGACTCCATTCCCTTTCTTCCCACTGGAAATACGATTGTATCTTCCACTGGAAAATCTCCCTGGGTTACCAGCTTAACGATATTGGAATTGTATCCGCCCGCCAGGCCCCGGTTGGAGCTGATAAGGATTACGCCCTTTTTTTTATTTCCAGTCTTTTCCCGTTCTGACAAAAGTGGATGATCCACATTGCCTGATCTGGACAACATGCCGGAAACCGTCTCATACATTTTATCAAAATAGGGCTTTGTCTCCTCGGCACGTCCCTTGGCATGCTGCAGTTTCACCGTGGACACCAGTTTCATGGCTTTCGTGATCTGGGAAGTGCTCTGTATACTTTCTCTACGCCTTTTTATATCTCTCATTGAGGCCATATACAACCCTCCATTCAGGCATCATGAGCCCATTGCTTTTTGTATTCTTCAATCGCCTGAATCAGTTTCTTCTCGGTATCATCACTGATCTCTTTTTCATCACGGATGGCTGCAGGAACTTCCGGATACTTCGTATCCATAAACTCGAAAAGTCCCTTCTCAAAATTAAGAATATCTTCAACTGCTATATCCAGCAGATATTTTTTCGTAGCTGCATAAATGATGATAACCTGATACCATACCGGAAGCGGTGCATATTGTCCCTGTTTCAAAATCTCACGGATACGTTCTCCCTGATCCAGCTTCTGTTTTGTATCGGCATCCAGATCCGAACCAAACTGGGAAAACGCCGCCAGCTCGCGGTACTGGGCAAGCTCGATACGAATCGGTCCGGCAATCTTTTTCATCGCCTTGATCTGCGCCGAACCACCTACTCTCGACACACTGAGTCCCGGATTTACTGCGGGGCGGAATCCTGAATTGAACATCTCCGTCTCCAGATAGATCTGACCATCTGTTATGGAGATCACATTCGTAGGAATATATGCGGAAACGTCGCCTGCCTGTGTCTCGATGATCGGCAGCGCAGTAAGAGAACCGCCGCCTAATTTATCCGAAAGCTTCGCCGCACGCTCTAACAGTCTGGAGTGCAGATAGAATACATCTCCCGGATACGCCTCACGTCCCGGCGGACGGCGGAGCAGCAGGGCAAGGGTACGATAAGCCGCTGCATGTTTGGTCAGATCGTCATAAACGATCAGCACGTCCTTTCCGGCTTCCATCCACTCCTCACCGATGGCACAGCCCGCATAGGGGGCAATGTACTGGAGGGGAGCCAGTTCACTGGCAGTAGATGCCACAACTGTCGTATAATCCATAGCTCCATTGTCTTCCAATGTCTTCACTATATTTGCCACCGTAGAAGCTTTCTGTCCGATCGCCACATAGATACACAAAACATCCTGGTCCTTCTGGTTCAGGATCGTATCCACTGCGATGGCTGTCTTTCCTGTCTGACGGTCACCGATGATCAGCTCACGCTGTCCTCTTCCGATGGGTACCATGGAATCGATGGCCTTGATACCAGTCTGCAGTGGTGTATCCACTGATTTACGGGAAATAACACCACTTGCCACTCTCTCTACCGGGCGGACCTTCGTCGTGTGGATCGGTCCCTTGCCGTCAATGGGCTGTCCCAGTGCATTGACAACACGTCCCAGCATGGCGTCACCAACTGGTACCGTTGCCACGCGTCCGGTGGTCTTTACAGTGTCTCCCTCATTAATGTTAGATGTATCACCCAACAGAACGGCACCTACATTATCTTCCTCCAGATTCAGCACCATTCCGTAGATCTCATTCGGAAATTCCAGAAGTTCACCCTGCATCGCCTTTTCCAGACCATGAATACGGGCAATTCCATCTGCCACCTGAATAACGGTTCCCACATCTGATACTTCAAACTCAGTACTATATTTTTTTATTTCTTCCTTGATCACTGAACTGATTTCTTCAGGTCTTAAATTCATGTTTACCAAACACCTTCTTTCCTTGAAGTCAGACTCTGACCTTCGCTAAGCTTCTGGTCATCTCTTCTAACTTCGTCTGAATACTGTTGTCCACAACCCTGTCACCAATGCGGATACGGATACCTCCCAAAAGTTTCGGCTCCACAATATAATTCATCTCCAGGCTGTCATATCCGGAAGTCGCCCTCAGACGTTCTTCCACATCAGATCTCTGGCCCTGGGTCAGCTCCGTGGGCGTCGTCACATAGACAACCCCGATCTTTTTATATTCCTTTGCCTCACTCTCAAAATGATCCAGCACAGGCAGAATTTCCCCAAAACGCCCTTTCTTCACAAGAATCTGAAGAAATCCCATCAGGGTGTCTGACAGCTTGCCATGAAAGGCGCTTTCCACCAGATCCCTGCTCTTTTCCTGCGTCATTTCAGGATGTGCCATAATTTCCATAAACTCTTTATTTTCTTCCAATGCGGCATGAAGTCCTTTCACCTCATCCCAGATCTCGTCCAGGCGGTCTTCCTCCAACGCCAGCGAAAATAAAGCGTCTCCGTATACCTTAGAAACTAATTTTGCCATGTCTCATCACCCATTTCCTTCAATGTCTCGTCAATGAGCTGCGCCTGTTTATCCTTGTCCATGGATGCTTCCACGAATTTACCTGCCATGGCAGATGCAACCTGAACCATTTCCTGTTTCATCTCGTCGCGAACCTTATTTTTCTCAAGCTCTACTTCCTTTTCGGCACGCACTTTGATCTGATGGGCCTCTTCTGATGCCTTTTCCACAATCTCTTTCTCCTTGTCAAGAGCTTTGCGTCTCGCATCAGCAAGAAGTTCTGCCGTCTCCGCATCCACCTGGGAAAGCTTCTCGTCATACTGAACCTTCATCTCTTTGGCATCCGCCTGAGCCTTCGCGGCCTCCTCCAGCTGTCCCTGGATAAAATCCTTTCGTTTCTGGATCAGCTTCCTCGCTGGATTGAAAAGCAGATAGGAAAGCAGGATAAACAAAACCAACATGGCGATCAACGTAATTCCCGTGTCCACTAATAACTGGGAGTCAAGTCCAAATATTTTATCACCCATGTCTTCTCACCTTTCCTGCACAGATAGCTGTGCATCATTCTTTTCTTGCACACAAATCTGTGTTAAATCAATGGATCAATGGGTTTGCAAACAACAGGATCATGGCAACCGCCAGACCATAAAGACCGGTAGTCTCGGCTACCGCCTGGCCAAGAAGCATGGTAGACATGATATCACCTTTTGCGCCTGGATTACGTCCTACTGCATTTGCACCATAACCCGCTGCGATACCCTGACCAACTCCGGGTCCGATACCTGCGATAACTGCCAAACCTGCTCCAATTGCTGAAGCTGCGCTAATTAAATCTGCTCCTGAAAAATTCATAATAAAGTCCTCCTTAAAATTTTATTTTAATTTTAATTTAAAACACAGTTAAAACTATGCTTGTACTGCCAGATGGTCTATTCCTGCGCCGCATCACCGGCCGCATTGGAGATAAATACCATCGTCAGCATGGCAAATACGTATGCCTGAAGACATCCGGAAAATACATCCAGATATGCATGCAGTGCCGCTGGCCAGATAATTGCAATCTTCTGCATCAGTCCATAGATCAGCGCCATCATCATCGTTCCCGATAAGATATTGGCAAACAGACGAAGGGACATAGAAATCGGCGTAGCAAATTCACTGATGATATTCACAGGCAAAAACAGAAAGAATGGTTCAAACAATCCTTTGATCTTGCCCATCTTCTGCCACTTAAAGCCCTGATACTGAATCATAAAGAAGGTGATCAGTGCCAGCGGAAGCGTTACTCCGTAATCCGCTGTAGGCGGCCGGAGACCGAACAGACCGGACAAGTTACAGGTAAGAATAAGTAAAAACAGCGCGCTGACATAATTTCTGAATACTGGCGCCAGCTTTCTTCCCATGTTGTCAAGGATCAGCTTATCCAGCGTCTCCACTATCATTTCCAGCACATTCAGGAAACCGGTGGGAGCTTTGCGGTAATCCGCTTTTTTTATCACACGGTTAGCCATGATAGCAAAGACAATAAGCACTACCATGACGATGGCCAGGCACACGTGAGTTGTGGTGATCCAAAAGGAAAAATCGCCGATATGGACTTCCTGGTAACCATGTATATAAAAATCTACCTTATTTTCACCCAATGTTTTCTCCTTTCCAGGCAGTTTTAAATGCCTTAATATTTATTCTCTGACAGTGAACTGTCGGAAATGCTTTTTTCCCTGAATATCACAGGGTATAATAATGCTGCTGCCTTTGTGGCAAACAATCCTGCAAAGGTAGTGGCCGGATGAAACAGCCACGGAAACCGGAAACCGGCAAACAGTGCAGCCAGCGCAGCGATGGATCGAAGCGTCGCCATGACTTTGGAGTGATTTACAGCACTCTTGCGTTCCAGATCCAGTTCCAGATCCAGCGTAGAAAACCGGTGCAGCATAAGCAGGGTAGATACCGCGCTTCCCAGCACCTCACCCAGCGCGTAGGGCAGTATGGAAAAGGGGTGAAAGATCCAGACCACCAGCCCTGCTGCCAGAACGGCAGCCGCCAGAAGCCATATGATACCGATCACCCTATGGAGTGTCTGTTTTGCTTCCTTCATCCGGATCCTCCTTCGTTGTGACCGTATCCTCCGCCACTGCATCTTTTCTCACAGTCTCTTCTGATGACTGTAGTCTGCCCGTCAGGATAAATAAACTTCGGATGGAAGCCAGGATACCGATGAGCAGAAATATCATAACCCAGTACCGGGTGCCAGCCTGCCGGTCGATATAATATCCGATGCCAAAACTGATGCCCATACAGGTCATCATCGCCAGCCCGATCTGGGTGAGCATGGCAAGTGCACGAAGGATCTCTTTGTTTTCTCTTTTTTTATCTCTTTTTTTCATAGATCTATACCCTGCCATCCCTCCCGGCGGTCCCTACATTTCCCTCGCCTTTTTTACACAGGCTTTCATTGCCTCGATCACAGCGCTCCGGAAGCCTTCTTTTTCCAGAACTCTCACAGCTTCTATGGTCGTACCCCCGGGAGAGCACACCATATCTTTTAATTCTCCCGGATGCCTGCCGGTCTCAAGAACCATTTTGGCGCTCCCCAGCACACTCTGGGCGGCCAGCTCATAGGCCTGCGCCCTGGGCATCCCGTCTGCCACCGCCGCATCTGCCATGGCTTCGATAAACATAAACACATACGCAGGAGAGCTTCCGCTCACGCCAATCACCGTATCGATCATGGCCTCGGAAACTTCATGGGCAATGCCAAAACTGGAAAATATTTCCATCGCTCTTTTTTTGTCTTCTTCTTTAATATTTTCATTAAAGCAGATGCCAGATGCTCCTTCCAGCACCAGCGCCGGAGTATTAGGCATACTTCTTACTAATTTGATATTCTTGCCAAAAAGACGCTCGATATTCTCTATCGTCTGTCCGGCAGCAATGGAAATGATCAATACATCTTTTTTGATCTCATCCCGGATCTCCTGGATCACCGTCTCAAACTGAAAGGGCTTCACCGCCAGTACGAGCACATCTGCCTCTGCCGCAGCCTTTTTGTTATCTGCTGTCACATGTATACCAAACTGATCTTTCAGTTTGGAGAGTGCTTCCTGATTTCTTCGGGATACTATGATATCTTCCGCTGCATACAGCTTCTTATCCAGTATTCCCTTTATCATAGCCTGCGCCATATTGCCGCAGCCGATAAAACCTAACATATTTTTCCCCCATTCGCAAGGTGAACGCAGTTCACCTTTGCCTTATTGCGCCAAAAAACTAAAAATTCTCACCAAGTCTGGAGTGCGCGCCCAAACTTCCAGCACAGCTTTATTCGTCTTCTAACATGGCGATCCGCCTCGCATGGCGCTCAGCTCCAGAAAATTCTGTATTTAAGAAAGTGTCCACGATCTTTACCGCGAGCCCTGGACCTACAACCCTTGCGCCCATGGCCACAATATTTGCATCATTATGTAGTCTGGTGGCTTCCGCGCTGAAACAATCATGGCACTGCGCGGCACGGATTCCCTTTACCTTATTGGCAGCGATGGAGATGCCAATGCCGGTGCCGCAGATCAGGATCCCCTTTTCACATTCTCCGTCTGCCACTGCGTGGGCCACTTTTTTCCCATACACCGGATAGTCCACCGGATCTTCGCTGAAAGATCCATAATCTTTATATTCCAGTCCCTTTTCATCCAGATACTTGATAATTTCCTGTTTCAGATTGTAACCTGCCTGGTCACTTCCCAATGCTATCATTTTTGTCCTCCATTCACAAGGCGAACGCAGTTCACCTTTGCCTTATTGCGCATCACCTTTTTCGTTTTCAGTTCCACTCCAGTTTTTTCTTGATCTTATAAAGCAAGTCCTTTATCTCCACATAACTTGCCTCATACACCGATTCATCTCCTCCATGGGGCGGCAGGACCTCTCCCTCTTCGCCGGCAAACTCATGGAGGGTATAAACGTTGTCAGAAATTCCAAAATCCTCAACCACTTTCACCTTTTCCACAAAATTCATGGTAATGATCAAAGTATCCTTTGTCACTTCCTCCGGCTGAAACTCCGTCGATACCTGTTCCTCACAGGGAACCGAATGATTCATGAGAATATCCGTCACCTTCATGTTTCGCGGCTCTGGAAACAGAACCACAAGTCCCCGAGACAGGATCTCCTTATCCTTGTCCATCAGGATGCTTTTGAACATCCACTCCGCCATCGGACTTAATGTCACATTTTCCTTGCTTACAAAAATTACTTTCTTATAATCCATCCCCGACTCCATCTCCATCACCTACCTGGACTAACTGCTGCCCGGCAGCTTTCAGCAAGCGGTTCATCACCGCTTCTTCCCTGGTAGAATCATAAAAACTTTCTGATAAGATCACCTTTACATGAAGCTCATCAAATCTGCGGAGCACCCCGTAAAGAAAACGCCCCACATCATCCCTCTTTCTGGAACCTGACGTCACAACCTGTCCCACATCATACCGGGCTGCGGTCTCTTCGGCGGCAAGTATGCCGATCTCTTCTGGAAGAACTCCTTCATGAACCAGCCGCTCCGCTGCTTCATTGATTGCTGAAACAACTGCCGTCTGGCTGCCACAAAATACTTTCATCTGTGCTTTCGGCGCATAATGCCTGTATTTCATGCCGGGAGCCTTCGGTGCGACGTCTCCCTCCACACTGAGAAGAGCCGGATCCATAATGGTCTCTCCCACCACCTCTTCTACCATCTGTCTGGTAATATATCCGGGACGAAGGATCACCGGAATTTCACCAGTCAGATCCACAATGGTGGATTCAAATCCGATCCCCACCTCACCGCCATCGATGATCATGTCGATCTTTCCCTCCAGATCTTCTCTCACATGCTCTGCCCTGGTAGGACTTGGCCGTCCCGAGGTGTTGGCGCTGGGAGCTGCCACAGGCACCGCTGCTGCTTCCAGAAACTCCAGGGCTCCGGGGTGTTCCGGCATACGAACGGCTACCGTCTCCAGACCACCGGTTATCTCATAGGGAACACAGTCCGCCTTTTCAAATATCATCGTCAGCGGTCCCGGCCAGAAAGCCTCTGCCAGCTTCACTGCCGTATCCGGAATCCGTCTGGTGATCTCTTTTAACTGGCAAAACTGGCTGATGTGGAGGATCAGCGGATTATCCGAGGGACGCCCCTTTGCGGCATAGATCCTGCGTGCGGCCTCTTTTTGCAGCCCGTTCCCTCCCAGACCGTACACGGTTTCCGTGGGAAATGCCACCAGCCCACCTTTATCTATGATCCTTTTTGCCTCCGCCAGTTCAGAGGGTTCATACCCTCCGTCTGGGCTCCAGATAATGTATTTTGTATCCATAGCCTTTTGTCTGCCTTCATCCATAAAATCCATATAGAATATATTACCACAAGATCATTGGTTATACAAGAAATTTTCAATTCCTTCCGCAATGGCATTTGCCATTTTTTGTTGATAATCGCCGGATCTTAAGAGCTGCTCCTCCTGAGGGTTAGAGAGAAAGCCACATTCAATGATGGCAAATATACCTTCTGTCTTCTTTAACATGTAATAACTGTCGTTTCCCTTCTCCACCCGGTGATTTCCATCTGCTATTTTTTCCTTCACCGTCTCCTGCAGTACCGTGGCAAACGCATGGCTTTCTTCGGAATTATTGTAATAAAACACCTGTGCCCCTTTTGTCCCAGCAGAATAGCTGTTTTGGTGGATGCTCACAGTCAGGGCGGGTTTATTCTCATTGATCATGCTTACCCTGGATTTTAGATCTGAAAGCTTTTTCCCCGATGCCTTTTCATGGCACAGCGCCTGATCTTCTTCTCTGGTAAGCAGCACCTGATAACCACTATCTTCCAGCACCTGTTTTAATTTGAGCGCTATGCTCAGGTTTACATCCTTTTCCAGCGTTCCTCCCACTCCCACTTTTCCGGGATCAAAACCTCCATGTCCAGGATCCACCATGACCAGCTCTTTGGTATTTTTTCCAGTAATATTCAGCACCGCCTGATCCTTTACCTGGATGGTGGCAAGGACGACTACCGCAAACAAAAGGATTGTCACCGCCCAAACCTTCCATATCCCTCTTTCTCTTTTCATAAAAAATTCCACTCCATACATCTTTATTATCAATGTACGGAGTGGACAAAATGTCTATTCCTGTTTTTGTATATATTTTGCAATGGTGGTCCAGGTGACAGGGCGCTCAAAACCAAGCTTCCAGAAAGCGGCGCCGGCTGCTTTGTTGTTAAACACCACCTCTAATTTTTTCTCCAGCGAAGTCTCTTCCTCCAGCCATATCCGGTACTTATGATTATCTGCCTTATATTCTGCATAATATTGTCCAGTGGCCTCATCCCACTCCGGATTTACTCCATGGGACTGGAGAAGGCTCTCCGCGGAACTCATGCCGTAAACTTCAGGACGGCTGGCCAGTTTGCCTTTCTTCGTCTCTTTCCAAAGTCTGGTATAAAAGGGAAGTGCTACCACAACCCGCTCTGCTGGGATATATTTCATCCCCAGCTCCACACCATTTTTCACAAAAGGCAGCGAAGAGACAGAGCCGCTCTCTTTGCTTCCGGAATAATGTTCATCGTATGCCATAAAGATCACATAATCCACGACCTTGCCCTGCTCTGCCCAGTTATAGAAAGAAGAACTCTCTGTGGGAAGATAATCATCCACCGACACAACAATATTGTTGGCATGACAGGCTAGAACCAGTTCCCTCAAAAATTCCAGATATGCAGGGGCTGTCTTTTCCGTTATTTTCTCAAAATCCACATTGATCCCATCCAGGTTATAACTCATCGCTGTGGTCACCAGGTTATTGATCAGATTAGTCCGGATCGAAGTCCTTCCCAGTATCTTCTTTATATTAATATTGTTTTTCTTTTCATCGAAATCATTGACCAGTCCCCACACTTTCATTCCCTTCGCGTGGGCAGCTGACACATAATCCGTGCTGGCCAGGGAAGAAATGTTTCCTTTATTATCACTAAGCGCAAACCAGGTAGGTGAGATCACATTGAGGCTTGTAGCCTGCGACGTCTTAAGCTGAAGATCTGCGCTACCCACTACCCCCATCATCTGATGCCATCCCAGGCAGATCGTCTTGTCCATCTTGATCTGCGGGAAAATATCTTCCTGCTTCTCTGTAGTCCATGGCTTATCCTCTTTTTGGGTCAGATATTCTTCCGGCACATATCCCTCGATGCCTTCCAGCGTAAAAATCTTCTGATACCCATTCTCGGCTTTACTTGAAGTATCTACCAGAACCTCTTTCGCTTTTTTCAGTTCCAGCAGATAATCATATTTTTTATTGGGCCCCACCCGGAGCCTTATATCATCCGCCAGTACAGCAAATGTATTGCTGCTCTCAAAATCTGACTGCACCAGGATCCGGTTCGGTTCCTGCATATAGGAATAGTTGATCCTGGAATGCTGCGCCACAAATTCCATCGCCACATAAGTGGTTTCACCGTCCTGGTACAATGCCTGATAAGACATTTCTTTTGTCTCTTTTCCCAATGTATAGCGAAGGCTGTCCGCCATATTTACTGTAATCAGCCCCCCGGAAGTCGCCAGACACAAAATATCTTCTTTATCATCCCAGTAAATCCTCTCATTCATATACACCACAGCGGTCTCCACCGGAACATAAACGACGCCGCTGACCAGTTTTCCTCTCTCTTCCACCGGTTTCCCATTTATAATAAGCAATGCCTCTTCCTTGCCGATCTTATACTGCTCACTCATCGGTCTCTGGGTAAAACTTGGTGCAAACTTTTTAAACACGATCATACCTGCCGCCGCAAAAAGTGCAAGTATGACAAATAATATAAATATCACGGTCAGCCTCTTTTTCATCTGTTATACTTCCTTTCATTTATCAATCGTTGTTTCGTCATTTCTTTGTCATGGTATCATTATAACAGTTGTTAAAATGGTTTTCAAGGGCTGGTGCCAAGTCTTCCCCACTACATTTTCTTCTCTATAGAATTACTAATGCACAATAGAATGATCGACTATTATCCAAGAGAAGATAAACTGGTTTTGCTAAAACCAGGAAGCACAACTGAATTCTCGTTTGTTTATAAGGATAGAGATTTACTGCAGTAGGTATTCAAGCATATAAGATTCCCGGATAATAAATGTGGTCTCATATTTTTGACCAAGCTCCATGTTTATTTCATATGCTTTTTTCAAGTCTTCCCATACAAGCTCATATCCCAGCTCCTGCTCATATTTATCCAGTTTTTGTTCCTTTACTTCATCCAGCACTTCCGCCAGATAATAGTATGATTTCTGATCAAAAATCTCTTCCCCAAATAACCCCTTTCTGATTTCCCACAATATTCCAAGTTCTTTTACCGATCCTGGTATCACCTGGAGTCCTGTTTCTTCTTCCGTTTCCCGGATCACTGCCTTAAGATGAGTTTCATCCGCCTCAATTCCCCCGCCGGGAAATTTATAAAAACCCTCTTTTCTGCTACGAACCATTGCAATCTTATTCCCTCTCAGAATAACCGCGCGAACCGCCTCTCTCTCAACCCTTTGCCAGGATGTGTCATAATTTTTTTCATCAAAAACTTTTATTGTTTTCATAAATACTCCTTCATCTTTTTATCATAGGTCTTCTCTGCCATGCGATAAACGGGACTGTTAATCTTCTTTCATATAATCAAAATAATCCGTTCCAACATAAATCACCTTATTGTTTTTTACAGCAAAACCAACCACATCACCCCAGTCCCCTTCCCCTTCGACAACATAGGCTATTTCATCATCCTCGCTAAACATATTTACATAGAGTGTTGTAAACCAGCAGAAATTCAAAATATCAAGAGCCTTATCCGGAGCAGGCAATTCAATTTCCTCATCCATACCACATTCTTTTGCACAATTTAAGATTTCTTTACAGATTTCATCAATCACAGGCTCCGATAGATTATTAAATGCCTCAACACATCTTTCAGCACATCCTTTCAAAGCAGCGCTTTTAACACCAACTCGCAGCTCATTACCGTTTTCTTCATCATGAAAAACATGACTTTTGAAACTTCCTTCACAAAATCCATCTTCCTGATGCAACCAATGAATCATAAAACTTCTCCTCCTTTAAAACCTTTTCGTCTTCATGAGTTTTGATTCACTTATCAACTAATATTGTAATTCACAACAGCATGGGGCTGTCGAGAAATGAAAACCTTAAAACAGGAAGAGTGTGATTCGCGATGAGTCACACTCCCCCATAACATTCCGTATATATCTTTACATAATGATCTTCTTCGGACATTTCTCGGCACATTTGCCACAGTTCTGGCATTTCTCCGGATCGATGGCCGCCAGATTGTTTTCCAGCGTAATGGCCCCGAATTCACACTGTTTCACGCAGAGTCCGCAGCCGATACATCCGGACTTACACACACTCATCACGTCTTTGCCCTTATCGTGGGAATTACACTGCACCTGATATTTCGTGTCGTATGGTTCCAGGGAAATGACAGAATTTGGACAGGTGTCCACACATTTTCCGCAGGCCACACATTTTTCTTTATCTACCACAGCGATGCCATCCTGGATCGAGAGTGCACCGAACTGACAGGCTGCCACACAGGAGCCAAGTCCAAGACAGCCATAGGTACAGGATTTGTCGCCGCGTCCTGGTACCATTACCGCCTGACGGCAGTCCTGGGCGCCAATGTAGTTGTATTTCACGGAAGCCTGCTCACAGGTTCCGGCACAGCGCACCTTCGCCACCATTTTCACAGCACTTCCCGCCTCTACACCGAGGATTGTTCCAATCTTTTCTGCCACTGGGGCTCCGCCTACAGGGCAACCGTTTACTTCCGCTGTACCAGCGACGATGGCCTCTGCCAGACCATCACAGCCCGGAAATCCACAGCCTCCGCAGTTATTGCCCGGAAGACATTCTCTTACCTGTTCTACCCGCTCATCCACTTCTACGGAGAAAAACTTTCCTGCCACGCCCAGAAGAAGGCCGATGGCGATACCAAGCACTCCAAGGAGTACCACTGATATTATGATCGTATTCATATTAGTGCCCTCCTTTTATCAAAAGCCGACGCCGCCAAAGCCACAGAACGCAATCGCCATCAGACCAGCGGTGATCAGAACGATAGGTGTGCCTTTGAAGACCTCAGGAATATTACTGTTTTCAAGTTTCTCACGAATACCTGCCATCAGAACAATGGCGATCAGGAATCCAATGGAAGCGCCGATACCGTTGATCACACTCTCCAGCACGTTGTACTCGTTCTGTACGCTGAGAAGCGCCACACCAAGTACTGCACAGTTCGTAGTGATCAGAGGAAGGTACACACCCAGGGATTTGTACAGTGCCGGCATTTTCTTTTTCAGCACCATCTCCACAAACTGTACCAGGGCAGCGATCACGAGGATAAATACAATGGTATTCAGGTATTCCAGTTCAAAAGGTACCAGAAGATAATTATACAACAGACTGGTACAAAGGGATGCGATGGTGATTACAAAAAGCACGGCACCACCCATTCCTGCCGCTGTCTCCACTTTCTTGCTGACGCCGAGGAACGGGCAGATACCCATAAACTGGCTGAGCACGAAGTTGTTTACGAGAGCAGCGGTAAAGAGAATTGTAAATATACTCATTCTTTTTCATCCTCCTCTCTGCTGGCAGCCGCCTCCTCAGGAGCTTTTCCGCAGGTTTCCACATGACCTGCACAGGCTGCACAGTTACCGGTACAGGAGATCTCCTCTGCCTCCGGCGTATTGGTGGCGCAGGGCATCTTCAGCTTGTTCTGAAGGGCTGTCAGCCCGGCAAGTACGAAAAATGCTCCCGGCGCCATAACGAACATTGCAATATGAAAATCATCTGGAATAAATTCAAATCCGAAAATCGCACCACTTCCGAGAATCTCGCGGAAAATACCGATGCAGGTAAGACCCAGGGTAAATCCGAGTCCCATGCCCACTCCATCCAGGGCAGACAGCATTACCGGGCTCTTCGAAGCATAAGCCTCCGCACGGCCAAGGATGATACAGTTTACCACGATCAGCGGAATGTATACACCCAGGGCGCTGTCCAAAAATGGCAGATATGCCTTCAAAAGCAGCTGCACGATGGTCACAAAGGACGCGATCACTACGATGAATGCCGGGATACGAACCCGGTCCGGAATCACTTTGCGAAGCGCCGAGATCATCATATTGGAAAGAATAAGCACTACAGTTGTAGACAATCCCATACCAATGGCGTTTACTGCACTGGATGTAACAGCAAGTGTCGGACACATTCCAAGCATCATGACAAAGGTAGGGTTTTCTTTGATAATTCCGTTCTGAAGCCGTTCTGTGTATTTACTCATCCCTGAACACCCCCTTCCTTATCGTATAAGAGAATTCCTTTTACCGCGTTGGTGATGGCACGTGAGGTTACCGTCGCACCAGACATCGCCTCAATCTGCCCCTGGGGATCCTTTGGTGTTGTTCCCACTTTAAAATACATAGGCAGACTATCCGAAGATGGATACTTGATTCCCTTTTCAAAATTAAATTTAGACTTAAACTCTTCGCTGGTACAGTTAGCACCAAGACCAGCTGTCTCGGACTGGTTTGTAATCTCGATTCCTGTAACCACTCCGCCACAGACACCCATTACGAAGGAAATGCTTCCGCCATATCCTTTTTTCGCATCTGCGATATAAACATGCCCTACATCCTGACCGTCTGCCTGGATTTTTTTCACCGTGGATACCACAACATGTTTTGAATAAGAATCCGCAGATTCTTCATTTACCTTGCCTTCTGCAGAAGATTTATCAATCACGTGTTCCTGAAGAAATTTATTGGCTTTCTCTGCTGCGTCCGCCGCATCATCAGCCACCTTCAACTCCATCCCGGCAGCCACCTTTTCCACCGCCTTTAACACGACCTCACAGGCTTCATTATCAGTCTTCGCCTGAGCATTTTCGATGGGTTTTTTCGTCACCATGTACACACCGGCAAGAATCCCGCCAAGTATCAGGGTAATTAAACAAAGGATCACAGCATCAACCACAAATGAACGCTCTTTCTTTTCACTACTCATTTCCTTTGCCCTCCTTTCCAAATGCCTTTGGAATGGTAACCATCTCGATCAACGGCACAAACAGGTTACCGATGATGATCGCAAATGACACACCCTCTGCGGACTCTCCGAAGAAACGGAACAATCCAGTCAGAAGTCCCAGAAGAATGGCATATATGATCTTTCCTTTATCCGTGATCGGGCTGGTCACATAATCCGTCGCCATAAAGAATGCACCCAGCATGAGACCGCCGCCGCATACCTCATAGAATACTGGCATATAAGCATCTTTTGCCACACATACATAGATAAAGTTAAATACTACAAAGGTTCCAATATAGATCACTGGGATCTTCCAGTCTATGATCTTCTTTACGATCAGATAAATACCGCCGATCAAAAGGGCGAGTACAGAGGTCTCACCAATGGTTCCCCAGGTGGTACCGAGAAACATATCCTTGAGACTTGCTGCCACATCGGCGCCGCCAGCTGCTTCTTTTACCTGCATCAGCGGTGTAGCGCTGGAAGCAGCATCCAGTGTCGCCTGATATCCACCCCAGACAGCATTCCCTTTTGGGATGGCAAAACTGTTTGTCATGGCGCTGCTGAAAGAAAGCATCAGAAAACATCTTGCCCCCAGCGCCGGATTCATAAAGTTCTGTCCCAGACCGCCAAACAGCTGCTTTACGATGATAATGGCAAACACGCCCCCCAGAACACACATCCAGAGCGGCAGGGTTGCTGGCAGGTTCAGCGCCAGTAACAGTCCTGTGAGCAGGGCACTGAAATCACCGGTAGTAACCTGCTGCTTCATACATCTCTGCCATATGTATTCCGCAAGTATTGCACTTACACACGTTGTCAATATTACAAGTACCGCTCTCACACCAAAGTTGGCAACACCTACCAGCGTCGCAGGCACAAGAGCAATCACAACATCTCTCATGATCGATTTTGTTGAAGATTTATCACGGACATGAGGAGATGATGATACATTTAATAACTTATCCATTCTTTACCTCCATTCTCCGCAGACTATTTATTTTTACGGGCGTTATCCATGACAGCCCGTCTCGCCTGCTTAAATGCCTGAGTGAGTCTCCTCTTTGCCGGGCACACATAAGTACAGGTTCCACATTCATAACACTCCATACCATTTAACTTCTCAAACAAGGCCAGATCCGACCGCTCTGCTGCCTCTGCCATCTTCTGTGGTACCAGATGGCTTGGACAAACCGTGGCACAGCGTCCGCACCGGATACAATTTGTCGGCTCGCATGCCGCCACCTCATCCTTTGACATGGCAAGTATCGAAGAACTGGTCTTTGTAATAGGGACATTCAGGTCATACATCGCCATTCCCATCATCGGGCCGCCAGAGATGATCTTTTCTGCTCCGGCTTCTACCAGCCCGCCAGCCTCTTCCAGAAGCTCAGCATGGCTCATTCCAAACTTCACTTCATAATTCTGGGGCTCTGCCATGGCATCTCCTGTCAATGTCATGACACGGCTCATAGACGGCGTACATTTACAAACAGCGTCATAAACTGCCAGTACGGTCTGCACGTTATCTACAACACATCCCGCATCCGCTGGAAGCATTTTGGAATAGATCTTTCTTCCTGTGGTCACATAGATCACCTGGCGCTCTGCACCCTGTGGATATTTGGTCTTCAGAGCTTTTACTGTGATCTGGTTATCATCCTGAGTCAGATATTCCAGCTTGGCAATCGCTTCAGGCTTATTGTCCTCAACGGCAATGATTCCTTTTGCATGGTCAAACAGCCTCAGAAGCACCTTAAGTCCTGTGATAAGCTGTTCTGGCTTTTCCAGCATCAGCCGGTAGTCAGAAGTCAGATACGGTTCACATTCTGCTCCGTTGATGATCACATATTCGATCTCATCCTCATTCTTCGGCGTCACCTTGACATTGGTAGGGAAACCAGCGCCTCCCATACCGACGATACCGGCGTCCTTGATGATCTGACGGATCTCTTCTTTGGAAAGAGCAGTATAATCCCTGTCTTCCCCTAATCCATCGACCCCCTGATATTCGCCATCGTTTTCAATGACGACACAGGTTGTCTTTGCGCCGGACACAGTCAGTCTCGGTTCGATCTTAGTAACTTTTCCGGATACAGAACTCACGATATTGGCGGAGATAAATCCGCTTGCCTCACCGATCACCTGTCCCATCTTCACCGTATCTCCAACAGATACCGTAGGTGTTGCAGGGGCTCCGATATGCTGGCTCATTGGAAAAACGAGTTCGTCCTTAGGCAGCATGCTTTTAATCGGAAGATCCATACTGAGCTCTTTTCCCTCATATGGATGTGTTCCCCCTCTAAAGGTTGAATTTCCCAAGTAAATCCCCCTCCTTTATAATTTTTTTAAATTTATTTATATTTTGACAAATTCTATCATAGCACTTTTTTCGACAAAAAACAAGAAAGGAAATTACGAAGTCAATTCCTTTATTCCCCAAAAGCAGTAATCTGCCAACAGAACTCTGCTATCCCATAAAAAGAAGGCTTGTGCAGGGCGCTCCCTTCACAGACCTTCCTTTTTACGCCAGCACAGCTTTATGGCGCGAATTTGAGCTATCTGCCTGGCATCCTTTCAGATTGCAGTATTCGCTTGATGTTCATGCAGCTGATGGTATTTTTCCTTTGTCGCCATCCCTCCCCGGATGTGCCGTTCCGACTTATTGATATCAAGTATCTTTCTCGCCTGAGAAGCAAGCGCGGGATTGATCTGCATCATCCGCTCTGTGACATCTTTATGTACAGTGCTTTTGGACACACCGAACTTTTTCGCAGTCTGCCGCACCGTGGCGCCATTTTCCACTATATAGTTCCCGATTTCAATAGCGCGCTGTTCGATATATGATTTCAAAAAACTACCCCCTGAATACTCGTTGATTCATTGTATGCAGGGGGAAAATAAAATATTCTGCAATCCGCAGGTGTTTTTAGATATGGTCAGGCACCGCCACCTGGACCAAGTCTACTCTGTGGCGATAAACACAGCCCTGAGATAAAATAGTGTCGGAATCACAAATAATGTGACGAAATAGATGATAAATGCCCCAATAAAGATCACATATGCCGCATAACCGGCAAGCTCCAGCACCCTTTCAGGAATGACCACTTTTTTTCTGACAAAGACAAACGCCGCCAGCGCTAACAAGGCACAGATCGATAACACGGCTCCCGCTTTCTGTCCTGGCGCAGTATATTTCAGTCTGATATCATTCTTACCTTTGACAACAGGTATGGAAAGCATTCCATCTATATTCTGGATGTCTGATACCTTTTCTCCATTTACTTTGCACTCCCAGCCCACATCATAGGAAACAGGAAGAAAAAGATGGGATTTGGTCACACCCTCCAGTTCAATGTCCACACCGGACCTGCCCTGTTCCAGAGAAACAATCTTGGGATTTTCCTTTTTCACTTTCTCAATTCCGTTGACAAAGACAGCGTGATCCAGCATTCCCAGATGAAGAGCTGAGGCGCCCACTCCGCCGCTAAATTGAACCTGAACAGTCTCATTTTGAAAAACTCCCAGACAAATGAAACCATTTCCAAAATCTGCGGGGTATTCCTGGTTCTGCGTGGAAGAAGAGGACGGAATCCGCACCGGAACTCCATTTACCGTAATCACCACTGGATGATCATTTGTATTCGTCCCATAGAAATACAGGATCTTTTTCTCATTTCCTATCTGCATCTCACAGAAATTGTTTTGGATCTGGCTGGACACATCCTGGATCAGCTTCTCCTGGCTGCCGGTAACAGCCGCAAACAACGCATTCTGTGTCTCAAATTTCTCGGTCTTAGGCACAAGGGAAGGGGTATCTGTATTGATGGCAAAGGGAAGCTCAAACTTATTTTTGTACAGCTGCAGGATGTCACCATTCGCTTCTATATCTTCACTAAATTCGTATAATTCTTCGGACAGATTTTCCTGGCCCAAAAAATACTTTATATTAAACAGGGTATCTGAAAAGACAGTCCCCCCTGTATCCAGCAGCTGAGTCCAGTTAATGGAATAGCCAAGCGCGGCAAATTTGGGCTGTACAGATGGATTGATCACATGCCAGTAGTTTGAAATCGCCTCTTTGCCAAGCACCAGCGAATATTCTATATGATCCACCTTATAATCTGTATTCTTTATTCTTTCAAAATCTTTGATCTCGGTCTCCATCTCCGTGGCAACATCATTTGCCGCCTTCAGGTATTCAGCAGAAAAAACGGTTACATTATCTTTGTTAGGGGCAAAACTTATAACAGAGGTACAGGTTATCTCCACACATAATAATACCAGTATCAGACCCTTTGCCCTTGACTTTAAGAGACACCAGTAGACCCCGGCAAAAACCAGCTCTACAAGAATGCAGAGGAATCCGTCCCCCAGGGAGACATAGGAAGGCTGTTCACAGTAAGCATGGTATATTCTATAAAACAGCCACCCGGAAAAAAGCAGGGCCGCCACGCCTATCCCAATCCAGATCTTTTTCTTAAGCCAATTTCCGACAGCCTCCATGCTTTCTTTGTTTTCCTTATAGAGTACAACCGCCAGATCGATCAATACGAAAGAAATGATATACACAAAACGCAGCGGCCAGCTGGCACGGCTCCCTCCATGCCACAATGACTCGATCCCGGCAACGGCCACAGAGAGAAGTAAAAGGCCAGCCACACAAATACGGCTCTTATATTTTCTGATCTTCTCAGAAACCAATCCCTTTCCATGTATCAGGAAAAACAATATACAGGTGCAGGGCAGGGCAGTATTTACCAACATGGTCTCTACTGTTTTCCATTCGTGAAAACTCCACCGGTTTCCAAGCGCCGCCCTGTATATGTTTAAAAAGCCTCCCTCTCCACTCCTGGGTGTATCCGCTACACAGAGCAGCGCCGGAATACTTACAAAGGCGCTGATAAGAATAGCTGCGCCGACAGATACGCCAAGCCACAAGGCACACCTTCTTTTCTCCTCTTTTTCCTCCAAATCCCAAAACGTTCTGAGGGCGCTTGAAAGAAAAAGAAAAACCAATGTGATACAGCCCGTATAAACATTCACCATCATACATAAGGCTAGGATAAAGATAAATAATTTGCACCCTTTCCTGTTAAATATGCGATCCAGCCCGATCATTAGCAGGGGAAGCAAAAATGCTATGTCCATCACGAGCATGATCTGAAAATGAACCAGGGTAGCAGCACCAAAAGCATACAAAATTCCTCCAGCCATGTGCACAATATTTTTCACCTCATACTTCCGCAGGTAAAAATACATGGAGAAAGCAATAGCAATCATTTTGAGTATCACAAGAATGTTGGCAAAATCTGCTATATTATCCCTCGCGGTAAAAAATAAAAACAGATTCAGCGGACTCAGCTGAGCCCCCAGCGAGGAAGCTCCTGATATATTCATGCCAAAGGCAGAATTCCATGTAAAAAACGGACTTGCTTGTCCATGCAGAACATCCCAGACATAGTACATCCCTGCTGGGATCGTCTGCTGAACCATATCACCGCGGGCAATGGTTCCATCACCAAAGGGATAAATATCATTCAGCAAATACACCATCAGAACCACAGCACTGATCACAATAGCCATTATAGACAAGTCTTTGGTGATTGCTTTCTTTTTTTCTGTTACTGTAAACCAGCTGCGAATATTTTTTTCTATCATTGGTCTTTTTCCTTCCTTTTTATATAAATTCAAAATTAATCCACATTGATCTTATCTGATTCTCATACGAACTTGAGACAAAAAATAGTTAAAACTTGGTGAACTATTGTTATCAATATCCATATATCTACCAATTTCATCCGCCCATTTTGACTTATATTTCCCAATTTCACCATATGAAGGGCAATCTTTCTTAAATTTTTTTAGTCCACCTTTATAAACAACATTTGCAAGCACCTCCCATGTTCCACAAATGCTGTCCTGCTCATACTCCCTAAAAGCGCTCTCCCTGGCATTTGGATATGCCTTAAAGAGTGCAGCCCTGTCTCCAAGCAGCCATGCCTCCATCTCCTCTACAGCTATACAGAAGACATGATCAATGGAAATCATCGCCCATAACGCCCGTCTATGCAGCTCATCCCTGAACTCATCTATGTTTCTTTGATCATTATCCAATACAATTACAATTAACGCCTCAATATTCTGCAGGCTTTTTTCAAAGCCTTTTAAATAAATCCCCAGATCATTAAGCAATTTATTCGTTTTCACGTTTGTTGCAGCAATATTCTTTTTAAATCCACCAATCCCTTTAAATGCTTTGCAATCATACGTAACTGATCCATTACCCATAAGTAATTTTGTCATAACATGCCTTATCAGCACTTCTCCAGACATATCTTCTATCAAAAACTGTATATGCATATAGACTCCTATTCAAAATATTTATCGTACCATAAATCTCCAACTTCCACTCCCTCTTCTGTCAGTTCCGTTACAAATTTATATTCTGAAGTTCTTCTAGCAGTAGAAAAACCACTTTCATCTTTTTTCAATACCCATACATCATCTGGTTTTAAGGAGTTTACAAAAAATGGACTATGAGTGGTAACAAACAGCTGTTTACTGAAACCTGTGCCAGCACTCTTGCGCATCTCCACAGCCAAATCTGATAAGTAATGATGATAAAGACCATTTTCCGGTTCTTCAATAAATACCAGCTGTCTGGCATTTTTCTCATGAAGCAAAAGATAATATGCAAAAAGCTTCAACGTTCCATCTGACATTTTATGTGAGAAAAAAGGTTCAGAAAATCCTTTTTCCCAAAATTGTAAGACCACTTGTCCATTTGGCATTTTAAGGGGCTCAATTTTATCTATTCCTGGAAGCTTAGTTTGTATATCAGACAATGTCCTGACAAAATCTGCTTTATTCTCCCTGTACATATACTGCGCTACATTATTAAGATTGCTTCCTATTCTGTCCAAATATGGCTGTGGTGCTGAAGTTTGAATTCTTCGCGCCGCATCCGGAGTAAAATAACATAAATACCAGCTCCTTAGAAATTTCAGAAACTTCTCTATCCGTGAGTATTGTTTCATAGCCCCAAGAGTCACTACACCAAGTTTCCGGCTATCCGATAATGAAACAGGTATTTTTACTCCATCTGATACGCCTGTTTCGTCATCCTGTCCCCCCGTATTTCCCTCAAAAGCATAACCTATTCCATTCTGGAGATGCAAGAATGATCTTGGACGTCCCTGGCTCTCAACCCTCTGCCGCAATCTCTCCTCTGCCACATAGGGACGCCCGGACCGATCCAGATCCATCGCCAATTCATAAGTAATAGGACGTGTATTGCTTGATTCCCTATAATACAATTCAAAACGTATCGCATCCTCAATCCCCTGGGATCGTATTTGTTCAAATCCCCCTCGGTTTCCTGCATCGCATGCCGCCTCTATCCCCATTTCCAGACAATCCGCAATAAATCCAAAGACATCTGCTATCGTGCTTTTTCCATTTCCACTGGGACCTATGATCGTAGTCATATTACTTAATGGTTTCTCTTTTTGATGTGAAAGCGTTTTCCCCAGAGTTATATCTTTCAAAGACCCATAATTACGAATAGAAATCCCCTCAATTTTTCCCATCACAACCTCCTGACCTTTCAACACATATAGGTTTTCTCCCATTATAAGTGTTCTTCCGAAAAAAATCAATGCCAACTGTCCAAAGATACCCAGGGCGTCTTGACCGCCTTTTCTTATTTTGATACAATATTAGCCAAATGGAGGTATACATAAATGAAAGAAAGATTAGTGATTACCGGAATGGGGGCAGTAACCCCCATCGGTATTGGAGTAGAAACTTATTGGAGTAATCTAATTGCCGGCAAATGCGGCGTCGAGCGGATCACCCGCTTTGACCCGGAAACATCACCAGTTAAAATCGCCGCCCAGGTAAAGGATTTTGATCCAGATGAGTTTATGACGAAAAAACAGAGCCGCGAAATGGATCTGTTCATGCAGTACGGCTATGCCGCTGGTGAGGAAGCATTGAAAGATGGCGGTATAAATAAGGACACGATTCCCGCCCACCGCATGGGTGTCGTAGTAGGGACTGCCATGGCAGGCGTGTCTATTATTGCAGAAACCCAGGACGGACTGAGCACTGGGGAACACAAAAAAGTTAGTCCTCGTTTTGTACCTAAGTTTATCGGCAACATCGCCGCGGCGCAGATCGCCATCGCCAAAGGCTACCGCGGACCAAGCCTCACTGTCAGCACCGCATGTTCCTCTGGAGCTGATGCCATTTCTACAGCTGCCATGCTGCTTCTAGCCGGGGAAGCCGATGCCATCCTTGTAGTAGGCGCTGAGGCAAGTCTTTGTCCGGTGGTAGTGGCTGGTCTTGCCTCCGCTCATGCTCTCAGTACGAACAACGACAATCCCCAGACTGCCAGCCGGCCATTTGACAAGACCAGAGACGGTTTTGTATTTGGTGAGGGCGGCGGAGCTCTTTTGCTGGAGACAGAAGCCCATGCTGTGGCAAGAGGCGCAAAGATCCACGCGGAGCTGATGGGCTTTGCCAACTGCACCGACGGGCATCACGTGACAGCTCCCCATCCGGAAGGGATTGGAGCCATCGCCTGCATGGACAGTGCCATCAAAAAAGCAGGACTGGTGCCGGAGGACATCGGTTACATCAATACCCACGGCACTTCTACTCCGATGGGTGACACCATTGAGACCAACGCCATCAAATCCCTCTTTGGAGATCATGCCTACCAGATGGCTGTAACCTCCACTAAAGGTGCTACCGGGCATATGATGGGCGCCGGCGGTGTTACTGAGACCATTGCCTGCATCAAAGCCGTTCAGGAGGGTGTGATCCCGCCAACGATGAATCTGAACACGCCGGATGAAGCGTGCGACCTGAACTACGTCCCGAATAAAGCAGAAAAACGGGATGTCCGGTATGCCATGACCAATGCCTTTGGGTTTGGCGGGCAAAATTCCAGTCTGATCATCGGAAAATATGAAGCCTCTGTATCATAATGAACAACACAGGAAATAATACATTATAGATCTTATAGAGAATCGAGGCTTTTATGAAATACATCCGACAATTTTTGATCATACTATTATTTTGTTTTTTGGGTGAGCTTCTTAAATATCTGATTCCCCTTCCCATACCCACCAGTATCTATGGGCTGATCCTGATGCTCACAGCGCTTCTCAGCGGCATCCTGAAGGTGGATCAGGTGGATGATACAGCTGTGTTTCTTATCGATATCATGCCGGTCATGTTCATCCCGGCAGGTGTCGGCCTATTGACCAGCATCGAAGCGCTGCGTCCGAACCTGACCGCCATCATCGTGATCACGATCCTCACTACGGTTCTCGTCATGGGCATCACTGGGATCACTGCCCAATTTGTCATGGAACGTAAAAAAGACAGAGATGGCAAAGAGGTGGCGCAATGAATGATTTTTTTATAAGTTCACTTTTCTTTGGCGTCCTGGTAAGTCTGGGAGGCTACGAACTGGGAATATTTCTGAAAAAGAAGACTGGTCTCGCCATTATGAACCCGCTGCTGGTATCCATTCTTTTTGTGATCGGTATCCTGCTTTTATTCCGCGTGGACTACGGCACATATAATGCCGGGGGGAAATACCTCACCTATCTCCTCACACCGGCTACGGTCTGTCTTGCCCTTCCTCTTTACAAACAGATCCATCTGTTAAAACAGTATCGTACCGCCATCACTTTGTCTGTGCTGGCAGGTACACTGACCAGCCTGGCAGGCGTTTTAGTGCTGGCTGTCCTGTTTCATCTCTCCCACTCCATGTATGTCACCCTTCTTCCCAAGTCCATCACCACTGCCATCGGAATGGGCGTGAGCGAAGAACTGGAAGGAATTGTAAACATCACAGTGGCAGTCATCGTGGTCACAGGAGTTCTTGGAAATGTTATGGGGGAATGGATCCTCAAACTTTTCCGTATCGAAAATAAGATCGCCAGAGGACTGGCTCTGGGCACTGCCGCCCATGCCATTGGCACCAGCAAGGCAATGGAGCTGGGTGAGATCGAAGGCGCCATGAGCAGCCTCGCCATCGTGACAGCCGGGCTTCTGACCGTTATTGGAGCCAGCATTTTCTCCATGATCTATTAACGATGGCAATAAAATAATACGCTGGTACATCGACACCAATAACAGAAAGGAACAGAACCATGGATGCCCTGACAGAACAGATCAAGAACTCTGATGCCTTGAGCGATGAGGCACTGGCAAGGAAAATAGACCATTTCTTACACATACACACAGAGGAGGTTCAGACCGACGGCAAAGACACCTTTCACTGCCACCGCTACGAACCAACTTCCTACCGAGTGCTGCATACCCTGTTTGAAGCCGTTCCCCTGACAGATGAGGATACTCTGCTGGATTACGGCAGCGGCCTGGGGCGCCTGAGTTTTTACACAAACCACCGGTTTCACAACGGAGCTATCGGCATCGAACTGTCCGAAGTATTTCACCAGGAGGCGCTGCATAATCTGAACCAGTACCGGGGGATCCACAGGGAACGTCTGACTTTTCTTCATGGAAAAGCAGAAGATTTTCCCGTACCGGACGAAGTTACTATTGCCTACTGCTTTAACCCATTTTCCACGGACATTTTCCGGAAGGTACTGATGAATCTAGAAAAGTCCTATGAAAATAAACCGCGCAGGGTGACCCTGATCCTCTACTACCCTGAGGATAACACCATATTTTACATCGAGCGGCATACCGGATTCCGGCTGATAAATGAGATCGCTGTACCAGAACTTTTTGGGCAGGACCGCAGAGAAAAGTTCTGCATTTACGAGCTAAGTGAATAATACGATTTCGTAGTAAAATTATATTGCGGTTCTGACATTTTTCTAGTATAATAAATCTATAGAGTTGAGAAAGGAAGTGGAGAGATTGATTGATGAAGAGCTGTTTAAAAAAATGCTCATGACATTCGACCGTAAATATGAGGCAGCTTCTGTATTTTATGACAATCTCCCTTATGTGAGAGACTATGACCTCTGTAATTGGACACCTCTCCGCATGGTAAGTGGCAATATCATAAAATATTATCAGTATAAACTAGACAAACCTGTCATCCTTCAGACGGATCCTGACGGTTATTAAAAAAACGTCCTTTTATCCAGAACATAGACTTGTGGCAATATCATAAAATATTATCAGTATAAACTAGACAAACCTGTCATCCTTCAGACAGATCCTGACGGCTATTAAAAAATCATCTTTTTATAAAAAAACATCCTTTTATCCCGTTCCAAACATTCGGAGTAAAAGGATGTTTTTATATTGTCCATAGCGTTACCAGACTATTGTTTCAGAACTTGTTATACCAGCTTCATAAATGCTGCTGATTCTCCGAGCTGTTCTTCGATGCGCAGCAGCTGGTTATACTTGCACACACGGTCGGTGCGGGTCGGCGCTCCTGTCTTGATCTGTCCGGCATTGAGCCCTACTGCGATATCGGCTATGGTGGTATCTTCCGTCTCACCGGAGCGGTGGCTGACAATGGCATTCCACTGGTTGTTTTTCGTCATGCGGATCGCTTCCAGCGTCTCTGTCACACTGCCGATCTGATTTGGTTTGATCAGCACCGCATTGGACACTCTGAGATCTGCTCCTTTGGCGATACGCTCGGTATTGGTGACAAATAAGTCATCCCCCACCAGCTGAACCCGTTTTCCCAGCCTGTCAGTCAGAAGTTTCCAGCCCTGCCAGTCCTCTTCCGCCAGGCCGTCCTCGATGGAGAAGATGGGATACTTATTGCAGAGCTCCTCCCAATAAGAGACCATATCCTCTGCAGAACGCAGCTCTCCATTTTTCCAGAATAAATATTGTCCTGTCTTTCCCTGTTTGACAGCTTCGTCATACATCTCTGTACACGCCCCGTCGATGGCGATACGGAAATCTTCACCGGGACGGTAACCAGCCAGTTCGACAGCCTTCACGATATACTGCAGTGCTTCCTCGTCGTTGCGCAGTTTCGGCGCAAATCCACCCTCATCTCCTACACTGGTTATATGGCCTTCCTTTTTGAGAAGATTCTTTAACTCCCGGTACACGTTACAACACCATTCCAGACAGCCGTGGAAAGATTTTGCCCCCACCGGCATGATCATAAATTCCTGGATATTCAGGCTGGAGTCCGCATGTTTTCCTCCATTTATGATATTCATCATCGGCACCGGGAGAATTCTTCCATCCGGTCCTCCAAGATATTGATAGAGAGGCAGACCTACCTGTCCGGCCGCAGCTTTTGCCACAGCAATCGACACGCCAAGGATCGCATTCGCACCGAACCTCCCTTTGTTCTTTGTCCCGTCTTCCCGGATCATCAGCTGGTCAATCTCTACCTGGTTCAGGGCGTTCCTGCCATCCAGCAGATAGTCAATGTTATCATTCACATGATCCACTGCTTTCTTTACTCCCATGCCGCCGTAACGGGGAAGCTCTTTGTCTCTCAGTTCAATGGCTTCAAAAGCTCCCGTAGAAGCTCCAGAAGGTACCGCCCCTCTTCCTGTCGCCCCGCCGCAGAGCCCCACTTCTACTTCCACCGTCGGATTCCCGCGGGAATCCAGAATTTCTCTCGCTCGTACAGATTTGATCCTGAATTTATGTTCCATAAAAAAAGCCTCCTGTTTTTTTCTTAGTATCAAACAGAAGACTTTTTTCTATTCATTCTTTTTGTTTAATTCGCCAACAAATACATTCCGTATACTGTTCACTGTCCGAAAAGTGTATGTACTTCTTCCACAATGAGTACATACTTCGTTGTCATTACTAAAATCATCCATCTCTTCGCGATAACCACAGATCGGGCATGTCACCAATACTTTTCTGCCGTTTTCTTTACTGTCCATCCAACACACCTCGTTATAATAAAGTTACTTTTCGTTCCTTTATTATACTATAAAATGTCTCAGATTGCAAGTCCACGCTTCTTCATGATCCGCCGTTCAATCGCCGAAAATATGCCTTTTTCGATAATAACTCCCACCAATACAATAATTACCATAACCAGCATTACCTGGTTAATATCCGCCAGATCCCTTCCCATGACCAGCGTCTGCCCCAGCCCAATGGAAGTAGTCATCACCTCACCTGCCATCAGCGCCCGCCAGGCGAAGGACCATCCCTGTTTGAGCCCGGTGATCAGTTCCGGAAGACTGGCAGGGAGGATCACATGCAGATACAGCTGCTTTTTATCCGCCCCCATGGTCAATGCCGCAAGGCGGTAAATAGGAGGCACATTCTTTATCGCGTTATCCACCGAGATCGCCACACTAAACGCCGCCCCCATCACTACCACAAAAAGGATCGCCTGGGTGGAAAGCCCAAACCATAAGATCGAAAAGGGCACCCAGCACACACTGGGCAGTGTCTGAACCCCCAGCACCAGCGGCTTCATATGCTTTTGAAGATAAGGAATCTGATGGATCAAAAGCCCGAGAACCACTCCGATGACAACTGCCACGCCAAAACCGGCCATCCCCCTGATCAGGGAATTTCCAGTAGCTTTCAGCAATGTACCGTCGCTGCAGAGCTCCACAAACCGCTCTGCCACTCCCGCCGGTGAAGGCACCGAATAACTTTTGAAGACCTCCAGCACATCCACAGTAAGCCAGAAGCCCCCCTGCCACAACAAGACTAGTATAATTAAAAATATAATGGTTCCCATCAGACAGCCTCCCCTCTCACTTCCTCCAGAATTTTGTGCCGCAGTTCTACAAATTCCGGCGAATACACATGCCTTGGCCTCTCTATACCGACTTCCACGATCTCGGCAATGCCGCCTTTCACAGCTGATAATACCACGACCCTGTCCGCAAGATAAACCGCCTCTTCCACACTGTGGGTTATAAACACAATGGTTTTCCGAGTTTCCATCCAGATCTTCTGCAATTCCTCCCGCAGGCGGTTGGATGTCTGTTTGTCCAGCGCGGAAAAAGGCTCATCCATCAGCAGGACATCAGAGTCCATGGTCAGTGCCCTGGCAAGGGCAGTTCTCTGTCTCATTCCCCCGGATATCTGATGGATGGGATAATCTCTGTATTCTGTGAGATGAACCATATCCAGATAGTACTCCGCCTTTTTCTCCCTCTCTTCTTTTGGTATACCTGCCAGCTTCATACCAAAAGTCACATTTTCCATAACGGTCAGCCACGGGTACAGGCCATGATCCTGAAACATAACAGTGCGGTCGGCTCCGGGTCCTGTCACCTCCCTGCCATCCAGAAGGATGCTGCCTTCGGTGGGATGCTCCAGACCTGCCACCAGGTTCAGAAGAGTACTCTTTCCGCAGCCGGAAGTACCCACAAGACATACAAATTCTCCCTTTTGAATTTCAAGGTCGATCTGGTTCAGCGTTGCTTTATCACTGTTTTCAAACTGTTTACTTACACCTTTTAATACTAGCGACATACGTTATCCCCCATTTATTTAGCAAAAAGTGCATCTTCTTTTGGCACTTCCTTGATAAAATCCTGTTCCTTGCTGATCTGGGCATATCCCATCACAGACTCTTTGTTCAGTTCTGTGCTCACTCCAATTCTCTGGAATGCCCCGGTAATAACGGATTCTGCCAGAGATTTTCCCGTAGCAGCTTTCAGCTCTTCGTTGATCTTTTTCAGGGAATTTTCTTTGTCATTATTGATCTGATCCGTAACTGCTTTGTGCTCCTCTAAAAACTTTTCTACCAGCTCCGGATTCTTTTCACGGAACTCTTTGCGTACTACGACAACTGCCACATCCGACTGTCCCTGCATATAAATCTTATCGTAATCCAGAAGCAGCTCAGCTCCTCCTTCTAATAAAGTAGATCCCCATGGCTCCGGCACCAGGGCAGCATCGATATCGCCCCGTCCCATCATATTTGCCACGTCAGCATTTGCCACAGCAGAAACATTTACATTGCCGCCCTCTGTTACCGGCTTCAGTCCATTTTCCTGCAGCAGACGCAAAAGATCCAGATGCTGGGTGTTTCCGATCTGAGGAATGGCTACCACTTTTCCTGCCAGCTCTGCCACACTGCTTATTCCGGAGTCACTGCGTTTGATCAGCACCGCACCGCCCTTGGTAGCAGAAGAAAGGATCACTACATCTCCATTGGACTTAACATTGGCGCTAACTGCTGGTACAGGTCCGATGTATCCAATATCAATGTCACCGGCAAAAAGCGCTTCTACCTCAGCTGGTCCCGCATTAAACGCGGTCCAGGTCACTTTCATCCCCTCGCCCACTCTCTTTTCCAGGCTCTTCTCAGACTTCATCAAAAGAGCCTGGGCATGGGTTACATTATTAAAGTATCCAATATGAATTTCTTCTGCCTTTTTCTCTCCTGCCCCGCAGCCTGTCAGCCCAATTGTCATAAGCAGACAAAGCATAAGCGCAACACATTTTTTCAAACCTTTCATATTCTTTACCTCATTTCTGTCGTCATGAAAACTAATTACATCGTTCCATGGCACTGCATGCCGTCTCTGGCAGCACCACCATGAATAAAAGTTTACAAATAGTTTACAATAAAATTAAAAAAGAATAGAATTCCTTTTTCTGCAAACGTTTTCTATTGAATTTTTCTTATATTTATGTTATTTTTAATAAAAATAATGTTTTAGTACCAATATATAGCACCACCTTTTTGCAAACGTTTTCTTATTTTTTAAGAAGGGAAACCTACATATTATGTCTTTAAAAAAGATTGCAGAATTAACAGGAACTTCTATATCCACAGTTTCGCGGGTATTAAACCAGCCGGGGCATACCTGTCATGATCCCCGGCTCTTTGATCAGATCTGGGAGACCGCGGCAGCCATAAATTATCTTCCAAATCCTGCAGCAAGAAACTTACGGCTTGGGAAGCCAGAAGACAAACATCCTTTTACCACAGATATATTTTTGACAAGATTTGATACAATAGACCAGGATCCTTTTTTCCGGGAATTGTTTCAGTATATCAAAAAAGAACTTCTGGAGCAGAACTGCCATCTGGGTGAACTCCAGACTCTGACAGACATAACCCGGTTATCCGCCCTTTCCTCTGTCCCCGACAAGATCCCTTTCCGCTCCGCCTCCCAGATCCGTTCAGAGAAATCCGTCCACTCCCCTGCCCTGATCACCTCTAAGCAGGATACCGGGCTTATCATTCTGGGCAGATGTCCTTCCAAATTTGTGCCTCTTCTAAAAAAGAGATATCCTTTTTTGATCGGCATCGACCGGAACCCTACCAATTTTGATTATGATGAAATCGTATGTGACGGTGTGGCGGCAGCGGAAAAGGCGGTGGAATACCTGATCTCCCTTGGGCATAGGGATATTGCTTACATCGGAAACTGTTCCTTTGAATCCCGCTACATCGGCTACTATCAATCCCTGTTGAACCATAAGATCCCTCTGGACTATAACAATATCCATCCCAGCAGCCAGACGATGGAGGAAGGGGAACGCATTATGGAAACCATTCTCCAATCCTCCCATCTGCCCAGCGCCTTGTTCTGTGCCAATGACTGTACCGCACTTGGTGTGCTGAAGGCCTTAAAAAAGCATAAAAAAAGAGGGTATCTACCCTCTATTATCTCCATTGACAATATAAATGATTCACAAAAAACGACGCCGCTGCTCACCACCATAGATATTCCCAAAAAGGAGATGGCTCATCTCGCCGTAACCCTTCTTGTGGACCGGAAAAATAAAAACCGGGATGAAAATATCCGTATTGAACTCCCCAGCCGGCTGATCATCCGGGAAAGCTGCACATGGCATTAGCCCCGCAAATTGAGAACTTTCCCATAGAAAAAGGTGCGGCTGAGAAGCGCGCACCTCTAAAGAATTGCCTGCGGCCATTCTTTTACTCCGCAGATTGAGAACTTCATATCTGTTTATCCATTCCAAATACCGTCTTTTTCCACCCGGTCCCAATCTACAGTCAGGACATCTATTTTCTTTCCTCGGTACCCTGCCTTCCGGCTCTCTGTAATGTATTTCTGACGCATAAGGTTGTCCAGAGCCCTCTGTACCCGTTCTTTCGGTACTTTGTTATACTCTGCCACATTGTTTACCGTCTTCCAGTAGGTAATTAATGTCCTTGGTCTGGACCTCAGCCTGTTCAGACTGACAAATATCAGATCATAATAATGATTCTTCTCCTGGGACTGCCTTGGCATTTCCACATAACTAGTAGATACAGATTTCAGCTGATTACTAAATGCTGATTTAACTCCATAAATGATCACACGCTTACCAAGTTCTTTCAGATATTCCGCTACTTTTGTAAAATGTGCATCCCCTGTAAATAAAATATAAACTTCCGGGCTCTTCTTTTTCGCCGCATAACGATAAATATGATCCAGAATGATCACATCTGTAAAATCTTTATCAATGCCCAGTTTTTCGCTGGCTGTATGGACTATTCCAGGTGTTATTTTTTTCAGGCGGTTCATCTCATGTTCAATATTAGGTTCTGAAAAATCTCCGAAGATATATAAATTCTTTATCTTAAAATCCTGTTTTAACTCTGCGAGCCATTGCTCGACATTAGGTTTCATCTGAAATTGATTCATGTATCCGTAAAACCAGTGTTCATAATCCACAAAAGCTACCGCATCGGTCAGTTTACGCTTTCCAAACATCCTCTCCCTCCTTCCTATTATTTTTTTGCAACCTTACATAGTATAGCACAACTTTGATCCCTGGCGCAAGTTAGACTTATGAGAGATTTTACTCTAAGACCATCCGCCGCCTTCGTTCTGAGTCCACTTTGATCCACTCATCCAGTGTCAGGGGCGTATAATCTGAGAACATACAAAAACAATTGATCATGTTGCAGGGGATCGGTTCCGGCTTATCCACATATCTGGACCTTACCTTTGTGGCCGCCGTCTGCCGGATAAAATCATTAACCAGGATCTCATCCTGGGAATTGTGGACATGACCATAAAGCATATATGTCCTGGGCCTTCCCTCATCATCCAAACGGTACTGGCCATTATAGCAGAAGACAGGATAGTGGCAGAGCACCACCTTGCGCTTGTTATCCCGCAGCTCCTCATAGGGTTTCACCCACTCAAACAGGCTGCGGTCAAATTTGCGGTGGCGAAGGAAATGGTCATGATTTCCCTCGATCAGCATAAGCCGCCCTCTCAGGCGTCCCAATATGTCATTGGTCTGTTCTGCATTTCCCGCTGAAACGTCTCCCAGGATCACCACCTCATCCCCGTCGCTCACTTTCTTGTTCCACTGCTCCAGTACATACTCGTTCATGGCATCAGCTGACTCAAATCCCCGGCAGTCCAGGCGATGGTTCAGATTTTCATGAAAAAAATGCAGATCGGATATATAATAGCGCATACATGTCTCCTGATCAAAGTATTTTAGACAAAAATTCTTTCAGCCGCCCGTTCTTGGGATGGTCAAACACTTCCTCCGGCGTCCCGTCCTCCGCAATGACGCCGCCATCCATAAACAGCACCCGGCTAGCCACCTCTCTGGCAAACCCCATTTCATGGGTTACACATATCATTGTGATCCCGCTGGTAGCAAGTTCCTTCATCACATCCAGAACCTCTCCCACCATCTCCGGATCCAGAGCAGAGGTAGGCTCGTCAAACAGGATGACCTCTGGATCCATCGCCAGTGCCCGGCAGATCGCTACCCTCTGTTTCTGCCCTCCAGACAGCTGGTTAGGATAAGTTTCCGCCTTATCCAGAAGCCCTGTCCGGCGCAGCAATTCCTCCGCTTTCTTTTTTGCCTCCTCCTGGCTCTTTTTCAAAAGCCGGATCGGACCGACACAGATGTTTTCAAGGATCGTCATATGGGGAAACAGATTAAAGTGCTGGAAGACCATCATCATCTTCTGACGCTCCTTATTGATATCTGTCCCGGCTGCTGTCAGCTCCGTCCCATCCAGAAAAACCTCGCCTTCCGTCGGCTGCTCCAGAAGATTCAGGCAGCGGAGAAAAGTAGACTTGCCGCATCCGGAGGGACCAATGATAACCACCACTTCTCCCCGGTGGATCTCTGTTGTGATCCCCTGCAGTACTTTATTGTCCTTAAATTCTTTTTTGAGATTATTGACCTTGATCATTTCCTGTAACTCAGCGCTCATTTCTCTTCAGCCTCCTCTCCATTCTTCCTACCAGCCACGTCAGTATCATGACGATAATAAGATATACCAGCGCCACGGCGATCAGCGGCAGAAATGCCTCATAAGTCCGGCTGCGGATATAATCACCGCCCCTGGTGAGATCTACAATCCCAATATAACCGGATATGGATGTCTCCTTGATCAGCACGATAAACTCATTGGCCAGTGGCGGCAACACATTCTTAAATGCCTGGGGCAGAATGAAATACCACATGGACTGGGCATAGGTAAAGCCCATGCTCCGTCCCGCTTCCAGCTGTCCCTCATCAATGGACATGATCCCGGAGCGGACGATCTCTGCGATATAGGCAGAGGAATTCACGCCGAAAGCGATCACTGCTACCACTACTTTATTGATATCCGAAGATGCAAATATTACATAATATATGATCAAAAGCTGTATCATCGCCGGCGTTCCACGGATCACCGTCAGATATGCCCTCAGGATCCAGTTCAGCAGCTTTGCCTTTCCAGTCTTATCACAGGTGCTGCGGAGGATCGCGATAAGGAATCCAAGAACAATACCGATCAGCACCGCAAAAAAACTGATACAAAGCGTCGTCCGAAGTCCCTGGGTTATGTATTTCCAGCGGTTCTCCTTCACAAAATTATTGTTCAGTTTTTCCAGGAAACCTGCCGTCTTGGAAGTGTTCACAGCTCTCAGAATGATCACCTGGGTAGCCGTGGTATAAGACTGGGTAAAATCAATACTCTTTAGCCGGTCTTCTGTCACGGTCATTCCCGCTATGCCCACATCTGCCTTGCCAGACTGTACCGCGTTGATGATGGCATCGAACTCAATATTTTCAATCTTTAATTCCATATCCAGAATGTCACAGACTGCCCAGGCCATATCCACATCAATGCCTGTGATCTCCCCATTCTGCATAAACTCATAGGGTTCAAAGGCAGCGTTAGTCGCCATGGTCAGGGTGCCGTTGGCACGCTTAAGATCTTTAGACGGTTCGTATTTGTACTTTCCCCTGGTTTCATCGCCTATATAGTTTTTTACAATCTGATCCAGCGTCCCGTCCTCTTTGATCTGGGAAATCGCCCCATTGATCTTTTCTTTCAGTTCCGCATTTTCTTTGGAAATACAGATGGCGTATTCCTCCACTGCAAACTCTTCTTCCAGTATGCTCAGATCCCCGCTGGTCTCCACAAATTTCTTTGCCGGATTCTCGTCAAGGATAATGCAGTCTATCTTGCCCAGCTTAAGCGCCTGCACAGCGTCTGCCGCCTTGTTATAACGCTCTATGGTACTGCCTTTCTCTTCGTAATCTGAGGCATAGATATCTCCCGTAGTTCCAAGCTGGACTCCGATCTTCTTTCCCGCAAGGTCATCCACTTTCTGAATCGCCTGCTGTTCGCTCTCTGTATCTTTTTTGCTGCCACAGCCTGTCATCAGAATGGCTAATGCCAGCAGTCCAAAAATCAGAAAATGCATATACTTTTTGCACTGTTTCATTTTTTCACGTTTCTCCTTCCCCGTATCATTTTTTCCACAAGGCACGCCGTAGTCTGGACGGCACCATCAGGCTATTTCCGGTCCGCCTTTTCCTGGAATCTTTTATTGTCTATAATAAATCTTTCGTGCACTCCGCTTCCAATCTTCCCACGCTCATCTTGTACCTCAACCTCAAAGGTAAGCTTTCTGCCATCAATGCCGATGAGCACACTCTCACAGGTCACTTTCATCCCCAGCGGTGTGGGGGCATCGTGGGTGATATCCAGACGGATGCCTACAGTACCGCAGCCCTCCTCCAGCTCTCCGGCAACACTTTTCCATGCTGTCTTCTCCATCAGTGCTGTCATCGCCGGCGTGGCAAATACATCCAGCGTGCCACTCCCCATGGTCTTCGCCGTATTATTTTCGTCGACAATTGTTGTCTCTTTTCCTCTTATACCTATTTTCAACATACTATCCTCATTTCCAGGAACTTTTATGTTCCTATCTCAAAACTGTATTTATACCTATTTTCTTATAAATATCTTCTCAAGTCAATCATTTTTAAAAGAATTTCAACTTTTTTTTAATTTTTTTGCAAAAAGTTGTTGACATTTGTTTCATGCTATAATATAATAGGTTTTGCGTTGTGACGAGCAACACTCATCGGGGTGTGGCTCAGCTTGGCTAGAGCGCCTGATTTGGGTTCAGGAGGCCGCAGGTTCAAATCCTGTCACCCCGATTCATAAGGCATCAGCCTTTTTTCCAAAAAATATATTATGCTGTGAATTTTTTTCTACAGCAGTACATGCGGGTGTAGTTCAATGGTAGAACACCAGCCTTCCAAGCTGGATACGTGGGT
>CAJUFM010000010.1 GCA_910585745.1 uncultured Eubacterium sp. | reverse complement strand
ATCCAGGAACAGGGGACGTATCCTGCTTGGCAGAGGGACCGTATTTCATATCGCACCCTCTAATGTTCCGGTGAACTGCCTGTATACTTATGTATTTGGCCTTCTGGCAGGAAATTCTAATATTGTCCGGGTGCCTTCAAAACCGTTTCCCCAGGTGGAATGTGCCTGCCGGGTACTGCAGGGGCTCATGGAGTTGGAAAGATTCTCTGTATTGGCGGAGCGGACCTGCTTTGTCCGGTACAAGAGGGATGAAGAGATCACAGCAGAGTTTTCAGTGCGATGTAACAGCCGGGTGATCTGGGGCGGGGACCGCACCATATGCGAGGTGCGGAAAGCTGTACTGCCGCCGCGAAGTAATGAGCTTACCTTTGCTGACCGCTATTCCATTGGTATTCTGTCTCTGGAGGCATTAAAAGAGATAGCCCCGGAGGCATTAAAGAGACTGGCTGTGGATTTTTATAATGATACCTATCTCATGGACCAGAATGCCTGTTCTTCTCCACATATGATTTTATGGATGCGGGAGAAGGATATGACAGATGAGAACGCTGTGAAAATACAGAAAAGATTCTGGGATGCGGTGGCAGAGACTGCAGCAAAGTATGATCTGGAAGATATAAAAGCAAGTGGCAAATACAGTCTGTTATGTGATTGGATCATAGATCACCAATGTTTATCTGCCTGTCAAAGATATGAAAACCTGCTCTATGTATGTACATTGGAAGAGCTGCCAGAAGAGCTGACGGGCTGCAGGGGAAAGTTTGGGCTGTTTTTTCAGACGCAGGTCAGTGACTGGAACTGGCTGGAAAAAATGTCGGATGAAAAGATCCAGACATGCGCCTGTTATGGGATGGATCAGGAACAGATCCGGCGGCAGCTTGTGGAAAAACAGGTTTGTGGAATAGACCGCATTGTCCCCTTTGGAAAGACGCTGGATATGGATGTTGTCTGGGATGGTTACGATATCATAGAACAGTTGAGCCGGGTTATCACATAGAACCGTTGGAAGAAAGGAATGGTGCGCTATGTTTTTGTCAATAGATAAGGTAAAAAAGGAAAGAACAGCTGCCCTGCAGGAGGACGGTTCTTCCCTTACTTATGGAGGGCTGGCAGAATTTTGTGGGAAGCTGGCCGGGATCATGAAACCTTCTTCGCTGGTCTTCTCCCTGTGCCGGAACACAATAGGGGCGCTGGCTGGCTACGTTGCTTTTCTGTCCGCCAGGGTGGTGCCGCTTTTACTGAGTGACCGTCTGGACCAGGAGCTTATGACGTATCTTTTGGAAACCTACCAGCCGGATTATTTGTGGGTTCCCGCTGAACAGAAGCAGCAGTTTGGGGGAAAGAGTATCTGTGAAAGATATGGTTACGTCCTGCTTTCCTTTGAGCGGGAAAAAAAAGAGATACATGAAGATCTGGCGCTTCTTCTTACCACCTCCGGTTCCACAGGAAGTCCAAAGCTTGTGCGCCAGTCCTATACAAATCTGGAGGAAAATGCCAGATCAATTGCCGCCTATCTGGAGCTGGATGAGACAGAGAGACCGATTACCATGCTTCCTATGAATTATACCTATGGTCTGTCTGTGATCAACAGCCATCTGCTGATGGGGGCAACGATCCTCATGACGGAAACCAGTTATGCCCAGAGGGGGTTTTGGGATTTTTTCAGAAAAGAAAAAGCGACGTCAGTGGTGGGAGTTCCCTATACTTACGAGATGTTGAAAAAATTACGTTTTTTCCGGATGGATCTGCCTTCCCTCCGCTATATGACCCAGGCTGGGGGAAAGCTGCTGCCCGAACTGCATAAAGAATTTGCGGAGTATGCGGAAGAAACGGGGAAACGGTTTTATGTCATGTACGGGCAGACCGAGGCGACCGCCCGGATGTCCTATCTTCCTTATCAGAAATCCCTCGAAAAATACGGGAGCATGGGGATCGCCATTCCCAAGGGCAGATTTTATCTGATCGATGTGGATGGAACGAAGGTAAAAAAGCCCCATATAACCGGGGAACTTGTTTATGAGGGGCCGAATGTAACACTGGGATATGCAGAGTGCCCTGCCGATCTGACAAAAGGGGATGAGCGCCACGGTGTATTGGTGACGGGAGATATGGCGGAGTTTGATGAAGATGGTTACTACTATATTGTAGGACGGAAAAAGAGATTTTTAAAAATATATGGAAACCGTGTGAATCTGGACGAGTGCGAGAGAATGATACAGGGAGAGTTTCAGACCCTGGAGTGTGCCTGTGTTGGCTCAGATGATCATATGCAGATCTTTGTGACAGATCAATCCCGTTTAGAGGATGTGAACCAGTTTATTTCTGAGAAGACAAAGCTGAATCCCCATGCTTTTGAAGTGAAGTATAGGAAGGAAATACCGAAAAACGAGGCAGGCAAGAAACAGTATCAGCTGTTAAACAAAGATATTTGATGGTATTTAAGTGACTATTGTCATTTGAATAAATATTATTTAAGGAAGATCTGAAAGGAGATTTTATTATGTCGAATGAGGAAAAAATGGAATGTATTGCAGAGAGTCTGGAAATGGAAGTAGAAGAACTGACGCCAGAAACTGTTTTGGAGGATCTGGAAAATTGGGATTCCGTAGCAGTGCTTTCTGTCATTTCTATGATCAACGAAAAGTTTGACCGTTACCCTAAAGCGGAAGAGATATCGGGTTATAAGACAGTAGGTGATTTGATGGCCGCTTTCGAGGAACGTAATGAATGATCCAGTATTGCTGAAAAAATGGTAAATTGCTCCCTGTTATAAAAGTAGAGGTTATAAGGGAGGAAAATGGAGGTAGATAGTTGTGAAATTCGATCATGATTTAGAACTTTTTTATTGTGAGGATGGAAAGGTTACATATGGAGATATTCTGGAGGCTCTGCTGGCAGTAGATGCAGATAAATGCGATGTCCTTTTACTGCATACGGCGATGAATTTTGGGACCTTGGCAAAAGGGATGAAACGCAGAGAATTGTGTGAGATCATGTATGATCTAATTTGCCAGCTGGGAGTTAAGACTCTTGTTTTTCCAACCTTTACTTTTAGTTTTGCCAATAACGAAGATTATGATGTGAAAAATTCCAGATCATCTATGGGGATACTGAATGAATATGTAAGAAAAAGAGAGGATTCCCTTCGCTCGCTGGACCCGCTTTTGTCGGTGTGCGTAGTCGGAGAAAATAAAGCTCTGGCGGAAGTGAGCGGAGACAGCTCTCTGGGTAAAGGAAGTTTTTATGATCGTCTTCACAATACAGATAATGTGCGGATTGCCTTTTTAGGGGCAGACGAATTGGTTTGTAATACGCATCTTCATTATGTGGAAGAATGCGTCAGGGTTCCTTACCGGTATCATTTGCCTATGACAGGGAATATCATTGATCCTGAGGGTGTGGTGAGAACAGATACCCATAAACTGTTTGTGACATACAGAGATGTGATCACAGGTGGGCAAAGGGAATTTTATGATGCATTGATCCGTGAAAACAAGATGAAGAAGGTGAAGGTAGGGGATAGTTCTGTATCCTGTTTTAAGGAACCAGATATTTATGAACATGAGAAGAAGTATCTGGAAAAAGATACCAGCTATTTTCTGGGTGAACCATACGACAGTCATCCATTGGTCAAGGAATTTGAGTATGGTGGAGTTGTTACGGTCAAGTGAATATGGTGGTGTAGCAGAAAACAGCATGTCAGTTTAGGAGGAGAAAATAAAATGGAAGAGAAGATCTTCAGTATTTTGAAAGAAATACGGCCAGAATTTGATTTTGAAGAAAGTGATAATTTTGTCGAAGACGGCTACCTGGATTCATTTGATATTGTCACATTGGTTTCTGAACTGGAAACGACATTTGGTGTGATTATTGACGGATTGGATGTACTTCCGGAAAATTTTGAAACAGTTCAGGATATTAGTAATCTAGTTAGCAAAAATAAGGAGGAAAAATGATTCTGGATTTTGAAGGTAAAAGAATATCAGGTGTGCTGTCTATACTTCCTGAGAATGAATACCTTTTTGAAGACGAAGCAGCAGACCCGAAAGATGTGAAGAACCGCAGGCTGAAAAGGATAATTGGTTTTGGTGCACGACGCAGGGTAAAAGGGACAACAACCTTGTCGGACATGTTGTTATATGGTCTTAACTATCTTACAGAACATGAAAAGATAAAAAAGGAAGAAATTGGGGCGGTTGTTGTTTCCACTCTCTCGCCAGATTATTTTTTGCCTCAGATCAGTAATATTATTCAGGGGGAAATGGGATTAGATCATGATGTGTATTGTGTAGATATCATGCAGGCATGTGCAGGATATGTAATGGGGCTCATTCAGGCTTTTATGTTATTGGAACATCTTGGTGATAAAAAGGTACTTGTATGTACGGGAGAAATCTTTAATAGAAAATCTGACGAGAATGAACCCAAATTTGAACACCCATCCTTTGGCGGTGATATTGCGAATATATCAATTGTAGAAAACACAGGGGATGAAAAAAAGATATATGCCAGTATATATAATGATGGATCGCAGAGAGATGCACTTATCATACATGAAGGTGGATTCAGGAACCCTATGACACCGGAGCATTTTGCCCGGCAGACGAATAATATTCCCTGTCTTGGGGTTTCTATGGATGGGACAGGTGTATTTAATTTTGTGCAGAAGGAAGTTCCACCAGCTGTTTCTGAATTATTAGAAAAGGCTGGTATGACAAAGGAAGATATAGATTATTTCCTGTTTCATCAGCCGAATAAGTTTATGTTGCAAAAATTAGCCGAAAAGATGGGAGTCCCTTATGCCAAGCTGCCGATGGACATCACAGAAAAGCTGGGGAACTCAGATTCGGGAACGATCCCAGCTATTATGACGACAGATGTGGCAGAGGATCTGCTTTCAAAAAATAACCGTTGCTGTCTGTCCGGTTTTGGAGGGGGACTTACCTGGGCTTCGCTGATCATGGAGGTTGGCTGCCTGGATTTTTGTGAAAATATAGTGTCTGATCTTTGAGGAGGCAGAAATGATGAAAACTTACATGATCGTAGATGTAAAGAAGAAGATAAATGTGCTGAAACAAAGCCATGGTAAACTTATTACAAATTTTTATTTTGGATCCATAGATGATATGCAAAAAGCGGAATGCCTGGAAAATGACAAGGCGCTTGTTTTTGTTGTTCAGGAGCCTTTCCGGAAGAGGGTTTACTTTGCAGCGGCGGACCCTGCTGCATGTTCTGCGCTTTTGTCACAATTGCCGGAAAATTCTGTACTGGAATACATTTGCCAGGACAATTCAAATCCTTTTGAGCAGGTATTTATAAATGGAGGTATGGAAAGATATACAAGATATATCCGGATAACAATGACCTATTCCGAAAATCCTTATATGGTTCCCGAAGCCGGCAGACGGAAATTATTACAAGAGATGTATGATCCGGAGTTTGGTGAATATGCGGGGGAGGAACATGCTGTACAGTTGTACCAGACATCCAGAGAGGTATTTGATGAGTTATGTGACGATATATTTACCCTGGAAAAATGGAAGAAAATTATTGCTGATAAAGAATGCATGGTATATTATGAAAATGGAGAGCTCATTGCGTATTATGTGTACCGGCTGGAAGGAAAGAAGTTTTATAGCAATCTATCTGTCAACAGAGGATCAGCTAATTATCTGTACAATTTAGAAAGGCGGGTATTTGAAGAAATGTGGAACAAGGGGATCCGTACCTTTTATTACTGGATCAATGAAGATAATGCAAAGGCTCTGCGGCGTGGGAACGAAAAAGTAAAGATGTATATGAAGTCGTATCATGAAATTTATAATTTTATCTATATTAAAAAATAATTGCCAGGAGGGAAGAAATCTATGATGAATTCAGTTCTTTGTTATTTGGAGGAGACGGCAAAGCGGCTTCCGGATAAGATTGCATTTTTTGATCTAGAATGCGAGATTACCTTTAAAGAATTGCGGGAACGGGCGATCGATACTGCTTTTTCTATTCAATCGATGATTTCCGGGAGGCGTAATCCCATCTTAACATATCTTCCCAAAACGGTAGAAAGTATAACAGCTTTTATGGGGATCCTGTACAGTGGCAATTTTTATACTCCCACGGATATCCGGTTCCCAGAGGAAAAAGTCAAAAGTATTATCCATACTCTGCAGCCCGCAGCCATTCTTGTTAATACAAAAACAAAAGAAAAGTTAAGCAAAATGGAAGGGCTGGAGAATATTGCCCTGATCAATATGGATGAGATTCCATGCTGCCAGTGTTATGAGGAAGGGGAATGGCTTGTCAGCGAAATCCTGGATGTAGATCCTGTTTATACATTTTTTACATCAGGGTCAACGGGGACACCAAAGGGGGTTATCATCAACAATCACAATGTGATCGATTATACGGATTGGGCAGTAAGAACTTTTTTTATTAATGAAGAGACAATAATGGGAAACCAGTCTCCATTTTATTTTGATATTTCTACCCAGGATATCTATGCCACGTTGAAATCAGGTGCCACCCTGGGAATCATACCGCCGACATACTTTGCATTTCCGGCTAAGGCGCTGCAGTTTATCAACGAGCGGAAAATCAATTTCCTTTACTGGGTGCCTTCGGCTTTTGTCAACATTGCAAACTTTGATCTATTGAAATCTATTCCGCTGAACAATGTGGAGCTGATGATGTTTGGCGGAGAGGTTATGCCGGTGAAACAGCTCAATTACTGGAGAAAATATCTTCCTAATTTAAAGACGATTGCAAATGTGTATGGGCCTACTGAGGCGACGGTGAATTGTACTTATTATATTGTGGACAGGGAATTTTCTGATTCCGAGGTTCTGCCTCTTGGAAAGGCATGCGAGAATACTGGACTGCTGGTTTTGGATGATGATGAGCAGGTGATCGGCAAGGAGCAGGTCAATCAGCTTGGCGAACTGTGTGTATATGGAAGCTCCCTTTCAGCTGGTTATTGGGATGATGAAGAAAAGACAAAAGAAAAGTATATTGACAATCCGGTGAACAGGTTTTATAGGGAAAAGATCTATCTGACTGGAGATCTGGTGTATTACAACGAGCGGGGCGAGCTGGTATTTGCTGGCCGTAAGGATTTCCAGATCAAACACTCCGGCTATCGGATAGAACTGGGTGAGATTGAATCTGTTGCGATGGGAAAAGAGGAAGTATCTGTTGTCTGTGCGGCCTACCATAAGGAAAAGAAACAGATTGTCCTGTTTTACCAGGGAGAGATTGCAGAAGAAGAATTGAAAGATTATCTGCTGACGATCATTCCGAAGTATATGGTGCCCACCATGTATTTTCCGCTGAAGCGTTTTCCCTATAATGACAACGGGAAAATTGATAGAAAGAAGCTGGAGCAATATTTGAAATAAGTTTTGGTAAATGCTATTATATTTTCACATTTTTTAAGAACCCCCGGACTGTCACCATCAAAGATAATTTTGCGGTGGCAGTCTTTTTCTGTCAAAGTTTCTGGCTGCAGGGCATTCAGGGGCGGGTACTCATCACCGGATCATAATAAGCTTCCGGCGATACCATAAAATCTTGACTTCTTTTAATCATGTGAGTACAATGGTATATATAGAAGAATATATAATAAAAGGATGATTCATGAGATGAAAAAGAGAAAGAAAAGAAATCGAACAAGAAGAGGCATTAATTTAATTATCCCCATTATATTGTTTTTTTCTATTATGGGTGTGGCAGTGTATGTGGCGGCGGATAAAATATCGACGAAGATGTCGGCATCAGCTGTGGAAAACCTGAGTGAAAATCTGGATCTGATCCGGGGGACGATAGAAGTGATGCTCAAAAGAGAGGCAGAGTTTCAAAAGCTGCTGGCTCAGGAGCTCGCCATTATGGAAGATCCCGAAGAGTTTATCCGGTCATATAATAGAAATGATACCATGATTACGATATCCATGGTACCAAAGGGACAATCAGAGGGGATTTCCAATTCCGGGAGCTCATTTTCTCCTAAGAAATTAGATTTTTCCACGGGAAAGACAGTCCTGGGGCTGGCAATGTCCCAGTCCTACTTAAACGGTATGGGAACCTGGGCATATACGATGCGGTGCCCGGTTAAAAAGGAAGACAAGGAGATCGCTACCCTTTATATAGAGTATATCTATGATTCTTTTGAGGATGCGCTGCCAAATAAATTTTATAATAACAGTGCTATTCTTTATATTATGGACGTAAAGAGCCAGAGGCTGGTGTTAAAACCAAAAGGAATGGGAGAACGGGCAGCAGGGCACATAAATCTGTCAGATTTCTACCGTGCCAATAAAATACATGAAGAGAAAATAAAGACAAAGGTTTCAGACCATATCAAAGCGGGAAAAAATATCATGTTCTATCATGATATACAGGGGAAAGAATCCCTGATCTATATGTGGTCAGTCAACGGCGGGGTTACATATCTGATAGGGTATGTGCCGGTAGAGGCGATTCAGCGGGAAGGAACAGCGGTAAACCACAATATTTATTTTGTGGTGGTAGTCATGCTGCTGACCTTTTTTATCTGCTGCGGGTTGTTCTTTTTTAGCCAGAGGCAGCAGAACAAGAGCAGAAAAGAGCGGGAGAAAGAACGGGAGATCCATAATAAACAGCTGGCAGAGGCATTGCAGGTGGCACAGATTGCCAATCATTCAAAAACCACCTTTTTGTCCAATATGTCTCATGACATCCGGACGCCGATGAATGCGATCCTGGGATTTACCTCCCTGCTGGCAAAGGAAGCGGATAATGCTGCAAAGGTGAAGGAATATACAAAGAAGATTACCGCCTCTGGGCAGCATTTGCTCAGCCTCATCAATGATGTTTTAGATGTATCTAAGATCGAGAGCGGAAAAGTTGTGTTGACTATTGGGGAGTTTACCTTGAGCAGCATGATCTCATCGGTGGATGCCATTATCCGCCCAGCAGCAGAGGACAGGGGACAGACCTTTGAAGTTACGGTGACCGGTGTGAAACATGAATATTTGATCGGTGATGAGACCAGGATCAATCAGATATTGATCAATCTTTTGTCCAATGCGGTGAAATATACCCAGGAAGGGGGAAAGATCTGGCTGCGTATCATCGGGCTGGAACAGCGTTCCAGCCAGTACGAGCATATACGTATCGAGGTTGAGGATAATGGTTATGGTATGACGCCGGAATATCTTGAGAACATATTTGATGCCTTTACGAGAGCTGAGAACAGCACTACCAATAAGGTGCAGGGCACCGGACTGGGGATGGCGATCACAAAAAATATCGTAAAACTTATGGGAGGCACGATCGAGGTCGCCAGTGAGGTAGATAAGGGAAGCTGTTTCACAGTGGATCTGGAACTTCGTATTCCAGAGGAAGTGATGGATGAACAGTTCTGGAAAGAGCATGGTGTTTCCAGAATGCTTGTTGTGGACGACGAAGAAGATATTCTCGATAATATACAAATGCTTATGGAGGATACGCCCGTTTCTGTGGATGTATCCCGTAGCGGCCCGGAGGGGATCCAGAAGGTGTGGGATGCCTGTGAGCAGGAGGATCCGTATCAAATGATCCTGCTGGACTGGAAGATGCCTGAAATGAATGGCATAGAGACCACCAGACAGATTCGGGAAAAACTGCCCGAACATATTCCAATCCTGCTTCTGACATCCTATGACTGGGATGAACTGGAGGAAGAGGCAGAACAGGCTGGTATTGATGGATTTCTTTCCAAACCTTTCTTTGTGTCAGCCCTGAAAGAGAAAGTGAGGGAGCTTCATTTAGGAATTTCCAGCGAGGATAAGAAAGAGGATGAGGCCCAGGACTACAGTCTGGAAGGACGGAACTTCCTGGTGGCAGAGGACAATGAGATCAATTCGGAGATTCTGTCAGAAGTATTGAGTGGAGAAGGTGCTAGCTGCGAGATCACAGAGAATGGAGAGCTGGTACTGGAGCGGTTCTCTCGTGCAGAAAAGGATGAGTTTGACGCTATCCTGATGGATGTGCAGATGCCGATAATGAATGGTTATGAGGCAACCAGGGCGATCCGGGCACTGGAGCGGGAGGATGCAAAAACAATACCAATCATTGCGATGACAGCAAATGCCTTCGCAGAAGATGTAAAGGACGCTCTGGCAGCGGGGATGAATGCACATATTGCCAAGCCCATTGATATGGAATCCATCAAAAAGACGCTGGGTAAGTATTTAAAATGAAAGGAAGAGTGGGATGTTAAGCAATTTCAGAAAGAAATTAAATAGGTTAACAGCCATTTCTCTTACAGGAATTATGGTGATCACGATGGCTGCCTGTACAAAGCAGGGGGGAGATCTTGATGAAAATCTGGTAAGTGACCGGAAAAGTGTTGTCAAAACAGTGAATCTCTTTGGCCCCATGGAAAAAACCGACCCGAATGCGGACAATAAAGCGAGAACAGCATTTGATATCACTGTCAGCGAGGCGGAAAAGAAACTGGGACTCACAGTAGAGTACAGAACCTATACCGCAGAGAATTATAAGGAAAAGACTTATGATGAGGTCGCTCTGGACCGGGCACGAAACAATATGGATGACTTGTATTTGTTGAATCCGGATACGATCCAGATACTGGGGAATGAGGAGAGACTGGCAGATCTGTCAGTGCTGGACAGTGCAAAAAATCTGAGAGATGTGGTGAAGACCGCGAATACTGTAAATGGAAAACTGGTAGCGATTCCCCAGGAGATCGTGGTCTATGGTTTATTTGTCAACAAAGATATGTTTGATAAATATGATCTGGATCTGCCGGGCACACCAGAAGAACTGATGGAGTGCTGTCGGGTGTTTAAGGAGAATGGGATCGAAACTCCCATCGGGGCGAACCGCTGGTGGCTGGAAAATTTTGTTTTGGCTCAGGCTTATGCAGATCTGTATAGTGGGGAACATATGGATGAGGAGATACAGGCGATCAACAGTGGTGAAAAGAAGTTAAGGGATTATATGCGCCCTGGTTTTGAGTATCTGAAGAAATTGATCGATGCAGGATACATTGATGCAGACAAAGCATATACCTATGAGGCCATTGAAGGGGAAGGACCGGATTTCAGAGCCCAGAAGACGCCTATCGTCATGGCATACTGGGGAGCAGCCAACGCGGAGACCGCTTACGGCAAAGTGGACTTCAACCTACAGGTGATCGGATTCCCGAGCCATCGCGGGCAGATGCCGGTGATCTCTATGACGGGATATGGTGTTCTTGCCGAGGCCAAAAAACTGAAAGATACGAAGGACGTTCTGGATATTATACTTTCCGACGAGCAGCTCAGGACCTACTCTGAAACCAATAAGGTGATCTCTCCTTCCAAAAATGTGGAGGTGGATTGTATTGATGCACTTAAACCGCTTAAAGAAAAGGTAAACGAGGGAGTTTATGTACTCGGCTCCAATGCCAGTATGAAGGTGGAACAGTGGGGAAATATTTGTAACATTGTCAGGGAGCTGCTAAAGGGTTCTTCCGTGGAGGAATGTATGAAAAAGTTTGATAAGCTTCAGGAGGATTCGCTGGGATGACCGGAGCGTTATTTCCTGTTTTGAACTATTCGTAAGATATTTGTAAGGATTTTATAGACTATAACTAAAGATTTTTCTGGTAAGCTATATTTAAAGTTGGTTCCATGGCGCCATGGAGCTAAGCAAATAAAAGTAATATGGAGGTATAGCTTATGAAGAAAAGTCTTTTTTTTATCTGTATCATTTGCATGGGCATATTTTTATGTGGCTGTGAGGGGGAGCTGAAAACTGTCAACAAAAAGGAAAGTTCTCCTGAAGAAAGTTCGGATCAAGGAACCTTCGGTGTTAAATACTGTGCTGTTTCAGAACTGAAGAGGACAAAGATGTCTGATATAACGTATAAGGCGGATAATCTGAAACTCCCTGATACGGTCGATTTTTCTCGTATTGGTGAGATGGCAGTTCTGGATATGGAGACAGAGCAGATCGATGTAATGAAGGAAAAGAAAAATTATGAAAAATTGTTTGGCATAGGCGGTAAAGACATCTGGAAGAAAAAAGATGATCTATTGGTTTATGACGACAAGAAGGAAAGGCAGTACTGTGCTATAGGAGAAGCGGGATTTTTATGCTATTCCAATATTGGAAAAAAGGAATATACGATGAAAAAACGCTTTGACTTGAGAAAGGAGGATATTTCTGATTCTGAGGTAAGAGTAGGGTTGAAAGACGGCGCCCAGCCGTTATCACTTATATGTACCCGCGCCAGAAAATGGCTTGAGGATAATATGGAAACAAAGGGATTTTATTATAAAATAGCGGATGCCTATATCATGGGGCAGGATGGAGAGGATTCGTTAGATTCTCCGGAAATGATTGAATTAAGTGTTGAATATGAATATAAGGGGATGCCTGTCTGCAACTTAAATACTCCTCTTTCTGATCTCAGGGGAGTGTCAAATAAGGAAAATAGTGGTCATAATGATGACCAGCAAATGATAGAGACGGAGCCGTCAGTATTCCCCTTTGGAGTCCAGCTTCAATACACTGCCTCAGATGAGCTGGCATTTTGTTCAAACCTGGGTGGGCGTCTGAAGCTGAAAGAAGCACAGAGGGTGGATCAGGTCGTGGATCTTGAAAGTGCCATCAGGATCGTACATGAAAATCTATCTGGATTGACATATCGTTTTGAGGATATTGTGCCCTTATATATTCTGTGCCCCAGCGAGATTAGAAATGGACAACGCGGTTTTAACCCAGGAATCAGAGTGGAAGGAACTCCGGTTTATGCTTTTATTTTAAATAAAAAGACGGGCAGCAGTATGAAAGAACCGAACTGCGGCGAGTATTATTGTCTTGTGAATATGATAAACGGTGATTTTCGGACAAATATTGATGGAGATTTCTAAATGAAAGGGGGTATCCCTTAAGTCATGTTATGACTTTTGGGATACCCCCTTTATATATGTGCGCGGAAGGCACAAGGCAAGCTGGAATGCCTGCATTCCAATTTGGCGCCGCCCGCGAACGTGAGGAAGAGTGAAGACTATTTTTTGATCTTAACTTTCTTCTTTCCACTCCAGCTGCTGTAGTACTTCTTACCATTTACTGTCTTATAAGCTCTCGCCTGAACATAATAGGTTTTGGCTTTCTTAAGTTTGCTGATGGTAGCTGTCAAAGTATTTGCTTTTTTGATGGTTACTTTCTTTGCGGACTTCATTGTCTTCTTCAAAGAATAACGGATTTCGTATCCATTTGCACCTTTAATCTTTTTCTTTAATGTGACTTTGGCTTTTTTGCCTTTCACATTCTTTACGCTCTTGATCGCAGGTTTTGTTACGGAAACCTTATCATTGGAAGGAGTAGCCGTAGGTGTTGGAGTTACTGTTGGAGCTGGTGTGCCTGGAGCTGGAGTAACACCTGGAGCTGGAGCCGGTGTGCTCGGAGCCGGTGTGCCTGGAGTTGGCGTTGATGCTCCTTTTTCTGTAAATGTCCAGGAAGCAACGCGGTAATCTGTTCCACGGAATACAAAGTATACATCATGTACGCCGGTAATGTTGTCCAGATCTGCGGATAATGTTTCATAATTATCTGCTCCGGTATCTTTCAACTGAAGTGTTGCGATTTTGGTTCCTGTCAATGCTTCATCCAGATATACTTCAATGGATCCCTGGGTTGTAGCAGAAGCAACGGAAGCCTCTAATTTAGCTGCACCGTTAGAACCAAAGTCAACGCCGTCGATCCTGGTCCAGTCACCAGTATCAATCTTGTCTACTACAACTTTTCCGTCTTCCAGCAGCTTAGTAGAGATACCACCCTGATGGCTCTGGGTCGTCGCATTGATCGTCTGGTATGGGTTGAAGGTTCCAACCTGCTCCGGACCAGCATAAGATGGTTTTACATCAATGGTAGGTTCGTCACTCTCCACATCTACCTGGATCTCGTCAATATGCAGATTCCGGTAGGAATAAGATTTTACATTCTTTTCTGCATAAAAATCTTTGTATAAGAACTGATCCAGGGCAGTTGTGTGATAGAGCATGTAGTACTTATCTTTGAATTCAAACATATGATGATGGTTGTTGTAGTACTCATTGAACAATTCACTTCCTGGGTTTTTCAGGATCTTACCAATGAATTTCGGATCACCCTCCTGCCAGTTCTCTGGATCACAGGTTACATTGAGGGGATCGTCGGAGACATATCCTACGATGGAAACGCTGCCGTCTTTGATGTATTGGTTATTGTTAGGTACGTTCCAGTTCGCACAGTAGGTATAGACATATTTGTCTCCAAACTGGTTGATTTCATTGTCTTCAAAATGATAGTAGGAATCCAGTTCTGTGATCGTATCCCAGTCCATCTCTACTTTGTCTGCACTGATCTTCAGCTTACAGGAGCGGGATGTCTTCGGATGCTTTTTGAGTTCTTCTGTATTACCGTTTCCTCCGCCCCAGTAAATGTAGGCATCTCCTTTTTTATCGAGCAGTACTGCCGGGTCAAAGTTCCAGATGATACCTTTACCCATATCGTTTGGAATTTCGTCCTTTTTGATCAATAATTTGCCAAGTTCATCTTTCCAGGGACCCGTCGGTGTCTCTCCTTTAACATATCCTACATCTCCGCCGTTGGTAAAGAAGATATAGTATTCATCTTTGCCATCGCCGTCACAATCGTATTTCAATGCGGTTGGCGCCCAGGAATTCCATGCCCATGCAGAACTTGCCGGTTTGCCACTATCAGAACACACTTTTTCCATGTCGATAAAACCTTCATCGGTCCAGTTCACCAGATCAGAGCTGGAGAAGATGGACAATTTCTTGGTTTGGTATTTGTTCGCGATAATAGGTCCGTCTTCTTTATTGTTTGTTGTTACTTTGGGGGTTCCATCTGCGTTCGTTTCTTTCACATAAGATCTCTGGTCTGTAGTTCCGTACACATAAATCTTTCCGTCTACTTCCATACAGGTAGGATCTGCACAGAAACTCTGTGTGTCAATTGCTCCGGTTACTTCGATTTCTTTTCCATCCTTTACGTATGTAAGACCTGGTGTCAATGTCAGATCTGCCGTATCATATGGCTGTGCATCCTCTTCGGAAATTACATAAGGATCCTTTTCAACAACAAAGTCGTCGGCACCTTTTGCTGTTTTTGCCGGTCCCACTGTAAAAACAGTGGTCAGGGCTACAGCAGACGCGGTGAGTACCGCTCCCACTTTTCTAAGGTTCTTTCTCATTATTTGTCCTCCTGATCTAAAATTAGTTTGGTAATAATAGTAACTTATCTTATTTAGACAGGCAGCCAGCAGTAGCTGCTTAGGCGGCCATAGACAAAATAGAACTTAAATTCCAGTCCATTTGTCAGTTTTATTACCCTCCCTCCTGTCTTTGATAAAATAAACCGCATTTATCGTTGTGCAAATACAACAAATAAATGCCTTCTGGTATTTGATTATTATAGCATATTAACAAGAAACCGTCAATAAAACAAAAAGAAAAAAATCAGTGAAATAATTCCCTTCTGCCACAAAAAGACTTAAGAAAATGGAGAAAAAAGGAGAAGTATCTTTTGGACAGGCTGGTATAAATATTGATAAATATGGAAAAAACATACAGGTTATATGGGATGAGGCAGTTTCATAAAAAACCAGTTAAATATCAGGTGTTTTTCGCGGCCAGAAATGCTGCAGCTGGTATATATAATAAGGAAAGTCTCGATTTTATAAAAAATCGGGGCTTTTATCTTTTATTATTCAGTATTTTGTGGTAGAATACAATATAAATGTGAAAAGATTGGAGTTCATATGCTTAGCGAAGAAAAAATAAGGATCATGATACGCTTATCGGATTATGAACAGAATAAAGGCAGGACGGATTTTGAGCGGACCAGGTATTTTAAACTGGATTATATCCGGATGCAGATACTAAAGACACTGGTTTCTGTATCTGCTGCGGTTTTTCTTGTGATGCTTGTCATCGGGCTGTATCACATGGAATACATAATCACCAATGCCCTGGTGATCGATTATGCAGGGATAGCCAGGTATTTTATTGTCCTGTATATTCTGCTTCTTTTGTTATTTACCTTTGTGACGGTCAGCGTCTCTTCGGTGCAGTATGAAGCCTCCAAAAGCAGGGTGAAAGAATATTACACGGCTTTGCAGGAATTGATCGGTTATTATGACCGCGAAGAACAGGAGAGCGGTGTCGGGGAGGACCCGAAGGAGGAAACAGCTTTATGATGATGGGACTGCTGGTTTTTAAGGCAAAGTGTAAAGAAATATTTGAAAAACACTATAAAGTGCTGAGAGCGATGCTGAAGATCCTGGTATCAGCAGGTATTTTTAGTGTTATCCTGTACCAGCTGCCATTTCAGGAGGAACTGAATTATTATGCTGTGCCAGTTGTGATCCTTCTCGCTTTGTTTTGTGGTTTTATCCCGGATATTGCCGTGATGTGTGTGGTGGCGCTTCTGGTGCTGGCAGAGACAGCGGCGGTTTCCATGGTTTGTGCCTTTGCCATATTTGCTGTCCTGGCGGTATATTTTCTTCTGTTTGGCAGATATACCAGGGTACAGAGTTACCTTGTTCTTTTGATCCCCATACTTTGGGGAATAAATCTATCTTATGCAGTTCCGGTGATCGCGGCACTGTTTCTGACGCCGGCGATGATACCCGCCTGCGGGATGGGGATCCTTCTCCGTTATTTATTGTCGGGAGTCCGGGAGTACCATATGATCTCCCAGAATGCAGTAGACACGGGCAATACCATGGAGGGACTTCAGTATATGATCGATCATGTGCTGAATAACAGAGAGATGATCGTCTATCTCTGTACCTTTTCCGCGGCCTATCTGATGGTATTTATCATCCGGAAGGGAAGATATAACCACGCCTCCCAGATCGGGATCTTTGTGGGGATCATCGCCTGTATGGCAGGAATTCTGGCGGGAGACATATTCTGGCAGGTGAGTGCGGATGTCAACCAGCTGCTGACTGGACTGTCCATCACTGCTGTGGCAGCGTATGTGGTGCAGTTTTTCCGCATGAGTCTGGATTACACCGGAGTGAGAAAACTTCAGTTTGAAGATGATGAATATTTTTATTATGTAAAAGCAGTTCCCAAATTGAAAGTAGCTGTAGTGGATAAAACCGTTACGAAGATCGACGACCGGGATGAGGCGGTTATTGATCTGAAAAATGAGATTGAAAAAGTTTTGGGAGAGGATATTAATCCGGATAAAAAGTAATAGGAGTTGAACGGATATGGAGACAATACGTACATTTTTCAGGGATTATGTCGCGTGGCTGTCGATGCCCAGCATCAATGTGATCGATATCATTGAGATCATCATTATTGCCTTTGCTGTGTACCAGATCGTGATATGGATCAAAGATACCCGCGCCTGGGTGCTGATGAAAGGTATCATAGTGCTTTTTCTGGTGTGGATCATTGCGATGATCCTTGGGATGAATGTACTTCTATGGATATTCCAGAATGCAATGGTGATCGGGATCACGGCCATCGTGATCATATTCCAGCCGGAATTCCGGAATGCCCTGGAGCAGCTGGGGCGCAAGTCCTTTTCCTCGATATCCCCTTTTGAGGACAGCAGGAACAAGACAGAGAGATATTCCGACCGGAGCATTCAGGGGATCGTGAAAGCGGTTTATGAGATGGCAAAGGTAAAGACAGGGGCGTTGATCGTAGTGGAGAGGGAGATCCAGTGCCGGGAATTTGAGAGGACCGGAATTCCTATTGATGCGGAGATCAGCAGCCAGCTTCTGATCAATATATTTGAGCACAATACGCCGCTGCACGATGGCGCCGTTATACTGCGGGATAACCGTGTGGTCTCAGCGACCTGTTATCTTCCGCTCTCTGATAATCTGGAACTGAGCAAGGATCTGGGAACCAGGCACCGCGCCAGCATCGGCGTCAGTGAGGTATCAGATTCACTGACTATTGTTGTCTCGGAGGAGACAGGGGTTGTGTCCGTCGCCGCTGAGGGAAAACTGACAAGGCATGTGGATGCAGAGGCGATGACGGAGCTGCTGCGGAGGGTGTCCAGAAAATCTTCTGACAGTTCACGCAGAAGATGGTGGAGGGGGAAAAAGCATGAAAAATAGAATTATGAAAAATCTCTGGCTTAAACTCCTGGCGCTGGTGGTAGCGTTTATTGTATGGCTGGTCATCATTAATATTACAGACCCCACTATTTCAAGACAGTTTACAGCGATTCCTGTGGATATACTGAATGAGAATGTGATCACCTCAGCCAACCAGGTATATGAGGTGGAGAGTGGGAAAACCGTGGACGTGACAGTCAAGGGAAAGCGAAGTTTTATCGAAGAACTGGAGGAAGAGGACTTTTATGCCAGCGCAGATCTCAGTAAGCTTTCTACGGTGAACACGGCAGGGATCCAGGTGAAATTAAATAAAACAACAAAAGATAATGTAGAACTTGACTGGAACAATGAGGTGCTTCGGGTTTCTCTGGAGAAAAGGGACAGCAAGCAATTTAAAATACAGATCGCCACAGAGGGAGAGCTGGCGGAATCTTATGTGCTGGGAGAAATTGTTACACAACCGAATATGATCGATATATCTGGCGGGGCTTCAAAAGTGAAGAGGGTTGCCAGTGTGGGCGCCATGCTTCACCTCAATGGCCAGAGTCAGGATTTTGAGGCGGAGGTCACGCCGATCCTTTACGATGATGATAAGGATGTGATCGATAGCAGTAATGTGACCTTTAGTAAAGATAAGATCCGTGTGAAGATACAGGTAGTGCCTACAAAGAGGATTCCTGTTTTCGTAGATGTAACAGGAACTCCGGCAGAGGGATACCGCCATATACAGACAGATTTCAAACCAGAGAACGTTATGGTGTCGGGAACGAAAGCGGATCTTGACAAACTTAAATCCATTACCATTCCAGTAGACATCAGCGATGCAAAAAAGGATGTGGAGCAGGAAGTAGATCTTGCAAAATATATCCAGCCTTCCGGCTGCAAACTGGAAGATGAATTCAATGCAGTTTCCATTCGGTGTGTGATCGAAAAAAATGGAAAGAGGACATTTTCCTTTGTCAATACAGATATAAATGTAAAGAATCTTCCAAAAGATCTGAATTTTAGTTATTTAGATGAAAACCAGCGCCATACGATCCATATCAGCGGCAGTGAAGAGGATCTGCAGGGAATCACCCTTACCAGTCTTGGGGCTGCCATCGATGTGGAGGGACTAGGAGCAGGCAGGCATCGGGTAGAGATTTTATTCGATCTGCCGCCGGCTCTGAAACTAAGATCCAGAGTGTGGGTGGAAGTCCTACTTACGCAGTCGGGGGAGAAACCACAGGAATCCATTGTGCCGCCGGCTGCCGCGCCAGAAGTGGAATGATGCCAGGGTTCAAAGGAAAAATGCCATTCATGCCTGCATGAATCTGAATTTTGGACATCAGATGTTGAATGATAATATAATAAAATGAAAAGAGGTTAGAGTAATGTTGAATTATAAGAGATACCGCCGGGTACCTGTGGTGGATTTTCCACAGCGGACATGGCCAAATAAAGAGATTGAAAAAGCACCAGTGTGGTGCAGTGTTGACTTGAGAGATGGAAATCAGGCTTTGATCGAGCCCATGGTGGTAGAGGAAAAAATAGAATTTTTTAATCTTTTAGTTAAATTAGGATTTAAGGAAATAGAGATCGGGTTTCCCAGTGCTTCCCAGATTGAGTATGATTTTCTGCGCCAGCTGGTAGACCGCAGGCTGATCCCGGATGATGTGACGGTTCAGGTGCTGTCCCAGTGCCGGGAGCACTTGATCGAGAAAACTTTTGAATCCCTGAAAGGTATCAAGAGGGCGGTGGTGCACATTTATAACTCCACCTCTACTCTTCAGAGGGATGTGGTATTCCATATGTCAAAGGATGAGATCAAGCAGATTGCTGTCGACGGAACGAAGATGGTAAAAAAATATATGAAGGATTATGACGGTGAAGTTATTCTTGAATATTCACCGGAGAGTTTTACTGGTACGGAACTTCCCTATGCGCTGGAGGTCTGTGAGGCGGTTCTGGATGAATGGGGAGCCAGTAAAGAAAAACCGGTGATCATCAATCTGCCTTCCACGGTGGAGATGAATACGCCGAATGTCTATGCTGACCAGATCGAATGGATGTCCACACATTTTACTGATCGTGAGCGGGTGATCCTGAGCATTCACCCCCATAATGACCGGGGAACTGCGGTGGCTTCTGCCGAGCTTGCCCTGCTGGCTGGTGCGGACCGCATCGAGGGTACTCTGTTTGGAAACGGTGAGAGAACCGGAAATGTAGATGTGCTGAACATCGCGTACAACATGTTTTCCCAGGGCATCGATCCGGAGCTGGAGATCGAAAATGTCAATGAGATCATCGATGTATATGAGCGCTGCAATAAAATGGATATGGATATGCGGCATCCCTATGCCGGAAAGCTGGTATTTACCGCCTTTTCCGGGTCGCATCAAGATGCCATCAACAAGGGTGTCCAGGCGATGCATGAGAGAAATCAGGAGCATTGGGAAGTTCCTTATCTGCCCATAGATCCCAGCGACCTTGGCAGAGAGTATGAGCCCATCGTCCGCATCAACAGCCAGTCTGGCAAGGGAGGCGTGGCATTCGTTATGGATACATACTTTGGCTTTAAGCTGCCGAAGAGTATGCATAAGGAATTTGCCGATGTGATCCAGGAAATTTCCGAGCGCCAGGGCGAAGTGGCACCGGAGCAGATCATGAGTGAGTTTAAGGATCATTATATTGACAGAAAAGAACCTTATCACTTCCGCAGACTGAAGGTAGAGGATTTAGGTGACGATATAGATAATATAGAGTTTGATACAAAAGTATATCTGACCTATACTTACAAAGGACAAGAAAAGACCATTGAAGCACTGGGCAACGGTCCTATCGATGCGGTTCAGCGCGGGTTGCAGGGAGAACTCAGTATGCCGGTCAAGGTGCTGGACTATACGGAGCATGCGCTGCAGATGGGTTCTAATGCCCAGGCGGCGGCATATATTCATCTGATGGATGAGGAAAAGGGGATTGTGACCCATGGCGTGGGCATCAGTTCCAATATCACAAGAGCTTCGATCCGAGCAGTATTTAGTGCCATCAATCGTTTTCTGGCAAATGAGGGAACGAAGGAAGAATAGTGGTTAAAAGTGAAAGCTCGAAGCAATCGGCTTTTCATTATGGTACTGCTGAAAGAGGCATGTCAGTTTAGAAAGAGGGTGTCATGGATGACAGGAATTAAAACAGGTACAGGAGGTACTGTGGCGGGGCAGGAGGTTTTTCGCTCTGCAATGCCAGTGAAGTCTGCAAAGTCAGAAAAGACGGTAAGGGTTAAGGGTGACCAGATTTCAGTAAAAGCGGACCGGCAGGAGACAGTTCTGGATCAATACCGGGTACAGGGAGTGGAGCTGGAGTTGTCGGGTGATCAGCCGGAGAGCGTTTATACGGAAGAAGACCTGGAGAAGATGAGAGCGGATGCAGAGATGAAAAATCTTCAGGAGATGTACCAGGAGAATCTCGAGGCGGCGAAGGAGGCAGCGGAGGCTGCCGGAGAGGGATTTGAGGACCTGGGCCGTGCCCTGGAGATTGCCAGAAGGATGATGCATGGAGATATTGTTCCGGCTTCGGACGAAAAGTTTCTTATGGATTTTAACAGGGACATCTATATGGGGGCCAAGAACATGCAGGCATTGGCAAAGAACGATGATCCGGAAAAATACGATAGCATTCTCGAGGATGAAGAGGGTGAAGGAGCCGGGATGACGGCTGATGGTCCGGATATTACCGTGGATGCCACAGGATTGAATCTCTGCCAGCCGGATATGGGGTGATTCGAGTGTTGCCAAGCTGGACTGGCGGCGTGAATGCACCATATGTATATGCAGAACGACAATTATTAGAGGAAGAAAGAGAGGATGCCCATTGCTATGTTTTTCATTAGACATAGTTTTGGGATCCTCTCTTTTTCCTGGCCCGCGTTTTTCAGCCAGGCTTTTTCTGTACTAAATTTTCATTGGCGGTGGCAAGCATCAGCTTGATACGGTTCAGCTGGTTTACCTCGCTGGCGCCAGGGTCGTAGTCCACTGCCACAATATTTGCGTCCGGAAAGGCGCGGCGCAGCTGTTTGATCACACCTTTACCTACTACGTGGTTCGGAAGACAGCCAAAAGGCTGGGTACAGACGATATTCGGTACGCCGCTGTGGATCAGTTCGATCATCTCGCCGGTGAGGAACCATCCTTCACCGGTCTGGTTACCGGTGGATACAAAAGGTTTCGCATAGTCTGCCAGGGTATAGATTCCTGGAGGTGCGTCAAAGCGGCGGCTCTTTGTCAGTTCTTCCCTGAGGACTCTGCGGTAGCGCTCCAGGAACCAGATCGCAAGTTTACCCATCATCTTGCTGGTCTTAGGCTTACCGAGATGATCCGCCTTAAATACGCTGTCATAGGCGCTGTACATAAAGAAATCAAGCATATCCGGGCAGACGGCCTCAGCACCCTCAGCTTCCAGCAGATCCACAATATGGTTGTTGGCAGCGGGCAGGTATTTCACCAGGATTTCGCCGACAATGCCTACCTTGGGTTTCTGAATGCTCTCATCCAGTTCGATCTGGTCAAAATCCCGGATAATTCCCTGGATATTTTTGTGAAACTCCGATCTCTTTGGATGTTTTACTGCCTCCACACAGATCTTTTTCCATTTGTCATGCAGGGCGTTGACGGAGCCGGGTACCTTTTCATAAGGTCTTGTTTTATATACCACCCGCATAAACAGATCTCCGTAAACCAGCGCCTGGATGGCACCATTGATAAGAGGATAGTTGATCTTAAAGCCTGGATTTGTCTCCACACCGGCGCTTAGGGAAATGACAGGGATCTGTTCCATTCCCGCTTTTTTCAGGGCGCGGCGGATAAAGCCGATATAGTTGGTGGCACGACAGCCGCCGCCGGTCTGGGAAATAATGACGGCAGTGCGGTCCAGGTCGTATTCACCGGACAACAGGGCTTTCATGATCTGTCCTACTACGATCAAAGAAGGGTAGCAGGCGTCGTTGTTTACGAATTTCAGTCCGTAATCCAGTTCGTCACCGCCAGTAGGAAGCTGGACCATCTGGTAGCCGTTGGCGGCCAGCGCTGGGATAAGCACATCGAAATGGATCGGTGACATCTGCGGCGTGAGTATGGTGTAGTTTTTGCGCATCTCCTCGGTAAATACCACCCGTTTGTAAGAAGCGTCCTCCACATGGGGTTTTACGCCTTTTCTGGCGCGGTCTTTCACCGCTGAGATCAAGGAGCGGATACGGATCCTGGCTGCCCCTAAGTTGTTTACTTCGTCTATTTTTAAGACTGTACAGATCTTTCCGGAACCGGTCAGGATATCGTTGACCTGGTCTGTGGTGACAGCGTCCAGACCGCAGCCAAAGGAGTTCAGCTGGATCATCTCCAGATCCTCCTGGGTGCGCACATAAGTGGCGGCGGCATAAAGCCTGGAATGGTACATCCACTGGTCCATGGCGATGGTCGGCCGCTCAATGGGGGCCAGATGGGAGATGCTGTCTTCGGAGAGAACAGCTATATCATAGGAAGTGATCAGTTCAGGAATACCGTGGTTGATCTCCGGATCGATATGGTAGGGGCGTCCAGCAAGTACGATCCCCCGCTTGTGATTATCCTTCATCCACTGAAGAACTTCTTCCCCCTTTTTCTTAATGTCTTCCCGGACAGCAGTGAGCTCATTGTAGGCTTTGTGGGCGGCATCGCGGATCTCGCTTTCGGGGATACCATTTTCCCTGCCAAGGTATTTTACCAGTTCGTTTGCCAGGATCTTTTCACTCTCAAAGGAAAGGAAGGGGTTCTGGAAAGTGATATCTTCCTCCGACAGTTCCTCTACGTTGTTTTTGATGTTTTCACCATAGGAGGTGACGATGGGGCAGTTATAGTGGTTGCCAGCACCGTCGAATTCCTTTCGCTCATAGGGCACGCAGGGATAAAAGATATATTTTACATCCTGTTTGAGAAGCCACATGATATGTCCGTGGGCTAGTTTCGCAGGATAGCATTCCGATTCGCTGGGGATGGATTCGATCCCCAGCGAATAGATATTACGGCTGGATTTTGGTGAGACTACTACCTCATACCCCAGTTCCGTAAAAAAAGTAAACCAGAAGGGGTAGTTCTCATACATGTTCAGTACCCGGGGAATACCTACTTTGCCCCGGTATGCCTGATCTGCCGGCAGTGGTTTGTAGTATTCAAAGAGCCGGTGGTTTTTATATTCGTAGAGGTTCGGCACATCTTTATTCTGCTTCTCCATGCCGAGACCGCGCTCACAGCGGTTGCCAGAGATAAACTGTCTGCCACCGGTAAATTTATTGATGGTCAGGAGGCAGTGATTGGTGCAGCCTTTGCAGCGCGCCATGGAACTCTCAAATTTCAGGGAAATGATGTCTTCCAGAGGAAGCATAGAGGTTTCCATCCCTTCCTCGTAGTGCTCCCTGGCGATGAGCGCGGCACCAAAGGCTCCCATGATCCCGGCGATATCCGGGCGGACGGCTTTACAGCCGGATACTCTTTCAAAACTGCGGAGTACGGCGTCGTTGTAAAAGGTTCCTCCCTGAACCACTACGTTTTTGCCCAGATCTTTCGGATCGGTGAGCTTAATTACTTTTAACAGTGCATTTTTAATGACTGAGATGGCGAGACCGGCAGAGATATCCGCCACAGTAGCGCCCTCTTTTTGTGCCTGCTTCACCTTGGAATTCATAAATACAGTACAACGGGAGCCCAGGTCGATAGGGTTATCAGCAAAGAGCGCCAGTTTTGCGAAATCTTTTACTTCGTAATTTAATGACCGGGCAAAGGTCTCGATAAAGGAGCCGCATCCAGAAGAGCAGGCCTCGTTGAGCTGTACGCTGTCAACGGAGTGGTTTTTTATCTTGATGCATTTCATGTCCTGGCCTCCGATGTCCAGGATACAGTCTACTTCCGGCTCGAAAAAAGAAGCGGCATAGTAATGGGATACCGTCTCAACTTCCCCTTCATCTAACAGCAGGGCGGACTGGATCAGAGCTTCACCGTAACCAGTGGAGCAGGAGCGGACGATGTTGGCGCTGTCCGGCAGCAGCTCGTAGATTTCTTTAATGGCTTTTATAGTGGTCTTCAACGGACTTCCATTGTTATTGTCGTAAAAGGAATACAAAAGGGAACCGTCTTCCCCCACCAACGCCACTTTTGTTGTTGTGGAACCGGCATCGATGCCAAGATATACATTGCCCTCGTATTCTGATAAGGACTCTTTTTTCACGGAATGGCGGCTGTGTCTTGTGAGAAAACTGTCGTATTCTTCTTCTGAGGCAAACAGCGGCTCCATACGGGTTACTTCAAATTCCATGTTGATCTCGCTGCTCAGTTTTTGCAGCAGAGTGCCAAGAGTGGTGGCTCCATCACCTTTCGAGTTCATGGCCGCACCGCTGGCAGCGAAGAGATGGGAGTGTTCCGGTGCGATCACCGCGTCTTCTGACAGATTCAGAGTCCGGATAAAAGCGGCCTTTAACTCTGTAAGAAAGTGAAGGGGTCCCCCTAAAAAGGCTACGTTGCCCCGGATCGGCTTACCACAGGCAAGACCGCTGATGGTCTGGTTTACCACCGCCTGAAATATCGAAGCGGCCAGATCTGGTTTGGATGCTCCTTCATTAATTAAGGGCTGGATGTCGGATTTTGCGAACACGCCGCAGCGCGCTGCAATGGGATAAATGGCTTTGTAGTCCCTGGCATACTCGTTCAGCCCCGCAGCGTCTGTTTTCAGAAGTGTTGCCATCTGGTCAATAAAGGAACCGGTACCGCCGGCACAGATCCCGTTCATTCTCTGTTCGATGCCGCCGGTAAAATATATGATCTTGGCATCTTCGCCGCCCAGCTCGATGGCAACATCGGTCTGGGGAGCAAAATCTTTTAAGGAGGTTGCCACACTGACAACTTCCTGGACAAAGGGAATGTCCAGATGCCTCGAAATGGTCAGTCCTCCCGAACCTGTGATCATTGGAGCGATCTGGATATCTCCCAGAGCTTCATTTGCCTGGCTGATTATGTTTTTTAAGGTTTCCTGTATATTAGCAAAATGTCTTTCATAAGCAGAAAATACGATGGTGCCTGATTCATCCAGAATGGCTGTCTTCACCGTGGTAGAACCAATATCAATACCTACTCTGTTCATGATTTCCTCCCATTTTATCTGATCCGAAGCGACTGGAACTGGATCAGAAACATTTTCTTTCTTATTTATAATAGATTTTAACCACACTATAGTATACGACAAATTTCGTCATTTGTAAATAAAATAAAATTTAACAATAAATGTATGCCCGGTACCTTTTTTTTATGACGGAATATATTGGTAGAGATGAAAATAAATTTGCTGCGCCGCTGTGAATGGTGCAAAGATGGAGGGAAAATATGAATAAGCGTTACTGTAATGGCATGGTGCATGTTATAAAACAGGGAGAAACCCTGTATCAGCTCAGCAGAAGATACCGGGTGCCTTTGGCACTGATCCTTCGGGCAAACCCTTATGTGGATGTCTACAATCTCCAGCCAGGGCAGGAGATCTGTATCCCAGTAGTAAGACCCTATAACGGGATGATCTGTATGCCGGTACAGGCGATGCCGAGAGAAAACGAAAATATGCAGGGAGAACCAGAGAGGATGCCGATGGATACAGAACGCAGCATGGAGAGAAATATGGACCGTGGGATGGACCAGGAGATGGGTCAGAGCATGAACCAGAATATGAACCAGAATATGAACCAGGAAGAGTTCGTGGAGAGAAATGGAAATCCAGTTCGTATGGAAAGTGAAAGCAGAATGGAGGATTCCCGGATGATGGGCAGAGGATTCCGGGAGGGAAGCTGTCCGGTATGCCAGGAAGAAGAGTTGGAAAAGCTGGATCAGGATGACAGAGACGATAGAGACGACAGGGATGACGATGATGTGGAGATCTATATCACCACGGGAGGGCGCAGCCTTGGGGACATACTGAAAGAATACGGAGTAAATTGGGAAGATTTTATTAAGAATAATAATCTAGACCAGATCGTCCTCGGAGATGATGTGGTACTGTATCTTCCGAAAAAAACAACGAGATAAGAGGTTAATGTTTGACAAAGAGAGGGCGAAAACGTATAATATTAATATCTGTGCGAAGAGAATCCGGCGGCAGTGAAGACCTGGCTGCCGCCAGAATAAAAATACCGGTAAAGGAGGAGAGGACATGCTGCAGATTTTTCAGACCGTGGAGGACGAGCTCCAGGAAAATGAACAGTTTTCTGAAGGGTGCTGGGCAGCACTTACCAAACCTACCAACGAAGAACTCCAGCAGGTGGTGCAGGAAACGGGGATCGATATCGATGACCTGAGGGCGCCACTGGATGATGAGGAGCGGTCACGTATTGAACAGGAGGATGATTATGTAGTCGTGCTGGTAGATATTCCGTCTCTGGATGAAAAGGACAGGTACGTCACGATCCCTCTCGGCATCTATATGACAAAACAGCTGATCGTGACGGTTTGCCTGGAGGAGACGCCGGTACTTAAGGCATTTATGAATAACCGGGTGAAAGAATTTTTCACTTTTAAGCGGACAAGATTTGTATTCCAGATCCTGTACCGTAATGCCACCTCCTATCTGCGCTACCTGCGGATCATTGACCGCAAGAGTGAACAGATCGAGGAAAAGCTTCATATCTCCCAGAAGAACAAAGAATTGATCGAGCTTCTGGAGCTGGAGAAGAGCCTGGTGTACTTTACCACCTCCCTGCGGTCCAATGAGACGGTGCTGGAAAAACTGCTGCGGACGGAAAAAGTAAAAAAATATCCTGAGGACGAGGAGCTGCTGGAGGACGTCATTGTCGAAAACAAGCAGGCTATTGAGATGGCGAATATATACAGCGGGATCCTCAGCGGAATGATGGATGCTTTTGCTTCCGTTATTTCCAACAATCTGAATGTGGTAATGAAATTTTTGTCTACGGTGACCATTGTGATGTCGATCCCTACGATGATCGCCAGCTTTTATGGGATGAATTTCGATAATATTCCTCTGGGGCACAGTCCTTATGGTTTTTTTATCATTACGGCATGCACTCTTGTGATCACATCCCTGGTGGTACTTTTCTTTAAGAAGAAGAATCTGTTTTAATGTGAAGAAATGAGGTATAAAACATGAAATGGTTTGCAAAAATGGAACGAAAGTTTGGAAGGTATGCCATTCGCGGCCTCATGCGGTATGTGGTGGTGATCAGCATTCTGGGAACCTTTCTGGGGGTTTTTAACCAGGGGATCTATGAGAATTATCTGAGCCTGGATATTTACCAGATCCTGCATGGCCAGGTGTGGCGTCTGGTGACCTTTGTACTCTATCCCTCGGTAAGCCTGCGGGGGGGAGAGGCGGCTTTTTTCAATATAATATTGTATGCCATCAGCCTCTATGTCTATTTCAACATCGGAAGTGTGCTGGAACGGATCTGGGGAAGTTTTCGGTTTAACGCCTTTTACTTTACCGGGATCCTGCTGACGGTACTGGCTGCCTTTGGCTATTATCTGGTGCTGACCAATGCCCAAAGCAGTGTATTTGCTTTCATGATCAGCATGAGGCTTGCCGGGGTGATCAGCCTGGACAATCTGAATCTGTCCCTGTTTCTCGTATTTGCCTTTCTATTTCCGGAGACGAGGTTTTATTTCAACTTTATTATTCCGGTGAAGGCGAAGTGGCTGGGATATCTCTATCTTGGATTTAACGCCATACAGATCATGAATTACATCCAGATAGGAGAATTCCAGAGTATTATGAGTATGCTACTGATCGTGGCGGCGCTGGTGGATTTTGTGATCTTTTATCTGATCGCCAGAAATCCCCAGGGCTTCGGGGCGGCGATGAGGCAGAAAAAGCGGCGGGTGGTGTATCGAAATACGGCACAGCAGCACACTTCCGGACCGAGACACCGTTGTGCCGTCTGCGGGCGGACAGAGAAGGATTCTCCTGCTCTGGAGTTCCGTTTCTGCTCCAAATGTGAAGGGAATTATGAATACTGTTCCGACCATCTCTTTACCCATGAACATGTGAGGCGGGGAGAGGCTGGAAAGAATAATACCAATGAGTGAAAGGAATAGAAGATCATGTATGATATGTTTACAGTTGTAGTGATCATGGTAACCGTATTGGCGGTACTGTATCTACTATGGTTTGAGAATGAAGTAAAGGGAAAGATCGTGCTTGGCAGAAAGAGCATGCGTCCCCAGTGGTTCAATCTTTTGCTGCTGTTGGGGGCGGCGCTGGTGATCAAGTCGATCTTTGCGGTCAAATTCGATGCATACAGCGTGGATATGAGCTGTTTCCGGATATGGTCGGATATGATCTATGACAATGGTATATCCAAGTTTTATTATGTGGATGAAGGAAACGGATATCCGCCGGGGTATATGTTTGTTCTCTGGCTGATGGCAGTTGTCCGGCATATTTTTGGTGTTGAAACCGGATCCCAGACGGCAGAGTACCTGATCAAGCTGTTTCCGATGCTCTGTGACCTCGGTGCCGGCGCTGTGCTTTATCTGCTGGCAAAGAGACGTTTCTCCGAGGGGATGTCACTGATGATCTGCGCCATCTATGTACTGAATCCGATGGTGGTGGCAGATTCCTCCATGTGGGGACAGGTAGACAGTGTATTTACTCTCACGATTCTCCTTACCTGCTGGCTCTGTATGGAAGAAAAACGGATTCCTGCATATTTTGTGTTCTGTCTGGGGGCTCTTTTGAAATTCCAGACCATAATGTTTACGCCGATCCTGATATTTACGATCATTGAACAGGTATTTCTCCGAGATTTTACCGTGAAGAAAATGCTCCGGGACCTGGCAGGGGGCCTGGGTGCCATTGCCTCCATGTTTTTGTTTGCTGTGCCCTTTGGGCTGGATGTGGTAGTACCGAAATATGTAAACAGTCTCGGCCTGTTTGAGTACTGTACTGTGAATGCCTATAATTTCTGGGCGATCCTCGGAAAGAACTGGGTGGAACAGACCAACAAGTTCTTGTTTTTAAAATGTCAGACATGGGGAAGCATCGCTATTGTGGCTTCGGTGCTTCTGAGTGGTTTTGTTTTTTATAAAATGAAAGAGGACAAGTCAAAATATTTTCTTAGTATGGCGGTTTTGATCTCTTTTGTGTTCCTGTTTTCTGTGCGGATGCACGAGAGATACCTCTTTCCTGCTATCCTGCTGGTGCTGGCGGGATTCATTCTTCGTCCCTGTATAGAACTGTTCTGGGTATATGTGGGACTCTCTGTCGCCCAGTTTGTGAATATTGTACATGTATATCATTATTTCATGGAACTGGGAACTACGGGACCGGAAGGGTATACCATTGGAGCTACGGCGATGCTTACAGTCTTTATGGCAGGTTATCTTCTGTACGCAACGCTGCACAAAGGGGAAATCGTCTATGAACCGGAGCTTCATCAGGGAAAGGCGAACAAGAGAAAAATTGTGAATGTAAATGCAGGAAAAGATGAGAAATGGTATAAATTTTCCATTACACCTTCCCGGAAAGCAGATAAGATGGGAAAAGTGGATTTTATCGTGTTGTTTGCGATCATGATCCTCTACTCCTGCTTTGCACTGTACGATCTTGGCCGGATGAGTGCGCCGGAGACATCCTGGGTGGGTAAGCAGAATGGCAGTCAGATCCTGCTGGATTTTGGAGAAACAAAAAGTATTTCCAATCTGTATTCCTTTACGGGTACCTATGAGGGGCGAAATTTCCAGGTGGAGGTGTCCGAAGACGGTACGAACTACACTCCGGCTGGGACCATGAGCGCCGGGGATGTGTTTAAGTGGAACGATGTGAAGTTTGTGGGAGAAACGGAAGAAGCAGAGAAACAGCCATTCCAGGTGAATGCCCGTTATCTTCGGATGACCCTGCTTCACAATGAGGCGATGCTCAATGAATTGGTCTTTAAGGATACTTCCGGGGAGTATATTGTTCCGGAAAATGCCTCCCAGTATCCGGAACTCTTTGATGAACAGGATGAGTTTGATCCAGAGCTTGGATTCCGCAGCGGAACTTATTTTGATGAGGTATATCATGCGAGAACCGCTTATGAGATGATCCATGAGCTCCGATCCTATGAAAATACCCATCCTCCTCTCGGTAAGATCTTCATCTCCCTGGGTGTGAGGGCATTTGGTATGAATCCTTTCGGATGGAGAATCGTAGGAACTCTCTTTGGTATTGGCATGATTCCTTTTATGTATCTGTTTGGAAAGAGGCTGTTTCGGAGAACCTGGGTGGCAGGTGTGGTGACGGCATTGTTTTCTTTCGACTTTATGCACTTTACCCAGACCAGGATCGCTACTATTGACGTTTATGGAACCTTTTTTATCATAACGATGTTTTACTTTATGTACTGCTATGCCCAGACAAGCTTTTATGATACGGATTTCAAAAAGACCCTGATCCCCCTGGGGCTGAGCGGGCTGATGATGGGGCTTGGCTGTGCCAGTAAGTGGACCGCGATCTATGCGGGAGCCGGTCTCGCTGTATTTTTCTTCGCGATCCTGTTCAAGCGGTATATGGAGTTCCGGATCGCCAGGGATAATCCGAGAGGTGAGACTGCCGGTATTTCCCACAGCCATATTGCAGAGGTATTCAAGAAAAATATGTGGAAGACGCTGGCCTTTTGTGTCCTGTTTTTTGTGGTGATCCCAGGATTGATCTATCTGTTGTCCTATTACCCATTCCGTGGAGATGATGATGACCTGGGACTCTGGAGCCGGATGATCTTAAACCAGAAGTCCATGTTTGATTATCATTCCTCTTTGACAGAGGGGCATGTATATTCCTCTACCTGGTATGAATGGCCGACGATGATCCGCCCGATGTTCTACTATTGTAACACCGTAGCTGGTGAGCTGAAGGAGGGAATTAGTGCTTTTGGAAATCCACTGGTTTGGTGGGCAGGAATGTTTGCTTTTATTTATATGATCTACCGCTGTGTGGCAAAGAAGGACAGCATTTCCCTGTTTCTGGTATTTGCCTATCTGGTGCAGTATCTTCCATGGGTGCTGGTGCCGAGATGTACTTTTTCTTATCACTATTTCCCAAGCGTTCCCTTTGTTGCGCTTATGCTTGGGTATACCATGTACTGCTTTATCGGGGAAAATAAGAAGAAGCGCTGGCTGGCATTCGCATACTGTGCCGCGGCCTTCGCCCTGTTTCTGATGTTTTATCCAGTGTTATCGGGACAGCCGGTCAGTGCAGACTACGTCAATGACGGGCTGAAGTGGATGAGTGACTGGGCATTGATATACTAAAGGAAGAATAGGAACTGGGGAAAGGATTATTAAAATGAGCGATGTGCGAAGATTGATCCGGGATATTGACCGGGGGAAAAATTTACGGAAGAATCTGCCGGTTTACCGAAATCTGCTGGCGGACACATATCTGGATTATTCGGCTGTGGAACTGGTTTTTTCCAGCTATCTGCTGGTGGATTCCCTGCCGGAATACCATGGCATCACACAGGATGAAAAAGAACTTTGTGAGGAAGTGATATCCCAGCTGCAGAGGCTGACGGGGATATCCAGGGAAGAGATCCCGGAGATGCTGGAGGGACTTCAGGAGATCCGCGGCCGCATCACGAAAACGATGGAACAGTATACCTTTTATACGGACCGGCTGATCTGTTATGAATATGTGCTGGATCGCATGAAAATGCGTTTTACGGAAGACAAAGAGCTGGAAAACCGGCTGAGTGGGATCCAGGAGGAGGAATTTATAAAGCGGCTTATGGTTTTTGTTGCTGCCCATGAGGATCAGAGCATTATCAGAGACCGGTTGCAGCTGCTGATGGGAATTCTTCCCGTTCACATGACAAAAAGTAAGCTGCTGGAAAAAATAGAACAAACGGTAACTCTTTATAAAGGAAGCGATGCAGCTTCCCTGGAGGGATTTGCCTATATGATCCGCTCCGCGGCGATGCTCCATCCTCTGGAAGAGAGTACAGGGGATGAGATCTATTCATTTTTGTCAGAACTGGAGGGGATGGATTTCAAGGAACTGGATGTTGATACCTATGAGGGGCTTTGTGACAGATTGGAGCAGGTCAGTGAAAAAATCATAGAGATTACGGATTTTTATTATTCCCTCCAGAAGGTGGTCAATGGATGCTATGCCTTTGCTCTCGCAAAACTGCATAATGACAAAAATACAGAGACGCAAAAGATCAGCCGCCGGATCCTCTCTGCTGTTGTAAAAGGTGAACTTCAGGAAGAGGAACTGGAAAAGCTGGAAGGCAGGATTGAGGCATGTGTGGAACAATCCAGTTATCTGGAAGCGGTGCTTTTTGAGGTGAAAAGTTCTTGTCAGGAAGTTCTCAAAGAACTGGATCTGGAACAGGAATTTGAAGAATATACCCGAATCGCAAATCTGTTATCGGACAGCCTGTTTGTGGATCTGGATGCGGCAGATCAAGAAGAAACTGTAGATGAACAAAAGGCAGCTCAGGTAGCGGCAGAGCTGGCAGAAGAGATTTCCAGGAAGCTGGCGGAATGTAAGAGACCGGTAAAAAAAGCAGTTATGGCAGCAGTTCTGGAGAAGCTTCCCGTCGGTTTTCCGGGAACCAGGGAGGTGGAGGAATATATCCGTACGAATTTATTCGGGTGCCAGGATGTTTCTGAAAAAACGGCGGCAATTCTGGAGCTGGAACAGATGATGAATGAGGAAGAGTGCTGGTAAAGACCAGATGATTTGTGACAGTGATGGAGGAAAAAATGATATATTGGTACGATGATCTTTACATGGATCAGCCTGTCAGAAGAGAAGAAGAAAAATGCAGAAAAACTATTGAGAAAAGAAGTTTCTGGCAGAAGCTGCCTTGGAAAAAGAGCTATTATATCATAATGCTTGCCAATAACAGGGAAAATTTATTTGAAATCATGAGTACAAGTGAGATGTTTTTCCGGTATTATGGGTATACTGACATATATATCATTGGCGTCTCCAGGCATTACAAGGGAGCTGTAGAGCTGCTCCGCCGGATCATGACAGAAGGTTACAGAAAGGATATTGGATTCGATCCCAGGCAGTTATTCCGGCGGGAGCGTTTTCAGCCAGGCAAGACAGTCCGGAGGTGAATGGATTGGTAATTATACTCGCGATATTGAAGTTTTTGGGAATTCTGCTGCTGGTAGTGCTTTCCCTGGTGTTGTTTGCCAGCGGGTCCCTGCTCTTTGTCCCAGTGCGTTATGCCGTGGAATTCAGAGAGGGAAAACCGGTCCGGCTGGGATTCCGGGTTTCCTGGTTTCTCCGGGCGGTCCAGATTTGTAAATCCCTGTCGGGAGACCAGATTATGATCAAACTGTTTGGGATGGATGTCCGGGATCTAAAGTATTTGTTCCGTCGGGAAAAAAAACAAAAGAGAGAATATAGGGAACACCATGTGACCAGAAGCCCTGTGGAGCTGGTGGACGACCTCTGTGACGAGGCAGAAAAGCAGGAGAATTCCTACAGGGATGGACAAGAAGCCTGGAAAGTAGATGTGGAGACAGATTATGAGGATAATGCGGCAGGGGAAAACCAAAACAAAGGGAAGGCTGTCAGAGGGAATAAAAAGTCCTTTTCATTTGATAAGATATCTAGTATAATTACATTTATCCGGAGTAATGAACATCGGTCCGGTCTCAAAAAGATAAAGAAAGAGCTGGCAGCACTGATCCGTTATCTGATGCCGGACAGGGTTCAGGGAAGGATTTCTTTTGGGACAGGGGATCCCTGTACCACAGGCTGGATCCTGGGAGCAGTGAGTATGTGCCCGGCAGCTTACACTGAGGGACTGAAGATCCTGCCGGATTTTGAGGAAAAGATATTTGTGGCGGAGGGATATGCCAAGGGAAAGGTTCGTGCTGTTTATTTTCTCAGGTTATTCATGAGGGGATACATGGATGATGACATAAAACGATGTGTTCGTAAGATTTTAAAATTCATTTAAGAGGGATCAGAAAGAGAGGTTATGATAATGAAAGAAAATAGTTTTAATGATACGGTAGAATCATTGTTTAAGGGAATGGATAATTTTATTACTACAAAAACGGTGATTGGTGATGCGGTGCGCTTTGAGGATGGGACCATTGTGCTTCCCCTGGTGGATGTTAGTTTCGGAGTGGCTGCCGGCGCCTTTACCGATGATACCGCGAAGAAAAATAATGGCGGAGGTGGTATGGGCGGAAAGATCCAGCCAAGCGCCGTACTTGTCATCAAGGATGGCAATTCCAAACTGGTGAATGTGAAGAACCAGGATGGTATCACCAAGCTGCTGGATATGGTTCCGGAATTTGTGGAAAAGTTCAAAAAGAAAGAGGATACAGAGGGAGACAAAGAAGAGAAGTAGAGTGAACACTGAGGCATGATTAAAAAACATTGCAAAATATTAATTTTTTTCTTGCATTATGCTGCAAATTTTGGTAAAATAGTCATGTTGTGTGTGAATGAACAAAGTTTATAAGTTAAGTTGAAGATAGAAGGAGGTGCTTTTCATGGCAAGGTGTGCAGTTTGTGATAAGAGCGTACATTTCGGAAATGCAGTGAGCCATTCTCACAGAAGAAGCAATAAAATGTGGAAATCGAATCTCAAATCGGTAAGAGTAAAGGTAAATGGCGGAACAAAAAAAATGTATGTTTGTACTTCCTGCCTTCGTTCGGGCAAAGTAGAGCGTGCGTAGGCCGCGATGTGAAAAGAACATAATAACAGATCCTTTATCCTGGAAGTATATTCCGGGGCAGGGATCTGTTTTTTTATAGCATCTACCGTGAGCTGCGGGATGCTATTTCTTGCTTTATAGGAAACCTAGAATAAGATGGGCATAGCAAAAAACGATAAAGGGTTAGAAGAGATAAAAACCTTCTTCTCCCCAGCCATTGTCGGCATCGTACTTATTAATATGGGAAGTGGCAATGAGATGTGGGGATTCCATTTCAAATCCCTGCCAAAAGTATGCAGGACCAAAATGAATCCGGGAGTGAAGAGTTCTTTTTTATTGTGATTTTTTATGTAAGATAATGCTGAAAAACATACATTTATTGTTATACTCCTGGTTGTTTCTGACCAGCGGTCATGCTATAATATATAATATGAAAGGAAAATAATGGATTTTATATGGAATTTTTTTCTTTTATACTCTGGATGCGGTGGGAAACATTGACGTAAGCCTAAGAGGGCAGATGCGGTAGCTGGGAAGGAGTCTGGTTGGTAAAGACACTTCAAATAATAAGATATTTTTTAAGGAGAGTATGTTATGATTATTCAGCACAATATGTCCGCTCTTAATACGATGAATCAACTTGGAATTACGAATGATAAGCTAAAGAAGGCTGCAGAAAGGCTTTCTTCTGGTTACAGGGTTAACCGCGCAGCAGACGATGCGGCGACGATGTCTATTTCTGAGAAAAAACGGGCACAGATAAGAGGGCTCGCCCGAGCAGCAAAAAATGCACAGGATGGGATTAGTTTTGTACAGACCGGGGATGGTGCCATGAGCCAGATCGGGGCGATGCTCCAACGGATGAGGGAGCTTACAGTCCAGGCATTAAATGACGGGGTGTACGAACCAGCAGACCGTGCAGCGCTGCAGATGGAATTTGACCAGCTGCAGAGTGAGATTGACAGGGTGAACGATCAGACTGAATTCAATAAAAAGCCTGTTTTTGAGCACTATACAGATAACTTTTCACTGCTACAGGGGAACCGTGTATGGAGCCAGGATCAGATACATACCATTAATAGCAGCAATTCTTCTTTCACGGTGAAATATATTGCGGTGGAGCCAGACGGGACAGAGGTAGAAAAAGAAAAGACACTTACTATCCCTGAGGGGACTTACACTACCCAGGAATTGATGGATGAGATGGATGATGTGGTGACAGCTCTGGGAGATGAGGCGGATGGACTGTATGTGGAATATAGTGAGGATCACAAGTGCAACATGGTACTTCAGAATGGAAAAGAAGTCAAGGATGTTTCCGGCGGGCTTTCTTATCTGTTCTATGACTGCTTTGGTGGTAATAAGTCAGGGGCACTTATCGGGACGACGGTCTTTTTCCCTGGGGATCCACTGGTTGTGAAAGACGGCGAAAACGATGAGCTGCATTTTCGTATCGAATATTATGACGGCACGATGAAAGAGATCGACATCGATGTCGCCGAGGATGGTTACAGCCGGAATGACATGATCAAGTATCTGAATGAATATCGGTTTCCGGATGGCAAGACACTGATTGATTATGGGATCAAGGCGAGTGAATATGGAGCTGCATCGATTCAGATCGGCGGTGATACGGGACTTATCACCGGACTGAAAGGAAATATGTTTGCTATCGATGACAAACATTTTGATTCGGTGTTCTATGACAATACGAAATACGGGACGGCAAAGGAAGTACCAGCGGTATTTACCGGTGGAAATGTACTGAATGCCTCAGATGTGAATTTCAGTAAGTTTGACATTGATAATACAAATAACATACTGCGGCTACGGGTGGACGGGGGCGCATACGAAACGATCCAGCTGGATGCTGGGAGCTACAGCATCGCGGAGATGGTTACTCAGCTCCAGAATAAACTGGATGCTAAAAATCTTGGCATCAAGGTAACCCAGCATACAGTCACTGGGCTGACAACACCAAATGGTAACAATAGTTATCGCTTTTCAGGCCTCACACTGACGACAAATACCATCGGTAAGGAAAGCAGCATTGAATTTGATGTGCCAGGCAGCAGCGCATATGATACATTGTTTGTCAAGCGCAAGTATACAGATCCTGGCAAGGCCTCCAGTATCGTTGACGGCGAGTGGTATACTACCAACAGTGCACCTTATATTCTGGGAGGGAAGATATTTGACAGTTCTGTAGATTTTCCACTGTCCATCGATGGTTCCAATAAATCCTTTTATCTGGAAGTGACGGAAGAGGGTGAGCCTCCTAAGAAGCAGCTGATCACATTGACGGAGAAGACCTATTCTTCGCTGGATAATATTATAAAGGAGATCAATGACCGCATTGGCGACCAGACAGATTATGGCGGGAAGGTTCGGGCAGTCAGTAGCAGCAACAGGATTGAGCTGACAACAAAATCGGGCAATGACACGGTGACAAAGATCAATGCCTCCGGCGGCGTTACCAGCGGATACGATGTTCTGTTTGTGGGAGAAACGGTCAGTTACCCGAGAGGCACAAGTATTACCTTGCTGCCGATCAAACCGGATGCTTCCGGCAATATCACCTTGACGTCTCTGAATAATAAGCTGAATGTAAGTATCGGGGGCGAGTACCGCACGGTGACGATACCGCCAGGGACTTATACCCCGGAAAAACTGGTAGAACTTCTGAATGAAAGTGAGTTAAAAGGAAAACCGGTGACCTCATATAATTCTTATTCTTCTTCCACCAGCAGCGGAAAAACGGTCTATAAAACCAACAGTGCTACGACGGAGAGTGGAAAAGAGAGCCCCTGCACGAATACGGGAGCAGCAGGAACAGGCGGAAAAGTCGACGGTTCCACCCAGGTCAAAGATGGTACATCGGGGTGGCATCAGCTTGGCGGCACTCTTGGCTCCTATACGAAGATAGATAATTCAAACAATCAGTTTTCCATCGATATCAATGGAAAAAAATATACGGTAACATTAAAAAACAGCACGGGTTCCGGCTATACGCCCAGTGGGCTGGCGAAAGAGATAGAAGACAGGCTGAAAGAGGTTACATCGGAGGCAAATCAGGTAAAGGTGTCGGCGAATAGCGGTCATTTGCGATTTACAACCGTTGCTGTAGGTGAAGGGAAAACGGTGACCACAGCAGGGTGTGACTCCCCTTTTCTTGCCAGTGTGAATACAAATAAGACAAAAGGGTATACCACTACATCTAGCATTTATTCCGATACCTATCCCATTACCCTTAACTCATCAAACAATCAGTTTACCATCAAAATTGATGGAAATACGGAGACTGTTTTACTGGATACGACAAAGACCTATAGCAGCCTGGCTGATATCCAGAAGGAACTAAATGATAAGTTATCTGCCAAAGGGGTTACGGTCAGTGCCCATGGCAGTGGTCTGAGATTTGAGAGAGATGCACTGGGAACGGGGAGTGTCAGTCTGGATATTGACAACAGCGGTACAGCAGGAAGTATCATATTTAATTCACCAGCCACAGCGACGATGTACCAGTCGTCAATTACGATACCAAAGGCCACTAGCGCTACTACACCGGCAACGGCTAAGTTTACAGTAACGATGGGGGGAAATACTTATACGGTGACACTTACCAACACAGATACCTCCAATGCAAAAACGTTATCGGCGGATCAGCTGAAGGAGGAACTGAATAAAGCAGTCTGGAAGCAGAACGATACAGGGACCGCTAAAACTCCTGGTGATTTTGGCTTTTCTGTTTCTACATCCGGGGGCAATATCAAGTTTACTACGATAGCAAGGGGAAGCGGTCAGAGCATCAGCGCCAGTGCAAAATCGGGTCCGGTCAATGGTACCACACCGACGGTGACGGCAAGTCTCACAAAAAATCCGGATGGCACGGTAAGTATTGGCCTAAATTCATCATCCACTTTTGCTGCTATACCATATAATAAAATTGCTGTCCTACAGGCAAAGGGTGATGATCCGGAGCGCTCGGACCCTACTTTATACACACGTAAATATACAACTAGAAAATGTAAGCTGACCACAAAAAGACCTTCGGTTATGCCGGGATCTGTTACGATCACCGATGAGAATAAAACATTACGTTTTTCCTATGTATATCATAATGGAAGCACAAAGAATATCGAGATCAATCTGGACAAAGGAACATTTTCCCGTGCTGAACTGCAGAGGAAGCTTCAGGAAAAGTTAGATGCCATTTTGGAAAATGATCCAGCTCATAAAGGAGAGGGATTGAAAGTGGAAGTTGGTGACCAGATCATTCTTGAGTCAAAAAGGAATGGGAGATATGACATCTACAATGTCAGTGGAGGATTTTATGAAAATGTTATGATGGGGACAGCCCTTCGCACAGAAGATGACAAAGCAGCGTATATAGAAGGTAAACTGGTGGTGGATGATGTATATATCGTAGGACGTAAGGATATCAGAAATAAAAATACAACGATTCAGGAGGGTGATAATGACGAGCTGAATGTAGATGTTACCGTAAACGGCAAAGTAACGACGCTGAATATGGTTCTGGATCCGGGAACTTATAATTCAGATTCCCTTGTTAAACACATTCAGGAGAAATTATCAGAACAGCTGAAGGCAAATGGGTTTCCAGAGGATATGGTTTTGGCCGGAGTTGGTGTGTTTGATAGTGGAGCGGAGGGGGCGGATGACAAAAATGCACTGTTTTTCTATCTGAATAAGCAGCTGGAACTGACGCCGGGTGACTACGCCATCGATGGTCTGAGTGGAAAGGCATTGTTCAGTATCTTTTATAAGACAGATGGAGACCCCATTCCTGCCTATGTGACAGGGACGAAGGATATTTCTGGCGGTTTGGAGTTAAAGGATGGAGAAAATGAATTTTCCATTGATGTGGATGGAAAGACATATACTTACAAAATTCCAGAGGGGAGATACGATACTGCCGAAGAGCTGGTAGAAACCTTAAATAAGGTGATCACTGATGCGGCAGATGATTCATGTCTGAAGGTCTCGCTTTCGGGCGATATGCTGAAATTCGCTTACAACAAATTAGGGGTACATACCATTGAGAACATTCAGGGACCGGCAAAAACAGCATTGTTTTATCAGACCATGGGACGCTACGACCAGGCGGTGGACGAATGGCTTCAGATCGGCGCCAATGGGCAGCAGGGGATAGAACTGAAGAGGTATAGCATGAGTACCATGAGCCTGGGCGTCAATTCTGTTACCATCAGCAAACATAAATATGCCGATAAAGCGCTTGACAGAATCGATGAGGCATTGAATTACCTGAGCTCTGTGCGGAGTAAATATGGAGCAATGGAGAACCGCCTGGAATATGCGGTCAGGGTCAACGATATTGCCGCTGAAAACACTCAGAATTCAGAATCCATTGACCGGGATGCGGATATGGCTTCTGAAATGGTAGAATATTCCAAATCAAAAGTTTTACAGCGGGCGGGTGTGAGTATTCAGAGTCAGACAAATCGCAATACCCAGTCTATACTCTCACTGCTAAAATGATAATAGTAACCTGGCTCCCGGACGCGCTTTGTGCACCGCCAGCTCTATAGGAGCTAAAGCTAAGTATCCATGTATAAAAAAGATTTACAATGAAAAAGATGTTTTTAACAGGATGTAAACAGGTTATATCCAATGACCAGACAAAGTATGATGATGATGATGGCCAGGAAACCATTCGTAATAAAAAGCATGATCGTCATACCGATTCCGAGCCAGAACAGGATAAATCCGAGAAGACGTTTCATACACTGACTCCTTTCTGGTTGTGAAAAATAAAGTTACTCATATCCTATTTTATGCATGGTGAAAAAAATAGTTACACAGAAGCACCGCCCAATGGCACCATTGGGCGGTGCTGGTGTCTGGAGTTCTGCTGGCAAAAATCTTTGTTCTAAAAGTTTGATTTTTCCAGGGTTTTGGTGTAAACTAGTAATAATGTATTTTGAAATTTGATTGGAGGGTTCATATGAGAGGGCAGTTAGATAATGAAATGGGAAAGATCATGGTGGATGACGACGTTCTGGCGAAATACGCTGGTTCTGCTGCTGTAGAATGCTTCGGTGTTGTGGGAATGGCATCTGTCAGCATGAAGGATGGTATAGTCCAGCTTTTAAAGAGAGATAATATCAGACACGGGGTAAACGTGAAAATTCAGGACAATAAATTGTATATCGGGATGCATATTATTGTTGCCTATGGTGTGAGCATCATGACGGTGGCAGAGAACCTGGTAGATAATGTAAAATATAAAGTTGAGGAATTTACTGGGATGGAAGTTGGGAAAATAATTGTGTGTGTAGAGGGCGTAAGAGTGGTCAACTAGCACAATGAAAATTAAGTTTTTGATACATTCGCGCAGGATAATTATACTTGATGAAATAGCTGGACGATTAAACAAGTGAATGAGTCAATTATTTAATATTCGTTGTACTAACACAGGAGTGTCTTGTATCATTGACGATTTGGAGGACAAAAAATTGACAGTAAAAACGATGGATGCGTTGCTGGTAAAGAAGTGTTTTCTGGCGGGAGCGGCAGCGATTCAGGCAAAAAAGGAATATATAAATGACTTAAACGTATTTCCAGTACCGGACGGCGACACGGGAACCAATATGACGATGACGATCATGTCGGCAGCCAATGAGGTTCTGGCTGTTGAGGACCCGGATATGGAGACGATATGCAGAGCGATCTCCAGCGGTTCCCTGCGGGGGGCCAGAGGAAATTCGGGAGTGATCCTTTCCCAGCTTCTTCGGGGATTTACGAAAGTGATCCGAAATGAAAAAGAAATCAATGTGAAGATTCTTGCCCAGTCCTTCCAAAAGGCAGTGGATTCGGCGTATAAGGCGGTTATGAAACCAAAGGAGGGGACGATCCTCACAGTGGCAAAGGGTGGAGCAGAGTATGCTTCTAAAATCATGAAGAATTGTGACGATATCGTAGAATTTGCCCGTCAGGTCATTGAGCAGATGCGGGAAGTTTTATCCCATACCCCGGATATGCTGCCAGTGCTCAAAGAAGCAGGGGTGGTAGACTCCGGCGGCGAGGGGCTTGTGACGATACTGGAGGGTGTTTACGATGCACTTACCGGAAAAGAGGTTCATTACGAAGCAGAAGGCGGGACTCCTGCCATTAAAAACATGTCAAACGGTGCCAATGTAGAGGGCATCAGTACAGGAGATATCAAATTTGGCTATTGTACAGAATTTATTATTCTGTTAGAGAAAGAATTTACATCCCAGGATGAAAAGAGCCTGAAAGGGTATCTGGAGAGCATTGGAGATTCCATCGTATGTGTGGCGGATGAAGAGCTGGTGAAGATCCACGTTCATACTAACGATCCGGGACTGGCGATCCAGAAGGGACTTACCTATGGCGAACTGTCCCGGATGAAGATTGATAACATGCGGGAAGAGCATAACGAGCGGCTGCTCCAGTCTGGCAGTGCACCGGGGACGCCATCGGAGGTGACACAAAAGGCGGGGGAAAAAGAAGAAGAGGAAGTGCCCTGGAAGAAGGTGGGATTTATTAGTGTCTCCGTCGGTGAGGGGCTGGGGAATATTTTCCGTGAGCTCGGGGCGGATTATGTGATCGAGGGCGGACAGACGATGAATCCCAGTACGGAAGATATACTGGAGGCAGTATCCCAGGTCCGGGCAGAGACGATATACATCTTCCCTAATAATTCCAATATTGTTCTCGCGGCGAATCAGGCCAGGGATCTGACGGAGGATAAAAATATCGTGGTGATCCCCACGAAAAATATCCCCCAGGGAATTACAGCCATGATCAATTATATCGATGGAAACTCTGCGGAAGAGAATGAGGCGGCCATGACAGAGGCGGTACAGCAGATCAAATCGGGGCAGGTAACCTATGCGGTCCGTGACACCTCCATCGATGGAAAAGAGATCAAACAGGGGGATATCATGGGGCTCAGTGACAAGACCATCGAGGTGGTGGGCAGCGATGTAAAGGAGACTACACTCCAACTGATCGAAGCGCTTAAAGACGAGGAGACAGAGCTTGTCACACTGTACTATGGTGAGGAGAGTTCTGAGGAAGAAGCCCAGGAGATTGCTGCAGCAGTTTGTGAGAAATATGATGAGATTGAAGTGGAAACAGAGTATGGCGGCCAGCCGATCTATTATTACTTTATTTCCATTGAATAGAGCATCAGAGGAGAGGCGTGCGCCGGGAGACTGGAGAGGTCAGAGCATACCTCTCTTTAGTAATGTTAGCATGGCGATGCGAATTGGCGCCGTCGGGCTAAGTGAAAGAAATTCCTGACAGACAGAGTGCGGAAGTTGGGTGGAAGAGAGGATGAGATAGTGGACAAACTGGTTTTAATTGATGGAAACAGCATAGTGAACCGTGCTTTTTACGGGGTGCCGGAGCTGACGAATAAGGAAGGGCTCCACACCAATGCGATCTATGGTTTTTTAAATATTCTTTTAAAAGTGATGGAGGAGGAAGCGCCCACACATCTGATGGTGGCATTTGATATGAAAGTGCCTACCTTCCGTCATGAAATGTATGAGGGGTATAAGGGAACGAGAAAGCCCATGGCGGAGGAGCTGAGAGAGCAGATACCGGTTCTCAAAGAGGTTCTGGCGGCGATGGGAATTCCTATGAAGGAACAGGAAGGGATCGAGGCGGATGATATCCTGGGAACCATGGCGAGGGCAGGGGAAGCCCAGGGGTTTGAAGTCTCTGTTGTATCCGGAGACCGGGATATGCTGCAGCTTGCCACGGATCGCATCAAGATCCGTATTCCGAAGACAAAGGGCGGCAAGACGACAGTGGAAGACTATCACAGCGCCCAGGTTATTGAAAAATATGGGGTAACGCCCTCCCAGATCATTGATCTGAAGGGGCTCATGGGAGACGCCTCTGACAATATCCCTGGAGTACCGGGAGTGGGAGAAAAGACGGCGGTTAAAATACTTACGATGTTTGGCACAGTAGAAAACGCCATTGAACATGTGGAAGAGATTACGCCGAACCGCGCTAAGCAGGCGGTAAAAAACAATATAGAACTTGCCCGGATGAGCAAAAAACTGGCGACAATCAAGACGGACTGCCGGCTTGGCATCAAACCGGCAGACTGCAAAATCACGAATATTTTTACGGAAGAGGCTTACCAAAAGATCCAAAGGCTGGAGTTCAAGTCCATGATGAGCCGTTTTCAGGGGGATACCGGCGGGGATCTGTCCATCGAGAAGAACTTCCGTGAAGTGGAAAAGAAAGAAGATTTTATAAAAGTGATCGATGGCTGCCAGAAGGCAGAAAGTGTCTCAGTAAAGATCATTTTTAAAAACAAAGAGGATATGACATCTGGGGAGGATGGTCAGATGTCATTATTTATGGAAGAAGAAAAAAGGCTGGTGGCGGTGGTGATCTGTGCCTCTGAGGAAGATGTGGTGTTCTGCCATGGCGGGGACTGGATCACGGAAGAGCTGCTGCGGGAGCAGATGGGGCGTCTGGTATCCCAGAGAGTACTTTTGATCGCCAGTGATCTGAAGCGCCAGCTGGATTTTCTGCCGGAGACGGGTGCAGACCAGGTATTCGATACAGCACTGGCAGCATATATCGTGGATCCGGTACAAAAGGGATTTGCGGAGGAAGATATCGCCACAGAGTATGCGGGGATAATGATGTCCCCTTACAGCCAGCATTTTGGAAAGATGAGTGAATACCGCGCTTATCAGGGATCCCGGAATGAATTTGTGAAGTATGGCTGTTATTGTGCACTGGTGAATCTCAAAGCTTATAAAGCACTGCACCGCAAGTTAAAGAGGATGAAATCCTATGATTTGTTTGAGCAGATTGAGATGCCTCTGGTATTTACTCTCTATCATATGGAACAGGAGGGGATTCAGGTGCGCCGGGAAGCGCTCCGTGAATACGGAGACAAACTCGGTGAGCGTATAGAGGTATTGCAGCGGGAGATTTATGATCTGGCAGGGGAGGAGTTTAATATCAATTCCCCGAAGCAGCTGGGTGCCATTCTTTTTGAGAAACTGCGGATGCCCTATGGAAAAAAGACAAAGACCGGCTATTCCACCTCGGCGGAAGTGCTGGAAAAACTCCGCTTTGAGAGTCCCATCGTGGAGCTGGTCCTGGAATACCGCCAGCTCACCAAGCTTAAATCTACTTATGCTGATGGGCTTTCTGCCTTTATTGATGTGGATGGAAGGATACGCTCTACTTTTAACCAGACCATTACGGCGACGGGAAGGCTCAGCAGTACCGAACCCAATCTGCAGAATATCCCGATCCGGATGGAGCTGGGCAGGCAGATACGCAAGGTATTTGTACCGAAAGAAGGCTGTGTATTTCTGGATGCCGACTATTCCCAGATCGAACTCCGGGTATTGGCGCATATGTCCGGCGACGAAAGGCTCATTGAGGCATACCGGGAAAATGCAGATGTACACCGGACTACGGCGGCCCTTGTCTTTCATGTCCCCTATGAAGAGGTGACGGAGCTCCAGAGAAGAAATGCCAAGGCAGTGAACTTTGGCATCGTGTATGGCATCAGCGGTTTTGGGCTTTCCAGGGATCTGAATATTACGAAGAAACAGGCGGAGCAGTACATTGAAGATTATTTTCATACCTATCCTAAGGTAAAGGAATATATGGATTCCCTGGTGGATATGGGGAAGAGCAAAGGGTATGTCACTTCGATGTTTGGGCGCCGGCGCCCGATTCCGGAGCTTGAGTCTAAAAATTTTATGCAGAGGCAGTTCGGTGAGCGCATCGCCATGAATTCACCGATTCAGGGGACGGCGGCAGATATTATCAAGATCGCCATGATCCATGTGGATCAGAAACTCCGGGAGCGGAAGCTGGAATCCCGCCTGATCCTGCAGATACACGATGAGCTTCTGATCGAGACGAAAGAGTCGGAAATAGAAGAGGTGACGGAGATCCTGGAGCATGAGATGGTGGCAGCGGCGGATCTCCGTGTGCCGCTGATCGCAGAAGTTAAGAGAGGAAGTTCCTGGTATGAGGCAAAATAGCAGCAAAGTCATCGGCATTGCCGGAGGTGTGGGAAGCGGCAAATCTACAGTACTGAACATCCTCAGACAAAAGCACGATGCGGTGATCTGCATGGCAGATGAGCTGGGGCATGATGTTATGAGACCAGGGACAGCGGGATTTGACAGAATACGGCAGACCTTCGGAGAAACCATACTCCTGCCTGACGGGGAGATCGACAGAGAGCATTTAGCACGTCAGGTATACCGTGATCCGGACCAGCTGGGGCGCCTTAATGCTATTGTCCATCCTCTGGTTCTCTCGGAGATCCGCAGGAGGATCAGAGAGAGGGACCAGGACAGATTGTTCATTCTGGAGACTGCACTCTTATTTGAAACTGGCTGTGACCAGCTGTGTGATGAGGTGTGGGGTGTGGTCACAGAAGATGAGATCCGCATCCAGAGACTTATGGATTCCCGCGGCTATACGAGAGAGAAGTCAGAGAGCATTATGGGGAACCAGCACAGCAATGCGGTGTTGCGGACTTTATGCAAAAGGGTGCTGGTCAACGATGGGGAACTGAGGGATCTGGAGGCGCAGATCGGTGCGGCAGTAGAAAATCTGCTGGAAAATTCAAAATGACTGTGATACAATGAACGCATAAGCACGAACGCAGACTTTTAAAGAATGCGGTGCCTGTTAACAGGCAAGCCGCATTCTGAAAAAGTCTATGTGAGTGTAACGAACACGGAGAAACCGAAGGTTTCGCCGTGAGTGCTTATGCGGGTCACGCATATAGTAAATGAGTGTAACGAACACGGAGAAACCGGAGGTTTCGCCGTGAGTGCTTATGCGGGTCACGCATATAATAAAAGACGGGGGATACATATGAGTAAGGATGGTTATGTATTTGGACTTGATATAGGAACGAGAAGTATCGTCGGTACCGTGGGCTACCGGGTGGGGACGGATCGTTTTGTGGTGGTGGCACAGGTCGCTGTGGAGCACACCACAAGAGCGGTGATTGATGGGCAGATTCACGATATTCCGACGGTGGCACGCACCATTGGCCAGGTAAAGGCAAAGCTGGAAGAAAAAATCGGGGGAGATCTCCGGCAGGTCAGTATTGCGGCGGCAGGACGTGTGCTGAAGACAAAAAATGTATATGTGGAATACGAGATGCCCTCCGAGGCGAAAGTGACCCAGGAACACATTCATTCCCTGGACAGTCTCGCAGTGGAGAAAGCTTATGAGGAGATCCGTACCGAAACCGATCATAAGGACAAGCATTTTTACTGTGTGGGTTATTCGCCGGTGAAATATTATCTCAATGGATATCCTATGGAAATGATCGAAGAGCATATGGCAGCCTCCATTGGTGTGGAGATGATCGCCACCTTTCTTCCGGATGAAGTGGTGGAGGGGCTTTATGCTGCCGTGGAAGCTGCCGGGCTGCAGGTGGTGAGTCTGACATTGGAGCCTATAGCAGCGATCAATATCGCTATTCCGGAACGCTTCCGCCTGTTGAATATCGCGCTGGTAGATGTGGGAGCAGGGACTTCCGATATCTCTATTGTAAAAGACGGAAGTATCATTGCCTTTGGAATGATACCACTGGCGGGAGATGAGATTACCGAAGCCATCGCCCGCAAGTTCCTTGTGGATTTTGAGATGGCGGAAAAGATAAAAAAAGCAACAGCTAGAAATAAGACCATATCTTTTAAAAATATTATGGGAGAATCCTATAAAGTTGGATATGAAGAGATCCGGGAGACCGCGGAGGAAGCGATCCGTGTTATTGTAGAAAAAGTTTCAGAAAAGATCATGGAGCTCAATGGTGGGAATTCTGTAAGCGCAGTATTTGTTGTGGGTGGCGGCGGTAAGATGCCAGGATTTACAGAGAGGATGTCAGAATGTCTTTCCCTGCCGGAAAACCGTGTCAGCATACGGGGGGCAGAAGTTCTTCAGCAGGTGGATTTTTCGGCGGCTGGTGTGAAAAAAGATTCGACGCTTGTGACACCCATTGGGATCTGTCTGGAATATTATGAACAGAAGGGCAGTTTTATTCACGTTAAAGTAAACGATGAGCGGATCAAGTTATATGATAATGGCAAGGCGACGATCCTGGATGCCTGCATCCATGCCGGATTTGCCCAGAGCAGTCTGTTCCCCACCAGAGGTGGCAGTCTCACATACTTTGTGAACGGGGAAGAACGGGTGACCAGGGGGCGTCTTGGCGAGGCGGCGGAGGTCATGCTTAATGGAAAAGAAACGAGTCTCAATGAGATCGTACATGAAAATGATGTCATACAGATCAAAGCGGCCACCCGCGGAGAGAATGCTTCTCTCACTCTGGGACGGATTCCCGAATACCGGAAAGAATTGCAGTATACAGTGTTTGGAAAAATCGTGCTCTGTCCAGTGATGGCAGAGGTAAATGATAAGAGTCAGAAAGATTCTTATGTGATCCGTGAGGGAGACCGGGTGAAGATCCTGGACACCTACTCGGTTCAGCAGCTTCTGGAATTTATGGGGCGGCCGGTGGAGGATAAAGTGCTGGTCGGCGGAGAAGAGCGGGATCGGAACGCCAGACTGAAGAGCGGGGCTGTGCTGGAGAAGATCCTTCCTGAACCGATAAAAGAAGAGAAGAAAAAGACGGTGCAGCCAGTAAAAAATGTGATGTCAGATCTGGCGGTTCCGGATATCCCCTTGGGGCCGGATCCTCTGCTGGCTCCGGTTCGCCCCCTGCCAGCATGGGCAGCAGATCTTCCCATAAACAATCCGGCTGCGAGACCTCAGCAGAGTGTGACAGTACCGCCGGTATTTTCCTCACCGGGTTCCGGGATGGGGCAGACCGGATACCTGACAGGCGGGGCCGGCCGGCGTATCCGGGTTAAGATCAATGGAAAAGAGGTAACTCTGGCGGAAAAAAGAAATCATTCCTTTGTGGATATTTTCGATGTATATCCCTTTGATCTTACAAAACCTGGCGGGAAACGGCTGATATCCAAACTGAACGGCAGGGATGTCAGTGATTTTACGACAGCGGTTCATGAGGATGACAGTATCGATCTATACTGGGAAAAATAAGAAGGATGGATGAGTGAGAGATGAAACTTTACAGCATTGCCAGTGGGAGTAGTGGAAACAGTATATTTATCGGGTCAGAGGAAGATTCCCGGGGGATTCTTGTGGATACGGGAATCAGCAAAAAACGCATTGAGGAAGGGCTTGCGGCGGAGCACATTACTATGGATCACATACAGGGGATCTTTATCACCCATGAACATTCCGATCATATCTGTGGTCTGGGGCCGGTGCTGCGCAAATATGCCATTCCGGTATATGCCACAGAGGCCACGATTGATTCCATCCTGAGAAATGGGAAATGCGGAAAGGTAGATGCGGATCTATTTCAGCCTGTGCGTCCCGATGTCCCGGTAAATGTAGGCGGTATGGAAGTCATGCCTTTTTCCATCTCCCACGACGCGGCAGATCCGGTCTGCTATACGATCCGTGAAGGAGATGTGAAGGTGGCTGTGGCGACGGATATGGGCGAGTACACCGATTATACCCTGTCCCACCTGGAGGATTGTGAGGGAATGCTCCTGGAGGCAAACCATGATATCAATATGCTTCAGGCGGGGAGTTATCCCTATCAGCTGAAACTGCGTATTCTGGGAAAAGAAGGGCATCTTTCAAACGATGCCTGCGGCCGTCTGCTCCGGAGACTGGTACACTACCGGTTAAAACATATTTTGCTGGGGCATCTCAGCCAAGAAAACAATTATCCAGAACTCGCTTATGAGACGGTCCGGTATGAACTGGCTCAGGAGGAGCTGGCAGCGGAAGATGAGCTGTTTCTCGGGGTGGCGGGGCGGATGGCGCCGACGCCGCCGGTTTTTATAAATTAAAGAAAGAAAAGGGGGCGGCGTTCCCCGGATAGAAATGAGGGTAAAAATGAAAAAGACCATTATAACAGTAGTAGGAAAAGACAGTGTGGGGATCATAGCAAAGGTATGTACTTATCTATCAGAAAATGGCATCAATATTCTGGATATTTCCCAGACTATAGTAGATGGATTTTTTAATATGATGATGGTAGTAAATACAGATCTTTCTTCCAAAAAGTTCCTGGAGCTTTCAGAAGAGCTGGAGGAACTGGGAAAAGGCATTCATTGTATCATAAAAGTCCAGCGGGAAGATATATTTGACAAGATGCATAGAATATAGTGGAGGAAAGGGAAATATCGTGATAAATATAAATGAAGTGATTGAGACAAATAACATGATCGAGAAAGAAAACCTGGATGTGCGGACCATAACCATGGGAATCAGCCTTTTGGACTGCATAGACAGCGATCTGCATCGTTTATGTGATAATATTTATAATAAAATAACGTCCATGGCAGAGAACCTGGTGGCTGTAGGTGAGGAAATCAGCATGGAGTATGGCATTCCCATCGTAAACAAGAGGATATCCATTACACCAGTGTCCTTGATCGGCGGATCTGCCTGTCAGTCGCCAGAGGGTTTTGTGGAGATCGCCAAGACCCTGGATCGGGCGGCGAAGCAGGTAGGTGTGAATTTTATCGGCGGCTATACGGCGCTGGTGTCAAAGAAGATGACGACTGCCGACAAAAATCTGATCTGTTCCATTCCCCGGGCGCTTTCCTGCACTGAGCGGGTGTGCAGCTCGGTCAATGTGGGCTCCACCAAGACGGGGCTGGATATGGATGCCATCCGCCTGATGGGCAAAATGGTGAAGGAGACGGCGGTACTGACTAGTGACAACGACTCCCTGGGCTGTGCCAAACTGGTGGTGTTCTGCAATGCGCCAGACGACAATCCTTTTATGGCAGGAGCGTTCCATGGGGTTACAGAGGGGGATGCCATCATCAATGTGGGCGTCAGCGGCCCCGGTGTTGTAAAAACGGCTTTAGAAAAAGTAAAGGACGGGGATTTTGGAAAGGTCTGCGAGACCATCAAAAAGACTGCCTTTAAGATAACGAGAGTGGGTCAGCTGGTGGCATATGAGGCTTCCAGGCGCCTTGGCATTCCCTTTGGGATCATCGATCTGTCTCTGGCGCCCACTCCGGCGGTAGGTGACAGTATTGCGGAAATATTTGAAGCACTGGGGCTGGAACGGGCAGGTGCTCCCGGAACCACAGCGGCGCTTGCCATGCTCAACGACCAGGTAAAGAAGGGCGGCGTAATGGCCTCTTCCTATGTGGGGGGTCTCAGCGGCGCTTTTATCCCTGTCAGCGAAGATCAGGGAATGATTGATGCGGTGACAGAGGGTGCCTTGACATTGGAGAAACTGGAAGCTATGACCTGTGTGTGTTCGGTGGGGCTGGATATGATCGCCATTCCCGGAGATACGAAAGAGACCACCATCGCCGGCATCATCGCAGATGAGATGGCCATCGGCATGGTGAACCAGAAGACCACAGCAGTGAGGATCATCCCTGTCCAGGGAAAAACCGTGGGAGATCAGGCAGAGTTTGGAGGCCTTCTCGGCTACGCACCGATCATGCCGGTGAATCCCTTTGGCTGTGATGATTTCGTAAACCGCCAGGGACGGATCCCCGCACCGATCCACAGCTTTAGAAATTAGTGTGTTGTAACATTGATAAACAATTAAGTATTGCTGGTCTGCCAAGTTGTTTCGTGATATTCGGAAAGAAACGGCGGTGATTCTTATGGCAAGACATAAAATGGCGACCAGACAGACCATTGTGTTAACTCAGGTGATTACTTAGTACTGCCAGGGACGGGGCAGTGTCACGAAGATTATCATTATTTCAGTGCGGGATGATGAGGCGGTTTATAAAGAGGCAGAGCATCGGATTCAAGGCTTGATAAAACCAATAGAATAATGTGCGGCATGACATCCATGTGATGTCCCTTTTGTATAACAGAAAATAGTAACAAGATATATGGCATCTCGCAGGAGGTGCTTTTTTGATGGAAATAAGGAGCATTTCTGTTAAGTAATAAATGGCGGGTTTACAAAAAATGAGTGCTTACTTTAGAATAATGATTGTTAACTGGCCGGTTGATAAATCATTATTCAAAGGAGACACCCACATATGAATTGTAAACAAAATCAGAAAATTAATCAAGTAAAAGAATCGGGATTTATAAGTCATTGCACCATGCAATCTTTTATGATAAAATGAACTCTGGTGAGTTTATTAGCAAGTTGCTTCGCAACTTTCTGCACAAAAAAACTGTGCAGAAATTATGAAAATAAGCCATGGAAGATTTTTAATAAAACAAAGAAGGTGGATACTGTGGAATCAAAATTTTTCATGACTTTGTATACCAGAACGGAATTGATGGAATTGATTTCCGTCAGAATGAATGTCAAGACGAGGGAGAAGAATCTTCTTAGGACACCGGGGAGAAACATTGAAACACCAGGCATACATATGTATCGATACAGAACATCAGGAGGGGAAAGAAATAAGTATAGATCACTGTATTCCACTGACGAAAGAGTCAGGGGCATATATTTTGAAAACTCTGGAATAATAGTGTGATAACGAGAGAGGAATCCATGCGGGTCTGGAGTGCGGCATTTTGTCCCATAAGATCCCGGGACTGGATATTGTCTCCATGGGACCCGATATACTGGATATACACACTGTGAAGGAGAAGAAGAGTATCTCGTTGGCAAGGCGGAATTTTGATCTGCTGCTCCGGGTTTTGGAGCGGCTGGCTCATTAACAGAAAAGGGAGGATCATATATGGATAAGTTTGAGATTATTGGTAAGAAGCTGGAACATAAGGGAAAGATAGTAGATTTTTATTCCATGGATGTTAAGGTTCCCAATGGCAACATCGCGGAATGGGATCTGATCGAGCATAAGGGTGCGGCGGCGGTAGTGCCGGTGGATGATGAAGGAAAAATTCTCATGGTACGGCAGTACCGGGGCGCCATCGATGATATGATGCTTGAGATCCCTGCCGGGGGAAGAGACAGTGTGAAAGAGGATTTTAAGATCTGTGCGGCAAGAGAATTGGAGGAAGAGACAGGATACCGTTCGGAGAACATCCGTCATTTGATCAATATCAATACAGCGGCAGCTTATACCAGCGAATTGATCGCTGTGTACTATGCAGAGGATCTTATGCCTTCCAGACAGAGACTGGATGAAAATGAATTTGTCCATATTGAGCGGTATACCATCGGGGAGATCGAGAAAATGATCTATTCGGGAGAGATCACCGATGCCAAGACCATCGCCGGGGTGCTTGCCTATAAAAATCTAAAGAAATAAGAACTGCAATCTGTTCCCTTTAACCTGCAATCTGTACCAAAAGCTTTTTTTTCTACACATGCTCTGTTAAAATAAAGAAACATATGTAAAAATATTGAATTGCAGAACAAAGAGAGGATGTGCGGAAAATGGCAGAAGAACAGATGGATTTTTTTGAGCAGAATGACCGGAACGTGTGTAAACGTCTGGCGAAAGTATTGTTATGGATGACTTTGGTGTTTCCTGTTTTATTTCTCGCTACTGCCGCCGGGGTTTTTCAGATCCGGTATCTGGATCTGGCAGTGCTTTCCCCTATTGGATGCGTATGTACGGTGGGGCCCACAGTGTTACAAAAAGCAGGTGTGCCTGTAAGGGTGATGAAATATGTCAGTGTGCTGGCTGTAGGATTTGTTGTAATGCTCCTGGGCGGCAATTCAGCCATAGGCATTTATATGACATACGGTCTTGCCATGCTGTTCAGCTGTATGTTTTTTGACAAGAAATTCACATTGCGGATCGCCATTGTAAGCTACATATTTCTTATCATCTCTTTATTTCTGCGTTCACGAAATGTAGCGCAGATCGAATATCCTACGAATATGGAGTGGTTTTTAACCCGTTCTGTGGGTTTTACGATAGAACAGATTGTGATGTCGGTAGTTTTTATAAATATCGCCGGTGCTTCAAGAGCCATTTTGGAAAACCTGCACAGTGCAGAACAGGTAGCGGTAGTGGTAGAGACCTGTGGAAAAGCATCTTCTGAACTGGTGGAGATGACAGAACAGCTTGCGGAAAATATGAATGAGTCGAGACGGGTCAATCAGTCTATCGTAAGTTCGGCGCAGGAAACCACCGAGGACTGCCACCGAAGTCTGAGGCATGTAAATAGTATGCAGAATTCCGTAGGGGAAATGGTAAAATCCATGGGTATGATCGACGACCGGACGAAGGAGATGCTGGAGATCTCAGATGATATCTGGCAGCGTATGCAGAGTTATGTGAAGATCATGAATGATGCCGTGGAAAGCATGCAGGACATTGAGGAAAAGGCGAATCTTACCGGGGAATCTGTTCAGCATCTGGAGAAAGTCA
>CAJUFM010000009.1 GCA_910585745.1 uncultured Eubacterium sp. | reverse complement strand
AAAACTTTTTTCCTGAATTTATCAATTTACTATTGACTTTTTATTTGCAGGCTGTGTTGCCTTCTGCTGCATAAAGAACGCCCATGATTTACAATTTTTGTGTTTCATTTGCAACATAACACAAAACATCCCCCATTTCAACCCCCGGTGCGCGAATGCTGTGATTTCGTGTCTGAAATTTTGACCTTTTTCAACTTTTTCCTTCAAAAAATCTCCGGAAACCGCAGTAAAAACGTTACTTTTATTCACTTTATAAAATATTACATTCCTCCTTGTCAAGTGATTTCAGACACGAAATCACACGATTCGCGCACAGGCTGTAGGGTAGATTGAGGGAGAATTCTTCCCTTCGGTTGACTTTTCACTGAAAAACCGATAAAATTGTCTTTGAAAATGTATCTAGCAGGAAAGGATTAACATATATGAAGAAAATAATTTTGACTGGTGACCGGCCTACCGGAAGACTTCATGTAGGGCACTACGTGGGATCCCTGAGACGGCGGGTAGAACTCCAGAACTCTGGCGAATTCGATGACATATACATCATGATCGCTGACGCCCAGGCGCTGACGGATAATTTTGACAACCCGGATAAGGTCCGCAATAATATCTCGGAAGTGGCTCTGGACTATATGTCCTGCGGGCTTGATCCTGAAAAATCCACCCTTCTGGTTCAGTCCTACATCTCAGAACTGACAGAGCTCACCTTTTACTATATGAATCTCGTGACGGTTTCCCGCCTCAAACGAAACCCCACGGTAAAGACAGAGATCAATATGCGCGGTTTTCACACCAGTATCCCGGTGGGCTTTTTTACCTATCCCATCAGCCAGGCGGCGGATATCACTGCATTCAAGGCAACCACCGTTCCTGTCGGGGACGATCAGCTGCCTATGCTGGAACAGGCAAGGGAGATTGTCCGCAGCTTTAACTCCACCTACGATGAGGTTCTGTTGGAGCCAAAGGCTCTTCTTCCTGACAACGAAGCGTGTATGCGCCTTCCAGGCACAGATGGTAAAGCCAAAATGAGCAAATCTCTGGGAAACTGTATCTATCTCTCGGATCCTCCTGATGAGATCCGCAAAAAAGTGATGAGCATGTACACCGATCCCGACCATATCCGCGTGGAAGATCCGGGAAAATTAGAAGGAAACTGTGTATTTACTTATCTGGATGCCTTCTGCCGTGAAGATCATTTTGAACACCATCTGCCAGAATACTCCTGTCTGGATGAACTGAAATCCCATTACACGAAAGGCGGTTTAGGGGATGTAAAAGTAAAAAAATTCCTCTATGCGGTTCTCATGGAAGAATTAGAACCGATCCAAGCGAGACGCCAGGAGCTGGAAAAAGATATTCCAGCGGTGATGGAAATCCTCCACAAAGGCAGCCAGAAAGCCAGGGAAGTAGCCGCCCAGACTCTTTCCGAAGTAAAACACGCGATGAAGATTGATTACTTTGGTTAGTATACTAGTGTATGAACCATGAATCAGCTAAATATTACACTCTCACAGAAAACTCCCGATCTGACAGAAACTTAACATTTCTCTGCCAGACCGGGAGTCTGATTTACATGGAACAACCTCTATCTTAATCTATTTCACAATTACTTTTAACTTTAATTTCTTCTTGTTCACAGTAAATGTAACTGTAGCTTTTCCTTTCTTTTTAGCAGTAATCTGATACTGTTTATAGCTTCCGGCATTTTTAACCAATTTCAGTTTCAGCCTTTTCTTAGAGTACTTCGCTTTAACTTTAGTAGATTTCATTGTCCCCTTCAGCATGATCTTTGCCCGTTTCCCGCGCTTTATCTTCAGCTTTTTCTTAGAAAGCCTGGGATTCTGTTTCGATGTCTGGCATCCCTGCTCTGATATCACGGCTGGCTTTGACGGCTCCGTTGGTCTCGACGGTTCAGCAGGCTCCGATGTCATGGTTGGCTTTAATGTTTCTGTCGGCTCTGACGTCTCAGTTGGTTGCGATGTTTTGGCTGGCTTCGCTGTCTCAGTTGGCTTTGAAGTTTCAACTGGCTTTAACGACTCCGTTGGCTCTGATGTCCCAGCTGGTTTCGACGTCACGGCTGGTTCTGACGTCTCACCTGGCCCTGGAGTAAGCTCCGCATCTGTTTTGGCATTTCCTCCCGAATTCCCGCCGCATACAGCAGAGGCATCGATCACATAGTCCGTGTCCAGCATCTGGCGGCCGTCCTCTTTATTCAGAGTATATAAACCTGCTGCAGAAGCAGTCAGCGAAGCATTATAATCCAATGTAACCTCATTACATGTATAACATTTAATGCCGTCATGATAAAAATGCTGTCCGTCACTGTGATACTTCACCGGCGCACAGACGGAAGCTGTATCGTGTCCCGCATCACCGCCGGAGAGCCCTCCACAGAGTGCCCCCAGAAGCACTTTCTGGTTCGGCAGGCTTCCATTATTTAACTCCCCATAACTGTTACATCCGGAAGCCGCACGGTGATGGGGGTTTTTACTGGCATTTTCATTATAGCCTACCACAAAGCACTGGTTCATGGAATTCTGTCCCAGAAGATAATTCATCTGCCCTTTTGCCCACTCTTTATACAGGCTGGTATGCATATTTTTGTCATAGCAGAGCGCCTCAAACTGCAGGGCTGTATTATATCTGGCAGACCCCCAGGAAAGAATATATGTGTAGCCGTCACTGAGAGATTTGCCATTTACATTGGAATCAATGCTGCTCCTGATGGAATCCCATCCTCTGCTGTAAGCCGCTGCTGCCGCCTTCATATCATCCCAGCAATTAACAAAACCAGGATCCTGAACATATGCCTCTGCCTTTGACTGATAAGCCGCATCTCCCGTCGCACGGTACAGCCATGCAGCCGCCAGTGCCATATCGTCTTCCCAGCTGCTGCCGGAATAAAAACTCCCTGCTTTGCTGCCAGAACTGGAGGCCTTGGGATTGGATTCCGCATAGGCAAAAAGTTCTTTCGCACATTCCAGATACTCCCTGGATCTCTCATCCTCTGGAAAATTATATGCCTGAATGGCGAGAGCCGCTGCTGTCTCCCCAACGATATCAGTACAGGGAGTAGAGGAACTGGTAAAATATGCCTGGTCCCCCCGGCTCTCCTGGTCTTCGGGAGCCCCCCAGTAGGCATGATCCCGGTCTCCGTCCCCCACCTGATAACAGTAGGCTTCTGCTTTTCCAGAAGCATCCCGGACCGTACAGCGCACAAAATAGTCACAAAAATGCTCCATCACCGTCTTATAATGAGAAAGTTGCCCTGTTTCTAAAAAGGCCTCTCCGAATTCAGTATAAGCGAGAGCAAGCGTCACCGCAGAATATGCCTGGGGAAGATTAAATTTTGCATGGTCGCCCGCATCGTGGTAGCCGCCGCTGACGTCCACTTTTTTCCCGTTATAATCCGCCGTCTGGTCACAAACATGGCATTTTCCCCGGTATCCGTCATAATTTCCATACTTTTTGCCGACAGCAACAAGAGAATGATCTTCCACCTCTGGACCACACATATTGGCGTCATAAAAATACAATGAATACTGGAGAAGTTTAGCAAAGTTTGCTTCAGAAGGTGCAACTGTCCCCCCAGATGAACCGGAATCCCCTTCCCCAGCTGCCTTGCTTCCTGTGAATTTAGCAGATACAATCTCATAGGAAATATCTCCCGATACATTGGCAAACTGTATTCCCATTCCTGAGACACTGGAATCACTGGCCAGAAATGGAGTAAGATCTATAGAAGTGGTCAGCTCCTGGTCCATCACTAAGTTGGTCCACTGATTTTCCCATTTCCCCTCATGTTCAAAAAACACCATGGCGCCAGCTGTCCCATCGCTGCTCTGGGTATATTTCACCACACGATATGTAACCTGAAGCCTGGTAAAACCAGCCTCCTTAATTTTTGCTGTGGTATTATACCTGGCAGGGACTTCAAATTTGATTTCATGACTTGTCCCGCTGATCACTGCATCCTGTATTCCAGAATTTTCCCTCACAACATACTCAACCTGTTCTGCCCGTGATCTTACCGTATTCCCCCCCAATGGCAAAAGGGTATAAAACATGGCGGCGGCCAGCAGCCATGCAATCCCCCGGCATCTACTCCCAAAGTGTAATCCTTTTTTCATCCTTACCTCTTTTCTTTATTTTGTGATCTCCATAATCTCCTATGTATTGCCGGCTAGTTACCACCGGCAATTCTGATTAAAGATGTTTTTCAATAGCGGCCAGAAGCTCTCCTTTGGGCATCGCTCCCATTACCTTCTCCACCACTTCTCCTCCCTTAAAGAGAAAAAATGCCGGAATTCCCGTGATTCCATAATTCTGGGCAATCTCCATATTTTCATCACAGTTTAATTTGCCTACGATCAGGCGGTCCTTCTGCTCATCTGCGATCTCGTCCACTTTGGGTGACATCATCTTACAGGGTCCACACCACACTGCCCAGAAATCCACCAGCACAGGCTTATCTGATTTTAAAACCTTTTCTTCAAAATTTGCTGCATTTAACTCAATTGCTGCCATACCTTCACCTCATCTTCTCAATCTTTTTCTTTATAATACAACATACAGTGACAATAGCCCTCGAACTCCGGATCTGCGATCTGTTCCCGAAATTCCCGGCACATACATTTTGTGTCCTCATTTTTCTGCAGGACGCAGGGACAATAGCCGTCTCTTGCCTTGAGCCCTTCCTGGATCTGCTGAACCACTGCCTCGTCCTCATTTAACCGAATCGCCATAATCTCCCTCTTTTCTGCGTTGTTTAAAAAATCGTGCCACAGCGCTGGCACCCCTGGAACAACGAACGGTTAAATCTCTATTTCACCCTGAAAAACCTCGGTTGCGGGTCCCTTCATAAGCACCTCGCCATTTTTCAGGTATGTATCATAGAGCGCGCCGCCGCGTACCCTCACTTCTACCTCTTCTCCCCGTGGACAGTGTCCGTTCAGCACTGCAGCTACCGTAGCCGCACAGGTTCCCGTACCACAGGAGACCGTTTCCCCGGAACCTCTCTCCCAAACCCGCATTTTCAGCGTATGCCGGTCTATGACTTCCACAAATTCTGTGTTGATGCGGTCTGGAAACAAAGGATGGTTTTCAAACAGGGGACCGGTCTTTTCCAGATCCAAACCGTCAATCCCCTCTGTAAATACCACACAATGGGGATTTCCCATAGATACACAGGTTACGGTATAGGTTCTGCCCCCTGCCTCGATCTGGCGGGCAATAAAATCCTCTCCTTCCGCCTGAACCGGGATCTCCGACGGCTTCAGTACCGCCTCTCCCATATTTACCTTGACATATACTGCCTTTCCCTCCTCCACGGTCAGCTCCAGCTGTTTGATGCCGCTTTTTGTCTCTATTGACATATGGTCCTTTGGCACAATGCCACGATCATAGACATACTTTGCCACGCACCGTATCCCATTGCCGCACATCGCCCCCTCAGAACCATCGGCATTATACATGATCATCCGGCAGTCTGCCGTCTTTGACGGAGCAATGCAGATCAGGCCGTCTGAACCGATGCCAAAACGCCGGTCACTGACTACCTTTGCGACTTCTTCCTGGTTCTCCAGTTTTTGCTGGAAAAGATCCACATATATATAGTCATTCCCGGTCCCGTGCATCTTTGTAAATGTAAATTTCACGCTGCCATCTCCTTTCCTCTAATTTGTAAAAACCTTATCATGCCAAGCATGATAGGTTCTTTGACCCTGGCATTAAGACATGTAGTCCACCCGGATATCCACGTTGCAGTTTGACATATGGGAGGCATTGATCTCCAGCGCGTATTCCAGCAGGATCTGAAATCCGTTATCCCGCTCTCTCCTCTCCAGACGGTCCGTATGGATTGCCACCTCCAGCTCCCCGAAAGGAGTGGAATAGTAAGAAATAGTATCCCGGTCTTCGATAAAGACCATATGGGTCTGGGCGGCTCCTTTTTTGATGATCTCGATCTGGTCCGGTTTTACTTTCAGCATACTCTTTACCAGCTGGCAGTCCACGCCGGCTGCATTATCCGCAGCCTCTTCGTAAGAGACACAGATGTGGTCATCCCTCTGCATCATCTCGCCCACAGAGACAACCTCCACTGTTTCTTCATTATCATTATTCTGAATCCCACTAATGGAAACTTTTACATTCTTTTTCATTAGTCTTCCCCTTATCCTGTTATTTTATGCTGTGTGCCGCGGCTGACTATTCTCTCTCGAATGCAGTCTCGACCAGACGGTCGATCAGTTCTGATATGGATAGTCCCATGTCGTTGCAGAGCATGGGATACATGCTGATATTGGTAAATCCTGGCAGCGTATTGATCTCATTAAACACTACTTCATTTGTATCATTTTCAATAAAAAAGTCCACCCGGGACAGTCCAAAACCGCTGACTGCCTTAAATATTCTCACTGCATTTTCTCTGACCGTTTCCTTTGCCTCTGCCGGGATCTCAGGAGGGTCGATCACTGTCTTTGACTCAGCATTATGATACTTGGCTTCATAATCATAAAATTCTGCCGCCGCCTGCACCTCTCCTACTTTGGAGGCCCGTACTTCATTGCCGCCCAGCACCGCACATTCCACCTCATGACCGCATATCATTTCTTCGATCAGGACACGATTGTCATGCTCCTTTGCCAGCTGCAGGGCCCGTTTTAGTTCTTCCCTGTTACAGGCCTTGCTGACACCACAGGAAGATCCTGCATTCGATGGCTTTACAAATACGGGATATCCCAGCTTTTCTTCCACCTGTTCCACTGTGTACTCCATCTCACTCAGATCCTTAGCGATATCTATCACATATCCCGCCTGACGGATGCCCAGCCGATCCACAAATATTTTCGTAGAAATCTTATCCATACTCACCGCAGAACTCAATACTCCACAGCCCACGTACGGTATGCCCGACATCTCGAACAGCCCCTGGATCGTTCCATCCTCACCAAATCTGCCATGAAGCACCGGAAAGATCACATCTATTTTCTTATAAGTATAAGTATCTTCCCCTAAGACCAGCACACCGGGCCTGCCCCTGTCGGGAGACAAGATAGCTGTCTGGGTACTATTTTTCCAGGTACCGTCTTCGATACTGGCTGCTGAATCTGTAACCAGCCATTTTCCTTCTTTCGTAATACCGATCAATGTCAGTTCATATTTATCTTCGTCAAATCCACTCACTACATTCAAAACGGAGGAACAGGACACCTCGTGTTCCGAGGAAATTCCTCCAAATATTACTGCTGCCCGTCTTTTCAATGTTCTGCACCTTGCCTTTCTGCTGCAATCTTATCTCATATATTCTATATGATGTTAGGGTCAAATGCGAATAAGTTCGTCAGAACTTATTTATCATGCAAGCATGAACGGCATTTTGACCTTTTGACCCTGGTATCTTTATATTTTACTATGATATTCTTTATATCACAAGGTTTTTCATTATATTTGTGAATATTTTGAAAAAGTGGGACTAAAAGCGGCCCCTTCAATGTCCTCAGCGAATGCTTTTCCGGCACTTTATCAGCGCGTATACCGACGGGATCAGTATAAAAATGTTGATAAAATCTGTGATCTCCCACACGATCCCCATGGGCATCACCGCTCCGGCAAAGATCATGATCACATAGATATACTGATAATTTCTCACCAGAGATTTTCCTCCCATATAATCTGCCGCCACCTGTCCGAAATAAGACCATCCGATCAGTGTCGCCACAGCAAAACAGACTGTAGCTACCGCGATCAGCTCCTCCCCCAGCAGAGGCAGGGTATCAAAAGCTCCCTTTACGAGAAGTCCAGCGGGCAGATCCACCAGCGCCCGTTCATTCATAAGCACAAACATAACCACCACAATCCCGGTAATGGCACACATCACCACTGTATCCCAGAAAGTCGCCGTCATGGAGATCAACCCCTGCCTTTCCGGAGAGATGTGATCTGACCCCGACGCCGCGGCGATACCAGAAGTTCCCAGCCCTGCCTCATTGGTAAATAATCCTCTTGCCACCCCATATCTCACTGCCCTTCCCACAGAAAATCCCACCGCCCCTCCAAGAAAAGCGCTGCTATTAAATGCTGATTTAACCATCACTAAAACAGCCTCTGGAAACACAGAAGCATTCAGAAGGATAAATGCCACGCAGCCCCCCAGAAATAGAAATGCCATCGCCGGCACCAGCGCCATGCAGACCTGTTCGATCCACTTAACCCCCTGAAGGATGACCAGACCAACTGGAAGCGCCACCGCGATCCCCGCCGCCCACTTAGGGATCCCCCACACATCCATGCAGGTCTCCGAGATCGCATTGGACTGGGTGGTGCAGCCGGCGCAAAAAGCTGACAGACAGATGAGAAAACTGTAAAAAAAAGCAAGTTTTTTCTTTCCCAGGCCACGCTCCAGAACATACATCACACCGCCCACATTGTGCCCCTCATGATCCTTGCTGCGGTGGCGGCAGGAGAGAAGGGTTTCCCCATAGGTAGTCGCCATTCCCAGCAGCCCGGTGACCCAGCACCAGAACACCCCGCCCGGCCCTCCAAGGTAAACGGCCGTGGATACGCCAATTATATTCCCGGTCCCCAGCGTCGCCGCCAGCGTCGTCGTCAGCGTGCCAAAAGCACTCATTCCCTCTGAAGCATCCCCTTTGACAGAGTATTTTACCGCCTTTTTTATTTTTCTCTGGACAAATCCTGTCCTTATAGTAAAATAAATATGTATCCCTAATAAAAGAATCAGCAGAGGTCCACCCCACATTAAATTATTAATTCCTGATATAATATCCATCTTTACACGGAACTCCGCTTTTTTTAATAGTCTATGAGAAAGGAAACTTGATTATGAGACGTTTAAGACCATTGTTAGCTCTATTGCTTTGCATGTGCCTCGGCACAAATATCCTGTCCACAAGTGCAGATGCCATTTCAATCTGGGAGATCCAGAATTCTGCCACTCCGGCGCCATCGGCATCCAGCGGAAAAAATGCTATTACTGTTCCCTACACCATAGGCGGCCAGGAAGTCAGCTACCGGGGCGAAAAGATCACAGTAGTTTACGAGTCCAAACAGATCAATCTGCAGAAGACGCCAGCGGTCAAAATAAACGGAACCGTTATGGTTCCCTTAAAAGAAACTTTTGCCAGTCAGGGAATCAAGGTGAGTTATAAATATTATAAGAAATTAAAGAAAATTACCATTTCTAAAAATGATAAGTTTATCGTCATGCACTTAAACCAGCCCTCTATCACGGTAAACCAGAACACCAGCTCTCTGCCCCAGGCGCCTGTATCTGTAACCTACAGCAAGTCAGAGGTAAAAACTATCCTTGTCCCCTTCCAGGAGGTGGTACAGGCACTGGGTATCAATTATCTCTGGGACGAGACCCTGGGCGTAGCACAGCTCTCCAAACCGGTTCTGAATTTCGTGGGAAAAAAGATCTTTACCCAGTACAACTGGACTCTGAACAATTATGCCGCGATCCAAAAAAAACGTACTGGCCGCACCTCACTGGCAGAATACAAACGGCTGGTGAACTATAAGAAAGATACCTCCTACGGCTTCCAGTTTCTCCGGCTGGATAAATTCCGCCCCGTAAATGAAGAAAAATTTATATCTACTTTTAACTATTATATTAAAAATGCCTGTGAAAACAAAGGCCGCGGTCCCTCCTACAGCGTGTTATATGGAAAGGGAAAGGTAATGCTTGCCGCCGCGAAAAAAGAGGGCATCGATCCGATGTACTTTGTGTCCCAGACATTTTTGGAGTCCGCCTACGGCACAAGCTCCCTCGCCCGGGGCAACCGCATCACCCGTGTTGCACTGCCCTCCTATGCCCGTTCCGGAGGTAAATTCATCACAAAAAAGATTCCCAGATCTACCACGGTCTACAATCTGTACGGAATCAAGGCCTATGACAGCGACCCGAAGACCGGAGCCACCTCCCATGCCTACTACAAGGGATGGACCACCGTGGACAAGGCGATCTACGGCGCTGCCAAATTCATCCGGGAAAATTACTTTGAGGCAAAACCGAGCCAGAACACAATATTTAAATTTAGATTTAACCCCTCTAATCTGAGCCACCAGTACGCCACAGATCCATGGTACTCGGAAAAGATTGCCCAGCGGATCCTGCTATTCAGCAGATGCTATTCCACGAAGGCACTATATACATACGATTATCCGAAATTCCGGTGAGACATATCCTCACCCTTCCCTGAAAAACTCCACCACAGCTTTCGCTGACCGCTCGTTCATCCCCGGCACTTCCTTTAATTCCTCTACCGTAGCTTTCTTGATGTCATCCAGGGATTCATAGTACTTCATCAGCGCCTTTCGCCTCGCGGTACCAATGGTAGGAATATCATCCAGGATCGAATGCACCTGTGCCTTTCCCCGGATCTGCCGGTGGTACTCGATGGCAAAGCGGTGGGTTTCATCCTGTATCCTGGTGATGAGCCGAAATCCCTGGCCATGGATATCGATGGGTATCTCTTCGTTTCTGAAAAATAATCCCCTTGTCCGGTGATGATCGTCTTTTACCATGCCGCATACTGGAATATCAATCTTTAGTTCCTGGAGAACTCTCTCCGCCACATTGACCTGTCCTTTTCCCCCATCCATAAAAATCACGTCCGGAAAGAGCCGGAAGGAATCCATCTCCGCCAGCTCCTGTCTCTGGCCATGGGTAAAACGCCTCGTCAGCAGCTCCTCCATGGAGTGATAATCATCAGGGCCTGTCACCGTCCGGATACGGAACTTCCGATAATCATTTTTCTTGGCGCGCCCTTTCTCAAATACCACCATGGATCCCACCGTCTCAAAACCATTGATATTGGAAATGTCATAAGATTCTACCCGGTTCAGCATCTGAAGCCCCAGAAGCCTCTCGATCTCCTCCATGGCTCCCAGCGTCTTTTCTCTCTCCTGTTTTAACTTCTCAGCATCCTGGGCAAGAACCATATGGGCATTGCGCTTTGCCAGATCCAGCAGCCGCACCTTTTCTCCCCGTTTCGGATGTCTGAAAAAGACTTTATGCCCCCGCTTTTTCGCCAGCCACTCCAGAATTGCCGGGCTGTCCTCCGGCTCGCACTCCGTCCAGAGTTCCCGCGGCACATAGGGGGTCCCCGCGTACATCTGCTTGATGAAGGCGCTTAAAATGTGCCCCTCATCCTCTTCCAGTACTCCTGATAGATAATAGTGCTCCCTGCCGATCAGCTTTCCACCACGGATGAAAAATACCTGCACCACTGCCTCGTCCTCATTTCTGGCGATGGCGATGATGTCCCTGTCCTCCTGGTCATCGCTGGTGATCTTCTGGCGCTCCGTCACCTGCCTGACACTGTCGATAAGATCCCGGTAGACTGCCGCCTCCTCAAACTGCATATTCTCCGCCAGCTGTTCCATTTTCTGCTGCAGATCCTTCATAACTTCTTTCGTGTTTCCATTCAGAAACGAAAGGGCCTTCTGAAAGTTTACCCTGTATTCTTCTCTGCCCACACTGCCCTGGCAGGGCGCTGGACACTGCCCCATCTGATGGTACAGGCAAGGTCTCTCCTTCCCCACATCCCGCGGAAGAACTTTCCGGCAATTCCTCAGATGAAACAGCTTATTCAGAAGCTCGATGGTATCCCGGATCGCTGCCCCGCTGGTGAAGGGTCCAAAATATTTGGCTCCATCCCGTTTCATCTGCCTGGCGAGGACAAACCGCGGAAAATCTTCCTGAATCGTAGCTTTCAAAAAAGGATAGCTCTTGCCATCCTTCAGCATCGTATTATATTTGGGATTGTGTTCCTTGATCAGGTTGCACTCCAGCACCAGGGCTTCTAACTCACTGTCCGTCACGATATATTCAAACCAGGCAATCTGTTCGATCATTCTGGCGATCTTAGGGGACACGTTGCGGCTCTTCTGAAAATACTGCCGCACCCGGTTTTTCAGCACGACAGCCTTTCCCACATAAATAATATGATCCTCTTTGTCATGCATCAGATATACTCCCGGCTTATCCGGAAGTTTTTTCAACTCCGCCTCTAAGTCAAACACCCTGCCGCCTCCTTAAAAATATTTCTGGATCACATCCACCAGTCCATCCTCATCACAGTGGGGAGCGATATAATCTGCCTTTGCCCTCACTTCCTCACTGGCATTAGCCATCGCCACACCGACACCAGCATATTCGATCATGGAGATGTCATTGAAACCGTCGCCGCAGCAGATCATCTGTTTTCTCGAATACCCCAGCCGCTCCAGCAGCCGGGACAGTCCATATGCCTTATCGATACCCAGGGGCATCATTTCCACATAAAAATCCTCGGACCGGTACACACTCAGCCGTCCCTCAAAAGCCGCTGCCGCTTTTGGTTCGACACCGGCCATATAATCCGGGTCTCCTGTCAGCAGGCACTTATTCACAGGATAGACAACCTCTTTTCCAAAATCTTCCACCACATGGATATCGATGCCACAGCCCTTCGCATCGATCTGTATATACTGGTCTGCGTCATTTTCTGCGATAATGTCGTTTCCATGATAGGTCATGATCCCGGTTTTTTCCTTTTTGGAAAATTCATAAATCTCCTGTACGATGCCCTCGGGTAGATTGATATTGTAAATGATCTCTCCGGTCTGGCAGTTGCTGATACACCCCCCATTATAGGAAACAATATAGCCGCCAAATTCATCCAGCTGGATCATCCGGGCAGTGGGGAGGATCCCCGCCGTACATCTGCCGGAGGCGATCGCCACCTTTACCCCTGACTGCTGCAGGTCCACGATGGCATCGATGGTCCTCTTGGATATCGTCTTATCCGTCCGCATCAATGTTCCGTCTACATCCAGTACCAATACTTCATATGCCATCCGTATTCTCCTCAATCTCCGGTTTATCCTTGTTATCATCATTATCGTCCTTTTTCAGAAGGATTCCCGTCTCTTCTTCATAGATCCTGACAAACTCTTTTCCAGTGATGGTCTCCCGCTCCACCAGATGTGCCGCCAGCTTATGAAGAACTTCTTTATTTTCGTCGATCATCTTGTAGGCCTTTTGATAACATTCTTTCAGGAATACCATTACCTCCTGATCTACTTCACTCTCCGTCCGGTCGCCACAGTTCATGACAGCACGCCCGTCCAGATAGCGGTTCTGAATGGACTCCAGCCCGATCATGCCGAATTTATCACTCATTCCATACTGAGTGATCATGGCTCTGGCAATGGAGGTGGCCTGCTCGATATCATTGGAAGCGCCGGTAGTGACATCGCCAAATATGATCTCTTCAGCAGCCCGTCCGCCATAGAGAGTCACGATCTTTGAAATCAGCTCTTCTTTTTTCCGAAGATATTTCTCTTCCTCCGGCACCTGCATCACGTAGCCCAGCGCTCCCATTGTACGGGGTACGATGGTGATCTTCTGCACCGGCTCCGCATTTTTCAACAGAGTGGTGATCAGGGCGTGCCCCACCTCATGGTATGCCACGATCTTCTTCTCCTCTTCACCCAGGATCCGGTCCTTTTTCTCTTTTCCGGCAAAGACAACCTCCACCGCCTCAAAGAGATCCTTCTGGCTGACTACCTTTCTGCCATCCTTGACCGCCATGATCGCCGCCTCGTTGACCATATTGGCAAGATCTGCCCCCACTGCACCAGAAGTCGCAAGAGCAATCTCCTCCAGATCCACGGTATCATCCATCAGCACATCATGGGAGTGCACCTTGAGCACATCGATCCTTCCTTTAAGATCCGGTTTCTCCACGATGATCCTCCGGTCAAAACGCCCAGGACGAAGCAATGCCTTATCCAGCACCTCTGGCCGGTTAGTGGCACCCAGAATGACGATACCTTTGGAGGAATCAAAACCATCCATCTCCGAAAGCAGCTGGTTCAGCGTCTGCTCCCGCTCGTCATTGCCGCCGCCATACTGGGTATCCCTGCTCTTTCCGATGGCGTCGATCTCATCAATAAATATGATACAGGGCGCCATGGACTGCGCCTGTTTAAACAGATCCCGGACACGGGAAGCACCCACGCCCACAAACATTTCCACAAAATCCGAACCAGACAGGGAAAAGAAAGGCACGCTGGCCTCACCGGCAAGCGCCTTTGCCAGCAAAGTCTTACCAGTACCTGGAGGTCCTACCAGAAGCGCTCCCTTCGGGAGTCTCGCCCCAATCTTCCGGTATTTATCCGGGTTCTTCAGAAAATCCACCAGCTCCGTCAGAGAATCCTTCGCCTCTTCTTCCCCCGCTACATCCTTAAAGGTAACCCCGGTCTCTTTTTCTACATACATTTTTGCCGTGGACTTACCCACACCCATCAGACCGCCGCCCCCGCCGCTTCTCGCCATAAAACGCATGAGAAGCCAGAGAACCACCCACATTCCCACAAAGGGAAGGATATACGCCAGGAAAAATTCCAGCACACCAGAGCTGGTGTCCTCGATCTTCGCAGAAAACTCTACGTTATATTTGTTGAGCATGTCCTGGACCAGCGCCGTATCATTAACATAACCAGTATAATAAGTGACTTTAAACATCGCCACCCGCTCTTCCGTCTTGGGTTCAATATGGATCACATTGGATCCAAAGGTTACTTTTTCCACCTTCCCCTCTTTGAGCATCTCAATAAATTTGGTATAGGAAATTTCCTTTTTCGTATTTCGTTGTATTTCAGAATTTAAGAACAAGATCAGTCCAAAGGCAAAAAATGCCGCTGCAATGCAAATGATAATATTGGTTTTGTTCTTTTTCGGATTGCCAGGCCCCTTGTTTTTACCATTATTTTCCATTTAATCCTTTCCTTTCCTAGTAGTTACACACTCATTTTAGTATAATGGATTTTCCCCCATAAATCAATGCTATAGATGTGAAGAATTCGTGAAAAAAAATTTTTGCCTATTGAAACAACACTGTAAAAATAGTATAATATGACGATAGGGTCAAAAGGTCAAAATGCGAAGCAATCCATAGCATTATAATATAAAAGTATTTTTACCCAACCGATCATGATTTATATACACATAGACGCCGCTTTCCACAGACATGGCGGCAAGGAGGAGGAAAAATGGCTGTAAAATATGTATTTGTAACAGGAGGAGTTGTTTCTGGTCTTGGAAAGGGGATTACCGCGGCGTCCCTGGGACGTCTGTTGAAAATGCGGGGCTACCGTGTGACGATGCAGAAATTTGATCCCTATATCAACATCGATCCCGGCACCATGAACCCTATCCAGCACGGTGAAGTATTCGTGACCGACGATGGAGCAGAGACAGATCTTGATCTGGGACACTACGAGCGTTTTATCGACGAGAGCCTGACCAAACAGAGCAACGTGACCACCGGAAAGGTTTACTGGTCGGTGCTGTCCAAGGAACGCCGCGGCGATTACGGCGGCGGTACGGTGCAGGTCATCCCGCATATTACAAATGAATTAAAGAGTCGTTTTTACCGGAATGACGGATGCGATGAGACACAGATCGCGATCATCGAAGTCGGCGGCACCGTGGGAGATATCGAGAGCCAGCCCTTTTTAGAGGCCATCCGCCAGTTCCAGCTGGATGTGGGACATGATAATGCGATCCTGATCCATGTCACACTGATCCCATATCTGAAAGCCTCCGATGAACTAAAGACAAAACCTACCCAGAGCAGTGTAAAAGAATTACAGGGTATGGGGATCCAGCCAAACATCATCGTGTGCCGCACGGAGATCCCGCTGGAAAAATCCATTAAGGACAAAATATCTTTATTCTGTAATGTACCCAGCGACCAGGTCATTCAGAATCTGGATGTTGACACGTTATATGAAGTTCCCCTCGCCATGGAGGAAGAGCATCTGGCAGATATTGCCTGCAAGTGTCTAAAACTGGAATGCCCGAAACCAGACCTGGCCGAGTGGGAGAATATGGTCTATTCCATCAAAAATCTTTCGAAAGAAGTTACTGTAGCGCTGGTAGGTAAATATACCGCCCTTCACGACGCATATATCAGCGTGGTGGAATCACTGAAACACGGTGGATTCGCCCACAATGCCCAGGTGAATATCAAGTGGATCAATTCCGAAGAGGTAACACAGGAAAATGTAGGAGAGCTGTTGAGTGACGTCAGCGGTATCCTTGTTCCCGGCGGATTTGGAGACCGCGGCATCGACGGAAAAATCTTTGCCATTCAGTATGCCCGTGAACATAACATACCATTCCTGGGACTTTGTCTCGGCATGCAGCTGGCCATCGTTGAATTCGCACGAAATGTCATTGGCTGGGGCGATGCCCACAGCGCAGAGCTGGCTCCTGCTACCACCCATCCGGTGATCCATCTTATGCCGGAACAGGACGGAATCGAAGACATCGGCGGCACGCTGCGTCTCGGCTCCTATCCCTGTACCCTGGACAAGTCCAGCAAAGCATACCAGCTGTATGGCACCGACACCATTCAGGAACGGCACCGTCACCGCTATGAAGTAAATAATTATTACAGGGACGATCTGGCACGAAACGGCATGAAATTCTCCGGTCTCTCCCCGGACGGACGCATCGTAGAAATGATGGAACTGCCGGAACACCCCTGGTTTATCGCTACCCAGGCACATCCGGAATTCAAGAGCCGTCCGAACCGCCCACATCCGCTGTTCAAAGGTTTCGTAGGAGCAGCACTGGCACTGGATGAAAAAAACCGATAAAAACATATACCAAATAACTTCAAGAAATGACCGCTTTTGACTGTGTTGAAACACCAAAAGCGGTCATTTCCTGAAATAGAATCTTATATCCTCTGCAGCAATTCATCTCTTATTTTATTTATGATCATGCGCTCTTCCTGGGAAAGCATATCTGCCCGCCTGTTCTTACAATAACTGACTTCACGTTCTCCCAATACCGCTGCCACATATTCTTCTGCCCACTTGGATTTATACCCCTGGGCGGACAGCACCAGAACAAGATTGTCTTTTACAGACAGATCATCTATATATAGTCTTTGAAGTGGACAATCCTCAAGATACTCTGCAGCTTTTTGTGCAAATTCTCCGTTCACAAGCTTTAGGCACAATACTCCCAGAACACACACCGTACACTGAATTCCCAAAACGATCAAGGGAATATATAATTTCATCTCCCAAAAGCCATCCAGTTCATTTGGCAGAAACCATGCCGCGAAAGAAAAAAGAAATACCAGTGGGATGAGAAAAAAAATGTTTGTAAAAATTTTACGGCAGTAAAAATTTATTTTTTTCTTTTTCTGATCTCCTGTCAGATGTCCATTGATATATGTCAGGTAAGCAAAATCTTTTTCATTTGCCCGCAGTACACAGGTAAGCCACACTGCAAGATAAATCACACAAAATAACGAAGAAAGTACACATGTAACGATACTTTTATATCTGTCATTTCCGTAAACCGGGTTATTCTGTGTAAGGATGTCACGGACTTTATAGATCGTCCCATAATTATTACATTTTTCCTTCACTTTAATCATTTCATCCTCATCCGCCTGGAAGAATATTCCAGAAGACCGTTGGTACCAGCTTGGATCCTTCAGTTCAAATCCAGGATTCAAAAAGAGCTGGCTGACCATTGTTGGGTCCAGTCTTCCACCACTTGCTTCTGAAAACATAGACTCAGAAATAAGGTGGCTAAACGCCGGACTATCGGGAGTCTGACTGAATAATATCTTATCCTGTCTCATAACTCCTGTCACCGTACATTCAATCGTTTTTATTGGTTTGGGTTTCCCATAGAATGAATCTGTATTCCATATCCTCACCTGCATGGTACTGCCAACGGGATGCTCTCTTTCCAGATCGCTGGATATGATAACCTGATTAGGATCTGACCTGGAAAAATCATCTCCCTTTTTTAACTGGTAATCGTACATTTCCCAGGCTTCCTCCGAACAATAATAAACATCATATTCATCAAAAGAATGAATCCACTTTGTGTCCAGAGTTTTGAAATCATGTTCTATGTAAGCCAGCCCCGGATCTTCTTCCGCCGAGGAGATATCGCTGAGATAATAATACCATCCTTCCCCCATCCTCTCCAGAGGATGCCATTTATTCGCATTTGCCTGATAAAATAGTAAACCATAGAACGCATACATGCCCGTCAGGGAAAGAAGAATGACAAAACCAATCATGGCAAGTTTTTTCTTTTTGTAGATATATCTACACATCAACTGAAATTTCATACAATTTACCTTCTTTTAATTGATAGATCCGATCCGACCGTCGGGCAATTTCCATGTTATGGGTTATCATGATCAAAGTACGATGATATTTTTTAACTCCCGAAAGCAACAGATCGATCACTGCATTCCCCGTCTTTTCATCCAGATTTCCTGTGGGCTCGTCAGCTAAGATCACGTTGGGCTGGTTTACCAATGCCCTGGCGATCGCTACCCTCTGCTGCTGTCCCCCTGACAGTTCATTGGGAAACGCATTTCGTTTTTCAAAGATACCCAGATCCTTCATTAATTCCTCCACATACTCATCATCAACCTTACTTTTATCCAGCAGCAGCGGGTAGACAATATTCTCATACACTGTCAGTACCGGGATCAGGTGAAACATCTGAAAAATATATCCCACATGCCTGCGTCTGTACCGGGCGAGTTTAGTCTCTGAGAGATTGGAAATATCTTCGCCATTTATGATCACCTTACCTTCATCAAAATCATCCAGTCCTCCCACAATATTCATAATGGTAGTTTTTCCTGCGCCACTGGGACCATAGATCGTCACGAATTCCCCAGTTTCCACCTCCAGGTCAACCCCTTTCAGGACCTCCTGCTTTTTATCACCTGTCATATAGGATTTTGAGACATTTTTTAAAATAACTTCGCTCATTTTTTCCTCCATCATTCTCTATTTTGGATCATTGCCACGATACTTGTATTCATGTTTTTGTGGACTGTCCTGTAGCTTTTTCCCAATATGAGTAACATCAACATAACAACCGTAACAATGTATGCCGGGATACTGAATTCTGCCTGCTGAAAGATCTGTGAAGTAAAATAATAGTTTGCAAAAAGAGATACAATTACTGCAATGACCACTGCATAAAACCCTAAGCTGATACTCTCCAGGCAGATCAATTTTTCATATATTCTGCGGTTCATTCCAAGAGCCCTCATGATCCCGTATTCATTTCTTCTATTTATCATATTAAATTCTATCATGCTTTCTATCATAGAAAATACAAATACAAAGAAGGCGATACATATGTAAGATGCCAGAAAAATGATGGCCAGTAATTGATTTTCATCGGAACTTTCTTCATTCAGCGGGACAATCAATGCATTTTTTAGATTTTCTTTTATGAATTCCTCAAAATGTTCGTTGTCAAACTGGCTGTTGGTCTCCAGAGACATGCTGGAATACTGCCCTGTGCCAATTCCCATCTCTTCAGCCATTTTCTCATTCAGGATAACTTTGATCGTATCATCGTTTTCTGTCAGTTCTCCTAACAGACTCTGTGTTCCCACGCACTTCTGCGTCACCGGCATCTGTATTTTTTCTTCCTGCCCTGACCCTTCCAATGTAACCGAAGGTGCCAGATCAAATTCATCGCTGCTATATGCCACGGATACAGGTTTATTCTCATAGTCCAGGTTCTTTAACTCCGGATTGTATTTCAGAAGCTTTTCCCATAAAGCATCGCTGTACACCACAAGAAGACTGTCCCTCTCTGACTGTAATTTTACTTCCCTGGCTATGAACTGGGAATAAACCTCTTCTACACCATCCAGCTCTTTAAGACCCGCGACATCCTGATCACGGAAATAATCTTCTGTCCCATAGTCGAAAATTAATTCATACCGGCAGAAATCCCGTCTTCCCTTCTGAGGAGTGAAGTCCACGACACTAAACGTATTTGCTATGATCAGCAGCAAGGTGAGGGTAACACTGACCACCGCTATGACCGTAACGCTCTGGGAGCGGTTACGCCATATATTTCTCCCTGCCAGATACCCTACTATATTTTTTTGTTTGGTCTGCTTTTTTTCATGGGAAGGTTTCCTGATCTTTGAGTTCTCCTCAAAATTCATTGCCTGGACAGGTGAGATTTTTATTACCCCCAGCCATACCTTTAAGGTTGCCATCAGGATTGGCAGGAGGGCAACCAGATACACTTCTGCATAGGTAATCCACATCTGCCTTAGCTGAACAGAGTAATCCACCTTCATCAGCGCATTTAATACCTTATCTGCCACAAACTGGTTCAGCACATTTCCTCCCAGGATTCCAAGCAGAATGCCCGCGTGGGAGATCAGCATGCTCTCTCCAAAAATATTTCCTGACAGCGTCCTCTTATCGCCGCCCAGACATCTCATGATCCCCAGGTATCGGATCTTTTGAAATACATTGATATGAAAGACCCCATAAATGTATATCATCATCCCGGCTGCTATGATGACCGTCAGGAGCTTAAGGGTTCGTGAAACGGATGTAAAGGTTCCCTCTTCTTCATAGAGGGCGCTTTTCTGTTCATTCCAAAGAACCCGGTCTTTGAAAAAATAGGTTTTCTCTTCCGACTCTTCCGGATAGAGAACCTCCCGTATTTCATATAAAAAATCCGCTGCTTTATCCGCTTTATATTCTTCTTTATGCATCGTCACCGCCGCCGCATTACTGTCCGATACTTCGGAAAGCCCCCACTGTTTCCTCAGCTGGTCTGCTGTCACAACGCTGGTAAAGATCATATCCCCTTCGTCCTTTATATTAGAAAACACGCCGCACACAGTAAATGTTTCTTTGTGATTTCCATTCTTTTCATCGCATATGCTTAATTCCACTCTGTTTCCCGGCTTATAATAATCCGGCTGTGACTCCATCAGGCTTTGGGAAACGATAATCTCCCCTGCCTCTTCCGGCTTCCTTCCGTCGATCATTTCACAATCTTTAAAGTATTCCAAATCCCCCTCTAATCCAAGTATCCTGCCTGCTTTCGCCTTTTGTTCCAGATCCACATCCCCCACCCAGATCGTATACATCTGTGCCACCGCCTGCTTATCCGCAATCTTCTGTATCTTCTCAATTTCAGGTAATGTGATCCGGGTGATACTTATGTCACGGTGCAATCCGTTTAAAGCCAGATCATGAAACTCTTTCAGCAGTACATCCCCCATCTGCATAAGGGAAAACATCAGCATTACCGAAAATGCGATGCACAAGATCGTCTTACTGGTTCTTTTCTTATTCCGCAAAAGATATCTTATTATGATCTTCAAATATTTTCACTCCTTCATGTCCCATCATTTCATCTTTTTCAACGTCTCTATAACATACTGGTAATCTTCCCTGTCCGGCTCTCCTGGCGCAAAACAGATCTCCTCTAAGAGTCCCACCACCCGGTCTGCGTCCGGTGGAACTGTTTTCCCTTTCTTTTTAGTATCACACTTATTCATCAGATAATGAATCTGTTCTGAAGGCACCGAAAGCCGACTGAATTCCTTATCCCTCCGGCCCTTCTTCCGGCAGAATTCTCCATAGTACCAGAGCAGGTTCTTTCTCAGATCCTGTGTGTGCCAACGGCTGAAGCAGTAGATTCGGATCATGGCAATTCTGGCAAAGAATAAGAAAAGAGCCAAAACCATTACGCCGATGGCAGCCAGACGAACACCGTCAGAATTCAGGAAACCAAGATTAAATCCAGAGAGATCGCTGTCAATATTAAAGCTTGGCGAATTTTCCCAGAAGTTTCTAACAGAATTTAGCAGGCCGCCGTTTCCGCCAGCATTTTCTTCGGATACCGCCGGCGTCGGATCCACAATCATCCACCCCTTCCCCTCCTGGTAGATCTCCACCCAGGCATGAGCGTTGGAATCTTTTACATCCACTATCCTGGCATCCTCCTCTTTCAGAAGCCGGTGACCGCGATACCATATTTCTTCTGCATCCTTTTCTTCTGTATCAACTTTTTCAGAACCGATAATCTGTCCAAAGCCAAAGGCATACCCCTCCACGTACCTAGCAGGAATTCCCAGTCTCCGAAAAATCAATGTTGCCGCAGAGGCAAAATGGGCACATACCCCTTTTTTATTCTCCTCTAGAAAGTAATTTACAAAGTCACCCCCGCTGGGCATTTTTCCGGGGCTATAACTGTAAGAATATTCTTTATTAAAATGCTCTATTACTTTCTGCACCACATCCGCATCTCCCTGTTTTATCCCTGCTTCCTGGATAAACCGGTCCAAAGCTGCCTCGTTACTTTCATTAACCGATATATATGGATGGGTACCAGATATCGTCCCCAGCCCTGGAATCAGAGAATTTGCTTCCCGGATCTCCGCCTCATAATTGATATTGGGATAATAGGTAAATTCTTTTGTCTTATGATAGTCGGCCGGCTGATATGATGGATCATCGTTGTTTGTATATTCACTGTAATCATCAAATTTCGTAAAATAAGGGTAGTAGACATAGTTGGGATCCGCCGCCCGGTTGGTGATCTTCATGATCCCTTTTCCATATTTTTTTGGCTGTTTCTTATACAGTCCTGCCAGCTGCTTTGCCTCTTCTTCCATGCTCTCCACCTTAAAAAAGGGATAATTACCAACTTCTGCTTTCGTCAGATAGCGCCCATCCTGCCAGCTTTCCCCAGTATACACGATTCCAGTATAGGCTTTCAGATAAACCGGATTCGTATCATAGGGTACAAATTCCACGATCAGATGGGTTTCGTTGGAGGGCCGGAGGGCAGAGATATTTGCCAGATTTCCGTTGCTCATACCGCCAGACTGATAATAATTGGGGAAAAAGATACGGAATCCGATCATTAAAAATCCGGATACCCCATCCTCTGTCGCCGCCTTATACGGATTAACCCCTCTGCTTTTTTCAAAATCATGTTTTGTGTAAAAACTGGTAAAGACACCCACCAAAAGCACACAGCACAAAACTGCCAGAAGGACGCCGCCATACACGTGATTGTCCTGGGTATAGGTCAGTTCGGGGACCTTCTCCTTCTCCTCCTGTTCAAACCGCTTCCGGCTGCTGCCGTCACTAAAATGTCCACTGTTTTTAAAGATCCAGATGCCCATCAGACCCCCAAGCATGCACAGGGTAAATGGAAGATCCGGCTCCACCTCGAAATACAGCGGAATGCCATACATAGGTACCGCCAGGAACACCGCCAGTTTCAGGCTCATATAATTCGATACAAAAATGTTTAACAGCAGAACTTCAAAGATACCGATGAAGATAAATGTGATCGTGACGGTGAGGTACCGGTCATCGATGTTCTCCGCAAACTCATTGCCAGTATTCAGGTCAAAATACATCTCCCCCCTCTGCCTAACCATATTGACAATGGCAGCAAATCCACTGTTGACATAGGCTTTGAACAGATAGATCCCGGAGACATAAAGCAGAAAAAACAATATATATCCCAAATCCTTATACCAGCTCTTGCGAAAAGCAAATAATCCGCTAAAATACAGAGCAAAAATCAGCAGAAGGATTCCTGGAAAAAGGTAGGTGCACTCCACGTTAAAGGCAGACAGAAAACCTCCCAGTGATCCAAAAACCACCATATACACTAAGATCCCCTTGGGGACACAGCTAAGCAGGGCATTCTGGCGCCCTGCCGCCAGAGGACGCCCCACACGGACTCCCTCTGAGACCGTGATCTGCAGATCCTTTTTTTCTTTTTTCTTAAAAATCCCCATAGTCTCCTCCATTCGCGCACGCTGTTTAGCGCCTAAAGAACTAAAAGTTCAAAAAACATCCCCTTTTATCCCACCGCTCTGATCGCATCATTTTTTACAAGAATATATCCCTTTCCCGGATGTCCCGACCGAAAATGTTCTTCCACATATCCGTTTCCCGCCTGATCGTGAAACAGACGGGTCATCAGCTGTCTCCAATCCTCCCCGGATTCCGCCGTCTCCTGTCGGATCTCGTGATACCTGTCGCTCCACCAGAACAGAGTCACTGGCACGCGGTTTGAGATGCAGAATGTTCCGAAGGAAAAGAGCCGCTCCACTGCCACATCGGTCTTTTCCGCCTCTTCCTTATCGAGGGACAGTACGAGCAAAAGTTTACGTGAGGACATATGAAGACGTTCCTTCACCATCAGAATATCTTTTTTGGCAGAGAGCTTCCAGTGAATATTTTTCATGGCATCACCAGGAACGTATTCCCTAACCTGGCTCACGTCGGAAAAATCACTGCCGGAAAGCTTGCTCTCCTCTACCTCATCCATGCCTGTCTCATAATCATTGAGAACAAACTCTTCCTCACTTCCCCCTGCTGGAAGAATATATACGCTCTCTGCCGACTGGATATTTACCGTCACACTATGAAAGCCCAGCAGATCATACAAAACAATCTTCTCACAGCAGACTTCCACATTCCCCACATAAGCAGAAGTCAGCGGATACTGTATCTCCACTGTTTTTCCTGGTCTCAGCGGCAGAGCAAGGATATTTTCTGTCAGATCGCCCAGAAAACTGTTGCCTGTCCGCAAAAATACCTTTGCCGTCACCAGAGGCAGCCAGCATCGGTTCCCCAGCCGGATCCGGATAAAAAATTCTGTATTTTTAGGAATCTCCTCTGCTGGTGCCTTCATCTCCAGGGACACATATTTTTTTACAAGATGAACAGAAAAGACGGCATAGAAAAAAAGCAGGATCATTGCCACCGCGATCAAAAGATTCAGATACCCCCGGAAGAACCAGAGCATGATCCCGTTTGCCACAAACAAGAACAAATATTCCAGTATGTATCGTAAGCGTTTCACAGCTTCACCACCTTAACCCCGTCAAATACCTGCATCAGCACTTCTATTACAGTCATCCCCTCTGCCTTGGCTTTCGTACTCAGCTTCACACGGTGGCCAAACACATCATAATATACATCCCTGACGTCCTCTGGCACAACATAGTCCCTGCCCCTCATAACTGCCATGGCTTTCGCCATACGCAGCAGGGCGATGCTGGCACGGGGACTCGCTCCCAGCAGGATATACAGATTTTCCCTGGTCTGCTCGGTGAGCCTGACCACATAATCATACATTTCATCACTGACATAACAGTTCTCCGCGCACTCCTTCAATGCCTGCCACTCCGGCACAGTCATGATCTCCTGGAGATCCAGAAGCGGTTTGGAACCATCGTTTTTCAAAATATCTACGGCATCCTCATGGGCAGGATACCCCATAGATAGGCAGACCATAAAACGGTCCAGCTGGGACTCGGGAAGCATCTGGGTTCCCGATGAACCCACCGGATTTTCTGTGGCAATCACCGTAAAGGGAGCCGGAAGCCGATGCTCCACACCATCCACCGTCACTTTCTCTTCCTCCATCGCCTCTAAAAGCGCAGACTGTGTCTTCGGAGAGGTGCGGTTGATCTCATCGGCAAGAAACAGATTGGCAAAAACCGCACCTTCCCGGTACTCGAATTCTTTGGTCTTTGCATTGTACATGGAAAAGCCCACGATATCACTGGGAAGTACATCTGGTGTAAACTGGACTCTCCGGTAGGTCAGCGCCATGGCTTTGGCGATGGTCATTGCAAGCGTCGTCTTTCCCACACCAGGAATATCCTCCAACAGAATATGCCCTCCCGCCAGCATGGCACAGAGTACCTTGTCCACCACCTCTGCTTTTCCCTTCACTACCTTATTGATCTCCCCCCGCAGCTGATCTAATTTTTCTGACATTCTTATCCCTCATTTCCTGGTATTTTCTTTTTCCTATTATAAATCCTGGAGCCCACTCAAAGTCAAGCACTCCTGGTATCTTTTTTCTGCCCTTTCCGATGTGCGGATATCCAGAACACTCTGGGTCTCGTGAATCGCATTATAATACCACATTGCCGCCTCGATATAATCTTTTCTGGCAAAGAAATATTCTCCCAGCTCATAGCACATCTCTGAGGACCCTTCCGACAGAAGATCCTTCAGGCACATTTTCAAAATCCCATGACTGTCCCCCCGGAGCCTAGCCGCCCTGGCCGCAACACATGCCGCTTCCCGGACCTCATCCTGACTACGGGAAGCATCTTCTGCCGATGCTGCAAAAAAGGACTCTGCTTCCAAAACATCTGCCTCTCCTCCTGATATGAAAAGCTCCATGGCATACATATGGTGAAGGCGCTTTGACAGCCTCATTCCCTTTTTGATCTGCTTTTGGAAAACCTGAAAATCCCTGCCGCTATGAAGGGTTTCCGGCATGTGCTGAATACAGATCTCACTGTCATATACTACCGGATCCAGGCGGACCATCTCATGCACCGGCTCGATCCACACAAATTCCCGCTGTCTCTTATAGAGCTTTGGGCGGTATTCCTCATCAAAGTTATATGCCGTTCCCTGGGACAGCTGGTTACAGTACTTCATCTGAACGATCTCGATCTCCGGCAGAAGCAGCTCTTTGAGTTCCCGGAATCTCTGCCGGTTTTCCTCATCCAGAACCTCATCGGCATCCGCCGCATAGATATAATCTCTTGTAGCTTTGGAAAAGGAAAAGTTTCTTGCCGCCGAAAAATCTTCCACCCACTCGAAGTCATAGATCTGATCAGTATACCTCGCCGCGATCTCTTTCGTTGCATCCGTGGATCCCGTATCCACGATAATGATCTCATCCATCAGGTCAGCAATACTGTCAAGACACCTTGCCAGAACTTTCTCCTCATTTTTTACGATCATACAAAGACTAATTTCTATCATCTGTCTGCCCTCTTTTCCATCTCTTTCCTATCTATTGCCGCTGTGTTCATCTTCCGGTGGATCCGGCAAAAATCCGTCACCACGATCTGCAGAGTGCGAAATCCGCCGTATTCATTTACTGACGGATAATACGCCAGCCCGATGTCCACCGCATTTTCCTTTCCAGCATAGAGTTTTTCCAGTTCCTCGTCTCCCCACTCCTGACAGATCAGTTTCTCAAACCCGTCTACATCATCGAAGCAGATAGCATCAATGGTCGTGCCCGCTTCATTGGCAACTTTCATCGTCAGCACATTGGCATGCTTCCCCCGCCTTGCCGCCCGCAGGATCCGAAAATGCTGTTCGGCAAAGACCGGCTTTGGATTGCCGCAGCCAAAAGGCTCCAGTGCCTCGAGATCCGCGATCAGCTTCTCCGAAACATATCCTACAGGGAGGGGAACATCAATATCCAGTACCGGCAGAAAATCCTCTGTCTGTAACCTGGCATTTTCATTGAGTCTTCGTTCCAGCTCCGGCAGATCTTTCTGGCGCAGCGTCATCCCCGCAGCCATCCGGTGGCCGCCGAACCGTATCATAAGGTCGCTGCATGCCATCAGTGCCTCAAACATATGATAGCTCTCGATGGAACGCCCGGATCCCTTTACAAGCCCCTCCCCCACAGAGGTAAAGACGATGACCGGATGATGATATGCCTCCTTGACCCTTCCTGCCACAATGCCTGCCAGGCTCTCATGGCACTCTGGCAAATACAAAATATAGACTGGCTGACCGGTCTCCCCTTGCTCCAGAAGTTCAAAAGCCCTGCTGGCAGCCTCTTCGGTCATCTGCTTTCTCGTCTCATTGATCTCCTTCAATTCCTCTGCCAGCTCCAATGCCTTTCTGGTATCGGTCTCCTCTAAAAGGGTAAAGGCTTTCTCCACTGTGTTGATCCGCCCCGCTGCATTAAAACAGGGACCAAGGACAAAACCGATATGATACGCCTTGACCTCTCTGCCAGAAAGCCCCTGCACCTCTAAAAGTGCCCTCAGGCCGGCATTTTCCGTCTCCCCCAGCCGTCTAAGACCGGCTTTTACCAAAATCCGGTTCTCTCCCTGCAGCTCCATCACATCCGCCACTGTGGCAATCGCTGCATATTCCAGCAATTCTTCTCTTTTCTCCAGTGAAATCCCCATCTTTTCATACAGAGCGCTGATCAGCTGAAATGCCACTCCGGCTCCACACAAGCCTTTGAAGGGATAAGGACAGTCCTCCCGTTTGGGATCCACCACGGCATCTGCCTCCGGAAGCGCTTCCTGTACCTCATGATGATCCGTTACGATCACAGGAAGCCCCAGCTCTCTGGCATATCTGACCTCATCCAGCGCCGCAATACCGTTATCGCAGGTGATAAGAAAGGATACCTTCTCTGCTGATGCCTCGTCCACGATGCGCCGGTTCAGCCCATACCCTTCCTCTACCCGGTCAGGGGTATAGATGCGGCTTTGGATGCCACAGGTCTCAAATCCCTTTTTTAATATAAAGGCGGAAAAAATCCCATCACAGTCAAAGTCAGAAGCAATAGCCCCACAGCCTTCCCTATGATCCAATATGATCTGAACCGCCTTATCCATATCGGCAAACAGCCAGGGCGAATGCAGCTTTTCCATCCCGCCCTTTAAATATGTATCGATCTCTTCTTTCCCACAGATTCCCCGGTTTACCATACACCGCGCCGTCACCGGTGAGATCCCATAGCGCTCTGCCATGCCGCGGAAATCCCCCTGCTTTGTCTGCAGTATCCAGCGTTTTTTCATCCCTTCCCTTTTCCTTCCTTTCGCCCCATGATGCCATCTCCGTAATTTTAAATTCATTTTACCATATACCACAGAAAAAGACAAAAAGATCCGTCTAAAATGACGAATCTTTTTTTGGCACATTTGCCATATCTATATTAATATCCCTTTTTCTCCCCGGTCCACTGGTATGACCATGCACTTTTCATCTGCCTCAGAACCTGCTGGGGATCCCATTTCTTTCTGCTGTTTACCCGGCTGTTGGGATCGCACAGGGTAATCTTTCCTTCTTTGCTGATACCTGTCAGTACAATAAAGTGCCCTTTATATGTAAAATCACCGGGCTTCATACTGCAGATAACAGGAATTCCCCGGTTCAGCCTGCTGCGGATCATCTCCCACTGCAGGGGAAGACGTTCTGAGATGAGACCAAGTTCTTCTGCCCCTCTCCCCATAAGTTCCCAGCTGGTGCCAACTCCCTCCACCCAGTAATCATTTATTTCACTGTAGGAAGCCATCCACGCAGGATCGTATCTGGTATCTCCGGTAAGTCCCATAAGCACCATGGAAAGGCAGACCGGACCACATCCGCTGATCCCCACAATACTGTTTCCATAGGGGATATATCCCCAGCGTTTATCCCACTGAATAAATAACGGAATCTCTCCCTGAACCACCTCTTCTGTGATCTCGATCTCTTTATTCTTCCAAACTTTACGCTCCGGATAGCCCAGCACAAAATCCATCGTCTCAGGATACTGGATCAGCGTCTCGATCAGTTTATCTGGATATGCTTTCCGGTTCTTTGCGATCTCATACACTCTTTCATCTTTCTCATAACGCTGAAAAAGTTCTTTCTGATAGGGGTCATTCCTGAGAAGCTGGCGGATATCACTGCCTTTGTCCTGCTGTACCGGCTTTTCCACTTTTGTCAGAGTCTCCTCTGTGTGCTCCTTCGCCCCGCTGCCTGTCTTATCTCCCTCCTCCTGCGCCCTGGCTGCTCCGCTCTCATATTCAGCCCGGTTTGTGCAGGCTGCAATCCCCATGACAACCAGCACCAAAAGAATAAACAGGATCCTTCCCCAATGTATATGATTGCGTCTCATGCCATATTTATTTTTTGATCTCTTTCTTCCCATCCTGACCACTCCTGTCCTTAGTTGATATTGACAGGATAACCTGGCATTGTATCATAATTGTTTCAATCAAAGCTGTTAAATAATATTAATTGCTTTGTGGAGCAGAAAAATCCGTTCCCAGAGGATTTCCATTATTACTTTCACCCACACCTATATTTCCCATATAGCCCCAATAGTCATAGGCATAGATCCCTGTGATGAAATTATACACTCCTGACAGATCCTGCGTGGAAAAGTATATGGATTCCAAAAGCTCTTCCATGCCCAGATAACTGCAGTATCCCTTCTTCATTTTATCAATGGGAAGAACACTATCCTTGCTATACAGGCTGAAATAAACCACTTTCCCGCTCTCTTCTTCAACGGCCGCCCGTAATGTCATGCTGCCGCTTTTATTGGGCATATCCATAATCCAGATATACATATATTCCTCTGGATTTTGTGTATTGATCACAAAATTCCGCTCTTTCACCAATTTGTCGTATAAAGGCCGAAATTTTTTGGGCAGGGCTTTTGCCTTTTTTAGTGTCGAAATCTCCTGCCGCAGCACCTGCTCCAGATTGCTCTTCTGGTCTGTCCCCTGGCTCACCGGGATCAGTTCCAGATTGGATGGCTGATAATAAATCAATTCCAGTTTATTTTTAAATGGAATCTGGGCATTTGCCTGGATCACAATATCCTCTTTCCCCACCGGTGTTTCTTTTGTCCTCTGGTTATCACTCAGTGCAAAAAGTCTGGGAGGAAGATAAAAACATACGGCTGTGGTTATCAGAAACATTAAAAATGCCACGATGGACATAACATATTTTTTCAACTTTTTTCCTCCTCTGCTTTTTCATAATCTGCAGTATCCGCCACATTCGCGGGAAAACGGATCTTTACCCAGGTTCCCTCTCCCTGGCGGCTCTCAAAATTCATCGCTGCCTCGTGCAGATCAAGAATCTTCTGACAAATGGCAAGGCCCAGGCCCGCGCCGCCCTGGCGGCGGCTTCTGGACTTATCTACCATATAAAATGCCTCCGTGATCCTTACCAGCTCTTCCTCCGGAATCCCCTGGCCATTGTCACACACTACGATCTCATACTCATTCTCCAATGCTTTACCTTTCAATACGATTTCCGTTGCGGCACTCTTCGCTGCATTGTCTGCAAGATTAATGAAGACCGAGTGCAGCAGTTCCGGTTCTCCCCGCAATGTACCTTCTTCTGCCGAAACCACCAGCTTTTTCCCTTTGCTCTCCATAACCGGCATCAACATACCTTGGATCTCCTGCAGAAAATCCACCGCATTTATTTTACAAAGATGCAGCTCACTTTTTTCCAAAACAATCAGATCCAGCAGACGGAATGACAAAGTCTCCAGCCGCTTTCCCTCCTTGAAAATGTAATTAGCACACAAAAACTGCTGCTCCTCGGTCTGACGGTTCGAACGCAGCAGATCCGCATATCCGATAATAGAAGTGAGAGGAGTTTTCAATTCGTGGGCAAAGCTGCCGATAAATTCCTCCTGCCGCTTCGCTGCGTCCTTCAGCTCCTGTATTTTGCCTGCCAGACTGTCTGCCATATAGTTGAAATCCGATCCCAGACGGCTGATCTCATCCCCTCCCCGGATCCGGATCCGGTGGTCCAGATCCCCTCCTGCAATACGTCCCGCACTCCGGGAAATTTTTTTGATCGGCCGGACGATGCACCCTGCCAGTATCAGGCTGACCAGCCCATCCAGAATCAGGAAAAGAATGAGAAAACGATGATAGATCTGTATCTCCTCTTCTCTTTTTACAAAAAGGTCCGTAACATCATGAAAAAGTACCGCCTGATACTCCATATCCTCCACTGTAACCCTGCTTTTTACCTGAATATAATAATTCCCCTCGTAATTTACGAGACGCCTGGTCATACCTTCCGTTTCTGCCTCCGCCTCTATCTCATGCTCCGGAAAAGATGTATTTGAATACAAAACAGTGCCATCTTCTTTTTTTATGTGCACCTGTATATTTTCCATCAGCAGCTCATTCGCAAGGGCACCAATATGGCGGTCTACATTTTCTTCTTTTGAAACACCCACCATATAATTTCCAAATTCGTGCAGAAACAGCTGATCCACGTTGATCGCACCATCCACTGCCTGCTCATACCCGGATTGAAAAAGGGCAGAGATTAAAAAATACCCTGCCAGACAAAATGTTACGATCATTGTGATCACAGTTGAAAAAAACAATTTCCATGTAATTTTCAAGGATCTATACCTCCAATCTGTAACCAATCTTATAAATGGTTTTTATCTTTTCCTCCCAGCCCAGTTTCCTTTTCAGACGCTGCACATGAAGATCCACTGTCCTGCTTTCTCCGGTATAATCCTTTTCCCATATTCTTTCATAGATCACATCACGAAACAATGCAATATTTTTATTTTTTATAAACATAAGCAGAAGTTCATACTCTTTATTGGTGAGCTGCACCAACTTTTTATCCTTCTTTACTGTCCGGGAACGGGTATTCACCTCCACGTCTCCCACCCGCAGATATTGCTCATTTTTATCATACCGGCGGAGCACCACCTCCACCCTCGCCAGCAGTTCCACGATCTCAAAAGGCTTTGTCAGATAATCCTCTGCCCCCATCTCAAGCCCCTTTACCGTATCCTCCACATTGGACTTTGCCGTCAGGAAAATAACCGGAATCCCCATTGGATGAATATATTCCATCAGCTCATATCCATCTACTTTGGGCAGCATGATATCCAGAAGAACCAGATCGTAGTGCTCTTCCTCAAGTCTGTCTGCCGCTTCCATTCCGTCAAATACGCACTCACATTGATACCCCGCTTTCTCCAGACTCATGGAAATGAGATTGGAGATGGGGGCTTCGTCTTCTACAATCAGTATTTTAATCATCTTGCCCTCCATTCCAAAAGTTCCTGTTTTATTACACATTGAGAGAACAGAATATCACATATTTGTATCATAAGTGTTTCAAAAGTTTATATCTGACTATTCAGCCTGAAATTTCATTACAGCTTTTATGTATAGTGACTCACATATTTTAAGGATTTCTTCTCTTGTTTTTCCATGTAACTGTTTAACAAATAATTCCACAATATAATGATTATATTCCATATTGGTATAATAGCCCTGATGATCAATGGTATCTTTTAAGAAGGCCGCCAGTTGTCTCGTTTTTTCTCGCTCTCCATTTAATCGAAACCGTCTTATATGATCTTCAATAAATTCTATTTCCCGTTCCGAATACTCATATTTATTGCTTGCCTGAAACCTGGACTGCAACACATCATATTGCAATTTTAAGCAAATTATCCACTACATTACCACTCCTTCCATCAATGTTCTAAAACCAATATCTGTTTTATATTGCTGTATTTTAATATCATCTAAATATTTTTGAATTAATTCAGCCATATTGCCCCCTCCTTTTCAACTTTTCATCTTTTTAACAACAGTTTATGAGATTTAGTATAACATATTTTCTATATGATTTCACTAACGATTTACACAAAAAAACAGGGGTACAAGCTATCGCCTGTACCCCCGGAAATATTACAAATTCTTATTTTAAGCTATCTTTTTCTTACCCAAAATATCTCTTCAGCAGACCCTCGAACGCTTTACCATGTCTTGCCTCGTCACGAGCCATCTCATGCACGGTATCATGGATCGCATCCAGATTCAGAGCTTTTGCACGTTTTGCCAGATCTGTTTTTCCTGCTGTTGCGCCATTCTCTGCCTCTACACGCATTTCAAGATTTTTCTTTGTGCTGTCTGTTACAACCTCACCAAGGAGCTCTGCGAACTTAGCTGCATGTTCAGCCTCTTCGTAAGCTGCTTTTTCCCAATAAAGGCCGATCTCAGGATACCCTTCTCTGTGTGCCACGCGGGACATAGCAAGATACATACCTACCTCAGAGCACTCACCATTGAAGTTTGCACGAAGATCCTCAATGATATCTTCTGGAACTCCCTGAGCAACCCCTACTACATGCTCTGCTGCCCATGTCTTATCTCCGCCCTGCTCTGTAAACTTACTTGCCGGTGCGTTACACTGTGGACACTTCTCCGGTGCAGAATCTCCCTCATGAACATAACCACATACACTACATACAAATTTTTTCATCCTTATCTCTCCTTTAAAATTTTAATTTTATTTTGAAGTTCATCTGACAAAGGGTCAGCATAAACTTTATGTCGACATGCAGTCCTCACACTCACCATAAAAATATACCTGGTGTCCCTGAACCTTTCCCTGAAAGTTCTCTGCTGCCCTTTCTTCGATAAAACCAAGAGAGGACATCTCCAGGTCCAGGATCTTATCGCATTTCCTGCAAACAAAATGGTAATGCGGTGTAACAGTAGCATCAAAATGATCTGTACTGTCTCCGCAGCTCAGTCGAAGAATTTCACCGGATTCTGCCAGCAAATTAAGGTTTCGGTACACGGTACCAAGACTAAGCTTTGGAAATTGTGCTCTCAATTCCATATATACCTTTTCTGCTGTAGGATGTTCTTTGGTAGAATGCAGGTAAGCAAGGATCGCTTCTCTCTGTCTACTGTACTTGATTCCAGCCAAGGTATTCACCTCATTTTGATAATAGTAATTGTTACTGATATCATCATAAACGAAACTAATCATTTTGTCAACAATTTTTTTGAAATTTTTTAATTTTTTTCACCCACCGCGAATTTTGTCATAAATTATAATAAAAGACAAACAAGGAGATTCCTTATGAATAACCGCTACATGAACTCCTGTGGCTGTGAACATCCGGATACGCCTCCTATGCCTCCCAAACCGCCAAAGGACAAAAAAAGTCTTGCCATGGCGTATGTTCCCTGGCAGAAATGGCAGAACGTAATGGACGGCTGCAGTGCATTGAAACATGGTACCATCTTTGAAGAGCTGGTTTTACCATTTGAAGGTTCCAGGGCTGCCTGTTCCCATTTTGCTGGCAGAAACGCGAACCATTATGACAACAATCATTACAGGAGGGGTATGAGATGAATCAGGCAGACAAAGAAAAAATGCTCCGTTACGTCCAGGAACTTGGATTTGCCATAGACGACGTTGTTCTCTATCTGGACACCCATCCCACCGATGAAGACGCTTTGATGTATTATAAGAAGTATAAAAAACTATATAAAGAAGCGGCAGAGGAATACACTCGTTACTTCGGTCCCCTGGTCAATGAAAATGTTAACGTAGACAATGGCTGGACCTGGGTAGAAGGACCATGGCCATGGGAAGGGGGATGCTGATTTATGTGGAATTATGAAAAAAGACTACAATACCCAGTAAATATATCGAGACCAAATGCTGAGATTGCAAAAGTAATCATAAGCCAGTTCGGAGGTCCCGACGGCGAAGTTGGAGCTGCTATGCGCTATCTGTCCCAACGGTATTCCAATACAAACCGGAAAGTTGCGGGGGTATTGACGGATATTGGGGTATCGGTGGTGAAGTTGCGTATGGGGGATGAGAAAATGATACAATTCCTCTCACCAAAGATTGTAAAACCGAAAAAAATGCCCAGTCATTTTTTAACTAAGCATAATCTCATCTCTACACTAAACCACACATATATTTTTCAACAACGGTGCGTTTTGATACATTATATTTCATTTTAATTGTAAAGTTAATGGAAGTAAATTAAATCACATCCCGAGTCTATTGTATATGCTACATAAAACATATCCAAAATACTTCTATAATTATTAAAGAAAAAACATGAATATATTTTAAAAATATGCTATGATTGATATAGACAAATATTTATAATTGGCAACCTTTCATTTCTAAGTTTGCCGTATTAGATTATAAGGAGAGATAACTTTATGGATTGTAGAAGTACGGAAAAAAGGCGGTGGATTATTGAAAAATATAATGTGACACCCATGGCTCATATCCAATTATTGGCGGGTCAGATAAAACATAGTGATGCTGGAAAAATTATTAAAAATGATTACTATATCTTTGAAGCAACTAATAAATCTAATGATGCAAAAGAGATTATTCAATGCGGAATGGGAGCAGCAAGAGATTTCCTTAAAATATTAAATCATGAAGGGCTTCCTATTTTTAATCCTTTACATGGAGTGCTCTCTGTTGGACTTAAAAAATAGCCCCCTTAAAACTCTCGAACATAAACAGGCGGCGGCAACTTATACTCTGGTAAATCTGCGCCGCCTGGCTACATTCACGATACAAATTCACACTCCAATATCTCCGTATGATATTCATTCCCCTTACCCATGGATCTGATTTTCAAGCGTATGCCAAAAGGCAGGGATTTGAACCATACAACAAGGCGGCAGCACCCCCGTTCAAATTCCCGGTAAACCACAATCTTCTCCAGTATCTCACGGTACAACATTTCATTATCCCCGTGAAAGCACAAAATTTCATCCAGCGTTTTCTCCAATTCAACTGTTTCTTGCTTTTTGCTATACTGTCTGTTATTCTTCCCATTTTCTGTAAGCAGCGTCTGCAGGCGGGAAACCTCGTTGTCATACCATTCTTTCTGCTTTTTCAAATCTTCTTTGGTAAGTATTCCCTCCAGCATGGCATCAATCGATTTCCGTTTCTTTTCCTCAATGGTCCCTATCTTTTGTCGGATTCTACCTTCATCTATGGCAGTAACCTGCTCTCCGCAAACAGACTGAATACTGGAAAGAATTTCCTTGTGTAGTTGTTCCCGGTTTTGGCATACAAGACTGACACAATATTTCATACAGGCAAGCAGTGCCTTTTCATTAATAGAATTATTATGACAGCCAGTCATCTTTCCTTCCGCATCCATTTTTAACATGCCGTGATTCGCTGTCTGATAACACCGCCATGCCTTATATGTACTTGTCTGCTGTTTCTTCGTCCTGCTTACAAACTTGCTGCCACATTCTCCGCAACAGATTTTACCACTGCACCAGTAACGGCTGCTATGTCTTGATTTCCGGGCAGCAGACGGAGAACGCCCTTTTAGTTCTGCCTGGGTCCGGTTCCAAAGGTCACGATCTATGATCGCCTCATGGTGGCCTTTTATGAAAATCTTTTCCTCTTCACCACGGTTATATTTCTTTTTGTGAGTCAGATAATCCGGCGTAAATGTTTTCTTCTGGCATAGATCCCCCACATATTTTTCATTCCTCAGGATCCTGAGGATCACCGAGGCGGACCATCTGGAATTCCGTTTCGGTCTATAGCCTTCCTCTGTGAGTTCTCTAGCTATGACATGCGTCCCTTTCCCCTCATTTGTATACTTGTGAAATATGGCTTTGATAACAGGAACTTCCTCAGGGTTTACAGACAGAACGCCATCTTTTACCCGATAGCCCAGCAGATCCCTGCCAAAGACAACCCCCTGCTCCATCCGCCTCTGCTGTCCCCATTTGACACGTTCTGAGGTCTTCCTGCTCTCCTCCTGGGCGAGACTTGCCATAATTGTCAGGCGCAGCTCGCCGTCGCTCTGGCGGGTATCAATATGATCAATGGTAAAGATCACACCAACTCCTGCCTTTTTTAGTTCCCTCGTATAAAAAAGGGTGTCCACCGTATTTCTTGCAAAACGGGAGACCTCTTTTGTCAGAATGAGGTTGAAATTCCCATTGAGTGCATCTTGGATCATCTGATTAAATCCAGAGCGTTTCCTCGTCTGTGTACCGCTGATCCCCTCATCAAAATACACGTTACTAAGTTCCATACCGCTCTGTCTGCCGATATAATCTGCAAAATAATTTTTCTGGCTGGCCAAAGAATTAGCCTGATCATCCTTTTCTGTAGATACTCTCGCATATGCCGCAACCCGCAGTTTATTTTTCATCTGCACTGTCTCCGATCATATCATGATAGGATAATAACATGTCAAGCTGCCCATCCGATAGCATTTTTCTCCGATGCAGCTCCTTATAAACACCTCTTTTCAAAAGACGATCAATAGAATCTTTCATCTCTATTGGAATTGTAACACTTTCATGAAATGTAATTGCCTGATCGAATGTTTCCTTATTCATGATAAACCATCCAGCTTCAGCTTTATACATCATATGCAGGATCTTTCTTTACATATTCTTATTGCTTAGGCTGATTTATAAAAAAATATGTAAAATCTTTGACATAACACACATTTATGTAATAACGTCTGCTTACACGTATAAAATCCTGTGACTGTTTTTCCACTTTTTTCTGAACCTGAGCCAATGACTCCCAGAAACTGAACTCTTCGTCCACAGCCACCATTTTCACCCAGGGCCACATCAATTTGAAATATGCTATTTCTTCGATAGTCTTTCCATAGAGTACGCCATTGATCCTAATCCAGAATACCGAGTCCAACTCTTCCATCTCTAACACCTCCATATCCATTTTACAAAGAGGTGCTGTGGCAATACAAGTGGTAATTTATGGTAAAAATAACCCCAAAAAAAATGCTCCCTGCTTGCGCAGGGAGCTGGCAGTACTAAGGCACTGCTGATAAGATACTTCGTTAGTATAGCATATCTCTATTTGTTTTGCAACAATTTTTTCCTTTTTATTCCCACTTTTTACATTTTTATAAGCTTCTTACGATATGAAGTCTTGCAGCTCCTTGGGGAACCACAGAATCTTCTTATGGGTTCACCGCTTCTACCTGCTTTCCAGCATTTGAACTTTGTTGAAATTTTTTATTTCAGCTCAGTACTTTCTTTAACAGCTTAAACAGTTTTTCCACATCGATCGGCTTTGCCAAATGACCGTTCATCCCACATTTTAAAGCCTCTCGCTTGTCTTCTTCAAAGGCATTGGCGGTCATTGCAAAGATCGGTATCGACGACAATTTCTTATTTTCCAGCTTCCGAATCGCTTTCGTTGCATCGTAGCCGTTCATCACCGGCATCTTAACATCCATGAGGATCAGCTGGTAATGATCCGGTTCCGATTTTTCCAGCATTTCCACGGCAATCTGTCCATTTCCTGCCACCTCGACGCTGAGCCCGGCCTCTTCTAATATTGCCACGGCAATTTCCTGGTTCAGTTCATTATCCTCAGCCAGAAGGATCCTTCCCGTCGGGAGTTCCATTGCCTCGTCGTCATCTTCCTTGGCTTCCATATCCTCTGCATTTACAACGGAATTTAGACAACTGCTGAGTTCCGACATAAACAGAGGTTTACTGCAGAATGCCGTTACACCTGCCTCCTTCGCCTCGCTCTCGATATCCGACCAGTCATATGCGGTCAGTACGATCACTGGCACATCCTCCCCCATCTCCTTCCGGATTCTCCGGGTGACTTCGATGCCATTCATATCAGGAAGAAGCCAATCAATGATATATACACTGTAGCAGTCCCCCCTCATAGAGGCCTGGCGGGTACGCAGCACCGCTTCCTTTCCTGATAAAGTCCATTCTGCCCGCAGCCCGAGCTGCCCCAGCATAAAAGATACGCTGTCGCAGGTATTAAAATCATCATCTACAACCAGCGCCCTGCAGTTTTTAAGCTCTGGAATCTCCTGATAAGATTTTGTTTCGGAACTGAGACGGAATGTAAAGGATACAGTAAATTCGGTTCCTACCCCCTGCTCACTCTTTACATCAATAGTTCCATTCATCATATCCACGATATTTTTCGTGATCGCCATTCCAAGACCGGCTCCCTCTATACCGCTGATAGTTGTGGTCCGTTCTCTCTCAAAAGGTTCAAAAATATGTAATACGAATTCTTCACTCATACCGATGCCGGTATCTTTTATACTAAACTCATAATTTGCATAACCGGCTGGAGCCCCTGGTTTTTCTGTCACCCTCACACTGACGATACCACCCGCTGTCGTATACTTGACCGCATTACTTAACAGATTCAAAAGCACCTGGTTTAACCTCAGCTTATCACAGTATATCTCCTCATTCATAACATCCACGGCATCCAGATACAGTTCCAGCTGTTTGGCACGGATGTCTGACTGCAGGATGTTACGAAGTTCATGCAGGATATCCGGCAGGCTGCAGAGCTTCTCCTCCAGATGCATCTTGCCGCTTTCGATCCGGCTCATATCCAGAACGTCATTGATCAGGCTCAACAGATGATTTCCTGATGTCATGATCTTCTTAAGGTATTCCTCTACCTGTTCTTTTTGTTCTATATGAGTGATCGCCAGAGCCGTAAAACCAATAATCGCATTCATCGGAGTACGGATGTCATGAGACATGTGGGAAAGAAATACACTCTTTGCCTTGCTCGCCTGATTTGCCTGCATAAGAGCATCTTCCAGCAGATTTTTCTGTTCCATCTCATTGCGGATCTCCGCATCCACACTATGAAATCCGAGAACAATACCGTGGTTTTTCTCCCATGATCCTGCACGAACCACTTTCAGCTGGAAATACTTGATCTTACCCTCTTTTATTATGCGGTAATTCACAGAGTACATCTTCTTTCCTTCCAGCTCTTTTATGAGCAGTTCCCGGGAAGACGCCTCTCTCAGTATGTCCCTGTCATCCTCATGCACAAATCTCTCTATATACTGTGTCATGCTCTCCTCCAGAGACAGCTTCTCATCAAAAGCATCCACAAACATATTCTCATCATTTTGAACCTGGAAGCCCATCCCGGTATCAAGATCAAAGAAACAGACAAGGTTATAATCGATGCTCAGCGCCTGAACCAGCTCCTGCTGACGCTTTTCTTTTTTCTTTTCCTGCAGCTTCTGGGCTGTACAGTCCAGAAGAAAACGCTGATAAATATGTTCACCGTTCTCCTCTAACAGTTTGATATTGCCCATAATATGTAAAATATCTCCATTTTTGTGCTGTACACGGTACTCCACACTGATATTGTCTCCCACTTCCTTTAGCTCTCTGATGGATTCCAGAAGTTTTGGTTTATCTTCTTCCATAACAGAGGATGCTACCATATCAAAGCCTCCGGCTTCCAGCTCCTCCTTAGACTCATATCCCAGGATCTTGAGCGCTGCCCGGTTGACACTGAGGATCTGTTTTCCATCTTCCGTATGAAGCATAACCCCACAGTCAATGGATGTAAATATTTTCTCCAGAGACTGATTTTTTCGGATGATCTCCTGCTCATACTCACGTTCTTTTGTCACATCGATAGCGACGCCCACCGTCCCCATTACACTGCCATCCACATTATATAATGGCGATTTGTAGGTGGTAAGCTGTCTCATACCCTCTCCGGTTTTGATGGTCTCCTCAGAAACGTAAGTTTTTTCTTGCATCATAACTTGGCGTTCCGACTCTATACAAGCTGGATCATCTTCCTCCACATCCCAGATATAGGCGTGGCGGCGTCCCTCCACCTGTTTCTTGGTCTTCCCTACCGTCTGGCAGAAACTGTCATTTACCTTTTCATGTACACCATCTTTATCCTTATACCAGACCAGGTTTGGAACGTTGTTGATGGTCGCCTCCAGAAAATGACTTGTCTCCCAGAAATCTCTGCTCATTTTATAAGCCTGCTGCCATCTCAGGAACCGAAAACGAATCTCCTCATCTGATAGTGGCGGCGTCCATATATCCGTAAATTGTGAAAGTTTGTCTGACAAAACCTGAATCTGTTCCCTATCCGCAAGCAATATGACTTCCGTGTCCTCTTTTCTTTTTGAAGTCAACATCTGCGTTGTTTCTTTTGCATCCATTCCCTGCAAACTAACCAGGATCACATCTGCCTGGGCTGTCAGCTTCTCCTCCAGCCTGTCACTTTCCGAGAACTCATGGGTAAACGGTACAAGCGGGGACATTTCCTTTATGATCTCAAAGGCTCTGCACGGATGACCTGCAAAATAAAAATGAATATGGCAATGATACATCTTCTTCCCTCCTGTATATGATATAAGAAACGACATATTTCTATTATAACATTATAAAACAAAAAACTCCAGTATGATTCTAAGAAAAATCCGTTTTTTCGGATTCCTTTGAAATCCATGACACATTTATCATGCCACGGTGTTTTATTATGTCAGATCATCCCCGCTGTACTTAACTTTGTAATAGTCCAGCATGCCTTTCATGTTGTCCTGCATGGACAGGCAGGTATCCCTTAAATAACCACGTTCCCCGCCGGTCTGCCATTCTTTCAGCCCCCTGTAATAATAGCCTTTGTACTGGTCTGTAATAATAAAGGGAACAATATTGTTATGAAGGCATTCCTTGAACATAATAAGCCTTCCCGTCCGTCCATTGCCGTCGTAAAATGGATGAATTTTTTCGTAGGATGCGTGGAAGTCCAGAATGTCATCCAGGGTATGATTCGGCTTACTATTATATTCTTCTAAAAGTCTCTTCATTTCAGCCAATACCTGTTCCGGGGATGTTGTTTCTATCATGCCAACTGTATTGGGAAATTTTTTGTAATCTCCAATAACAGCTTCGGATGACTGGGAGTCAAATGTACCATCTTTTAAAGTTTTATGAAGGTTTTTGATAAAATCTTCGGTCAATGGCTCATCCATATGTTCCAAAATACTGTCAAAACAGCGGAAATGGTTTACAGCCTCAAAGATATCATCTACTTTTGCGGGCTCTATGCCAACCGTTCTTGTATCATAGATATACTGGGTCTGTTCATGGGAGAGCCGGCTTCCCTCCATATGGTTGGAGTTGTAGGCAAAATCAACCTGAAGCCTGCCATAAATTCCGCCTTTTATACCATGTTTTTTTTCATTTTCCAGTACAGAAACCAGTGTACGCCCTGCCATATCGGAATACCTCCTTTTTTAGTTTTTATTATATCAGATTTCTATATTGTTTACCATGCTAAAATATGCAGCATTAATTATGGACGCTGCCATAACAGCCCTGCTTAAGCAAGATATGCCCCGCAAATGTAAGTGGGGCATTACCGCTGCTTCTGTAGGGGTATCGGTGGGGAAGTTGCGTATGGGGATTGTCCAGGAAATGGGGGTTTCTACATCGCATGTGAATAAAGGCTATGCTAACAAAACTCCCTCCTGATAGGAATGTTCCAAATAACTGGGATTTTCATAATAAATGCCCGTCTTAAAATCCGATATTTCATCACTGATAAAGGAATTATATATTTTAATTAATTCCTTTATTTCTTCTCCATTTTTAGAGCAATCAAGAATCATGTGACTGTATAATTTCCCAATAGCGGTAAAACTTGGTACTTTATATTTGCAGTCCGATATGGTATCAAAATTCCCATGCGGTATCTGATACTTCTCAATCAATTCTTCGGATACCTGCTCAAAGGAAAGGCAATGATTTACCTGTGCATCATAAAGCTGCTTTATAATACCCTGTTCACCTAAAGCATTTACAACTTCTTTTCTTTTGTTTTTGGTTTTGCGTCCGATAAATTCAATGAGTGAACAAACATAAAACAAATCATCTTTCTTGATTTCTGTCATAGACCATCTCACTCCTTTCAAATGTCAAGCAATTTAATCCTGCTAATGTATGAAAACTTATTTGATGTGTCGGATACTTAAATTTGGCTAATTCCCAAAACTGTTCTCTGTTTATGTCTCCGTACAGGAAATCATTAACATAATTCCAAATGGTATCATCTGCCATTGGTCCTTCCACAATATCATAATTATGGATTTCCCCTTTTCTGCATTTGGCGATAAAGTCTAACCAATCATTTGTCATTTCTTCAAATATCAATATGTTTAGATTTTTATCAGGCTCATATTGGTATATGTTGACAATCGCTGGTCCTTCACCACGATTTGCCCATCTAACCGCTTGCTCATATTTATTGGTACAATAAAATCCCCAGGAAAAATCCTTTGTAAACTTTGTTTTTCGGATTTCCGGATATTCGACAACCTCTTTACTTGCATGGTATAAAATCAAGACCGCATCATCCTCTCTTAAACATCCTTTTACTAATATTTTACCACATGTTTCTCAAAGTACAATAAAAAAAGCCTTTGACAGAGTAAAATTTTATTCGGTTTTTTAGAGATTAATTATTTTCTAAAAATTTAATGTAAGATTCCAGAATGTTAATGTAGCAGAGGATTTTACTATCAACAAACAAATCTTTCAGACGCTCCATTCCCGAAAGCAAATTTTTACCATCCAAAAATTACCTTTAAATTCTTGATTATTAAGGTTGAAAATGATACAATCATAAATATTTATTCTAAAACAGAAAACAAACTTTTAAATCAAAGAGGAGAGGTAATGAAACACAATAAGTCATTAGATGGATTGATTAAAGCAATCAAAGAAGACCGACTCGTACTATTTATTGGTGCTGGTGTTTCTGTAAATTCTGGTTATCCCACATGGCCGTCACTTGTTGACCTGATGGCAAAAAGGATGGAACTTCAAGATGTAAGTTCCATTCCAAATTATCTTCAAATAGTTCCAGAATATATGTTTTTACAAGATTCTACAGTTTATCATGATATGTTGCAGAAATGTTTTGCAGATCGCAAAAATATGAATAACGACATACTAGATGCACTACTGGAATGGAACCCTGCTCATATAATTACAACAAATTATGATAACCTGATTGAACACGCACTCATGAAAGCCTATAAACAGGGAATATGCAAAGAATACCAAATGATTGCCTGTGACGAGCATCTAATAAAGGCAAATAAAGAACATTTTTACATTAAAATGCACGGTGATGTTGAAAATTTTACTGCACTAGTTTTAAAAGAATCCGATTATCTTTCCTATTCACAAAAACATGTGTTAATTGAAATGGTTATCAAGAGTCTTTTAGTAAATCATGTATTTTTGTTTGTTGGCTACGGAATGCAAGATAGTACTCTAAATACAATTATGACATGGGTGGATGACTTAATCCGTTCATACCACACAGACAATCTTGAACCAATTCAACATTATTTTCTAAGCACAGATGAACCAGATGACTATTTCAAAAACTATTTCCGCAAAAAAAGAATTGAAATCCTCTCACCAAAGATTATAAGACCCAAGGAGAAATGCCCCAAACACTTTTTAACTGACCCAAAGGGAATTTTGTTGTTCCGCATGATACATAGTTGCAAACAATATCAACAGACAGATTCTTTTACAATAACATCTGTTGAAGCAGCAGAGCGGTTACAATATTTTGAAAAACTATCATTTGTTTCATTTAACGATGTTCAAAAAGCATTAAATCCATTGTTTGCTTATGGTGTAAATCAGGATACATATGGAACACTTTATGTTGAATCGCATGGAAACAACAGGCATAAAGCTTATGAATTCCTCACAGGTGAAAAAAAATTAAGGCAATTATTTCGGCATATACTCAAGAAAGCAGGTGTGTGCCGCATCGTATTTATAAACGATGAAGAAGAAAAGGTTGTTGAGTTAGATAAATCAGATAAAGACTCAATTTATAAAAAAATCGTAACTTTTGATTTTGAGGGCTTATATCGTGGTGCCATTGATAAAAAAAACAAGTTAAAACCAGAAATAGATGCTGTCTATTGTGCATATGTTATGGACTTAAAAAGAAAAAAGCGTCGAAAACAATTAAGAAAATATATTGAACAGGCAGGACAGAAACAAGAATATATAAAAAAAGTTATTTACGAGTTTAATTCGTTTTCTGATGGATTTCATATGGAATCATTTAGTTATAAACGAAGACTGGATTTAATGCCGAAATTATATAGGCTGCCGCTAAATTTATTTGAACAATATTTCTCGAATTTGCCAAATAATATTCTAAAAATCCAGCATGTATTACTTGAAAAACTAAGGAAAGCAACGACATATTCCAACACCATTACACAGTATCTTACAGACCGCAACATAGAATATATGAATTGTCAAATTGAAACGGAACAGCTTTATCATTATCTAATCAGTAATCGGATTTACGTGATAAATTTTTCAGGTGTAAAATATGCCGGGCATGCATTCCGGGAATATATCAGTATATATGTAGAGTACTTGCTCGTGAGCCAATGCGAAATAGTCAGACAGCATGAGAGATATGATTTTTTAAACACCAAAGTTCATAATAATGAAACTATAGATCGCTTGCGAATACTAGATTTTCATTTCTTGCTTTATTATATTGCTGCAAAGGATTTAGACGTCATGCTGAAACGCTATGATATTCATACGTTATGTTATGATGACGATGTTCCAGACTATTTGATACAGTGCCTAAAAAATATATATGGAGCACTTATGAAAAAGGAATATTAGTCCGAAAAAGGATCAGCTCTCTATGCTCAGCCAATTATATCCATTGATGAATAATACCCAGAAAAAGCGACTGATTGCACTTTATATGGCAAGGGAGAAAAAGCTGACAGCATATGAAATTTATTCTCTCGTTATGGAAGATGTTAAAGAATGGGATAAAAAACTGAGTAATAGAATGCAGCAGGAATGCAGCAAATTTATCAAACGTCTGCAAAAGCAGAGGCAAAAAGAACAAAAAGATGCCGAAATGAACGGATATCAATTAGAAAAACTTGATGAGGATTGGCTAAATAGAGAAAGTTTGGTTTCCAACCCATTTATAATGTTATACAACTTATACTTAAATAATAAAGTGGAAAATTTGACAGAGTTTGAAGAATTTATAATAACGAACTTTTGGAAATGGTTTACAAATCCTTTAGAGTATGATTATCATAAGTTTGATGTAACATGGTGCGGTATCTTAAAGCATCTGAAACTTTTTGAATGCCTGTCAGAAAAACAAAAAAAAGTATTACAAGAGCGATTAGAGCCCTATCGTAAACCGCAACAATATCCAGAAATATTTGCTTTTTACTGCGAACACTACCTGTAGTTTTCACGCTGAAATATATCAAAAGTGCTTAGTTTCAATACATTATGTTTAATTAGGGTTGAAATATGGGATAAATAAATTCTCCTTTCTACTTTTTGTATGTGCCGCTTTGTATCAGGCAAAGCAGAAAAACAAAGTGCCACATGGAAAATAAATTTTCCATATTGTTATTTATCTGTATTTGATACGCTTTCGTTTAATTACTCCTATATAAAAATAGTATAGACTGCTTTGCCACATAAAACAACCTCTAATTTCACACCATGTACTGATTCCGATAAAAAAAGACTGCCCGTTTTCCAGGCAGCCGATTGGATGGACCAATCCATCATACTTTATTTTTGCAAGGTGCTACAACCCCTGTATTTCCGGGCATTCCACCTTGGGGCAATACCGGCACCGATATAGGTACAGAAGAACTTGCTCACATGGAGATCGTATGCGCCATCGTCCATCAGCTGACAAAAAATCTTACTGCCGAGGAACTTCAGGAACAGGGCTTTGCTCCCTACTATATTGATCACACCATCGGTCTGTGGCCTCAGGCTGCTTCCGGTGAACCATGGAGCGCTTCCATGATCCAGTCCACAGGAGATCCGCTAGCAGACCTGCACGAAGATATGGCGGCAGACGGTGCTGCATTGTAAGAATAACGTTAAATTAAAATTTCACAAAAATACCATTAAAAAAATTCAAAAAAAGCTTGCAAAATATACAGAATCCCTTATTATGAAAGTATACACTTAGTTTCTGTGCGCAGATGCGCATACAGAACTTTCTTAGGGAAGAATCCCCGTAGCATATAATGGACGAAAACACGGGCATTTGCGTCCGAAAACGCTGGCGGGAATAAAATCAAAAAAGGAGATGACCAATGGCACTAAAAACAAGTAAGGCTGCGCTTGTAAAAGCAATTTCTGAAATGAAAGAAGCAGATTATGCAAAAGATCCAGATCTGCAGGATATCTATGAGCGATTACAAAGCGGAAGAAGACAATTCGGAGAGATTTTTGAGAAAAATATCAAAGCCGTGATGCAGATCAGTTCACTTGACCTGACCATGCAGTACCAGACAGAAAAAATAGTTGATATCTCCCGCAGCGTAGCAAACGCTACAGAGACTATTTTCGGCGGTTCTGCGGATTCTGCCGGAGGGAGAAACAATAACCAGCATGAACAGCTGACAGGTACGATCGTTAAGGTATCTTCTGATACCAATGATGTATTTGAGAAAATTCAGGAAGGCCAAAATGAACTGACAACCATTCGGGACCTCTCCGGACAGACCATCGATATCTCTTTGGAACTCCAGAAAGATATGGATAAACTGCTGCAGATACTGGAGTACATAAGTGATGTTATTGCCGGGATCAATGCCATCTCCCTGCAGACGAACCTGTTGTCATTAAATGCCTCTATCGAAGCGGCAAGAGCTGGGGAGGCGGGGAAAGGTTTCGCAGTTGTGGCAGAAGAAATCGGTACATTAGCCGGAGAAACGCAGAAACTCACCAGCAATATGGAGCAATTCGTGGAGACCATCAAAGAAGCTTCTGAAAAAAGTGTACAAAGTGCCTCAAATACCGTTGAATCACTAGAAGCGATGTCAAAGAAGATCAACTATGTATGGGATCTGAACAGGGATAGCCAGCAGAGTGTTTCCAGAGTGAATGATTCCATCCGTTCCATCGCTGAGGTAAGCGAGAACATCAGCAGTTCCATGAACGAAATGGAAAATCAGCTCAGGAACAGCACCAACTTTATGAATCAGGTCAGTGTGGATCTGAGAAAAGCTATAGAACCCGTCGTTGGCATTGAAAAGACTCTGGATGCTACTGCGAAACAAATGGGGATCCTGTCTCAGGATGCCTTCTACCAGTTAGAGAATTCGGAATTTGCCAAATATGTCAGAGATGCCATTACCGCCCACCGGACCTGGCTCAATAATCTGAGAAATATGGTTGAGACCCATGATGTCATACCATTGCAGCTGGATTCCACAAAATGCGGATTTGGCCATTTTTACTATTCCGTAAAACCCCGGATCCCTGTCATTATGCCTGTATGGGAAGCGCTGGAAATGAAGCACAGAAAATTCCACCAGTATGGTGCCACCATCATTGAGGCACTAAACAGTGGATCCTATGCGGAAGCCGAACAGATTTACAAAGAAGCCGAGGAATACTCTAAGGAACTTATCGCTGACCTGACGCAGATCCTGCATGAGGCACGGAATTAGATCTTTTATTTTATTTCATCTGGCGGCGTCTGCGAGCGTTGAGAATGGGGAGATCCACCGGATCATTCAAAAGTTCCAGTGGATCTCTATTTTTATCATCTCTGTCTCCGGATCACGCCTGGAAACTTCTATATGATCAATGAGCTGTTCTACCATTGGACGGCTGAGTTCAGAGGGATTCACATATTCGCTGATAATCTGCCGCTTACTTCTTTGATCTCCACTCTGGGACTGAACCTGTTCCATTTTCCACTCCAGCTGCCTTACTGCTTCTTTCGCATTCTCTTTATCTAAATCCAGTTCGTGGTATATCAACTGAAACTGATCCCCATCAATATCGCCCTTCACTTTATCCAGATACAGATTTTTAATGGCGGCATCTATCTGCTCCCTTCTCTGTCTCTGACAAATGCATTGCTGTTTCCATTTTTCTATATCTTCACCCGGCTCCTCCCGGATGACGACTTCATCCTCAAGACGCTTTTCATCCAAAAATTTAAGATTGATCTTCTCCAGTTCTTCCAGAACTATTTGCTCCAGTTTATCCACATAGATGAATGAGCCAATACAGGCGTCCTTTGCCACATGCCTGCTGCTACAGTTCAGATAGTGTCTGCCGCGCCCTTTTCCAGAACGCATAGTGTAACCGCAATACTTACATCTTACTTTTTTGGCAAACAGACCAATCTCCCCTGTAGAAAAGGGCTTGGCCCGCTCCTGGATCATCTTCTGGACCATATCCCATAGTTCCTTATCAATGATAGGTTCATGGGTATGTTCTACACGGATCCATTTTTCTCTTGGCAATGGCCTATTTTTCTTCGTCTTATAAGATACACTTCCATATTTCCCCTGTACCAAATTTCCAATATACATCTCATTGCCCAGTATACCGGCAATGGCAAAATATTTCCACAAAGTTCCTGCCTTATGCTTCGGTGTTTTTTTAATGATCCCCTTTTGTCTCTTATATTCCGTTGGATTCGGTATTCCCCTCTCGTTGAGCATTCTGGCAATGGCTGTTTTCCCCATTCCGTTAGCAAAAGAATGAAAAATCAGTTTCACAACTCCGGCAGCTTCCGGATCTACCAACAGATGTCCCTTCCTCTCCGGATCCTTACGGTATCCATATAAAGGCGTTGAGCCAATATAGCATCCTTCCTGGCGCCTTGTGTTGAGAACTGCCTTAATGTTTTCTGACATATCTTCCAGATACCACTCGTTCACAAGACCATTGATCTGACGGGATTTTTTATTCCCTTTGACACTGGTATCTGCATGATCTACAGCCCCCACAAAGCGAATGCCCCAGAGGGGAAACAATCCATGGATATATTTTTCAACCATCTCCAGTTCCCGGGTAAAACGGCTCTGGGTCTTGCATAATACAATATTGAATTTTCCCTGTTCAGCATCCCTCAGCAGCCGGTTAAATGCAGGCCGGTTTCGGTCTGCCCCCGCCCAGTCATCATCCGTATAACACTCATACACATCCCAGCCCATCTGTTCTGCATACTGTCTCAATAGCATAAGCTGATTTGTGATACTCCTACTACTTTCATACCCATTGATCTTTACTCTGTCCTCTTCGGATAATCTCGCATATATTGCTGCGATCGGCCGTCCTGCCACAGTATATACTCCCCCTCACATCCTTTTACTCTCTTCCTGCTGCGTGATATACTTTATCAAAACCTGTATATACCTGGTCCGGATCTCCTCGTCTGTGGTACTTTTGAAAACGGATCTGCAGATACAATCCTGGTTCCTGCTGCCCATCACCCACCTCCTGCACCTGTACTTCTTTCTACATAGTATGAAAAAATATTTCCCTATAGTACGCAAAAAATACCAGGACACCATAGGATGAACCCCGTTATCCTTGTCAGGCAGCAGCAGAGCAAAAAGCGCGTTTGACCTACGACAACATTCTTCGTCTTGTAAAAGATCCGGAAGTCTGCGATCCCATCAAATACCTGAGGGAGCGTGAAATCGTACACTATCAGCGTTTCGGTGAGAGCCTGCGTCTGGTTCAGGACAGCCTGAACAGCAAAAACTTCTACGCCTTCAACCCGGATTTCGATAAACAATTTTGTAAATAATCCTCTAACGTCCTATCCAAAAAACACGAAGAATCAAGGACAAATTTTCCCCTTGATTCTCCGTGTTTTTTCTTTACAGCATCTCTTCATTGATCACAAAGGTTTCCCCTGCATGGATCTCATCAGCCAGGATCTTTTTTGCCAGAAGAGTTTCTACATTTTTCTGAATGTATCGCCGCAATGGTCTGGCACCATATGCAGGTTCATAGGCATTTTCCACGACCTTCTGTTTTGCCGCCTCCGTCAGCTCCACCGAGAGTTCCCTGCCGGCAAGACGGCAGTTCAGCTCTGCCACCAGAAGATCAATGATACCACGGATATTCTCGCGGGTCAACGGCTTAAACATGATGACTTCATCTAATCGGTTCAGAAACTCTGGTTTAAAACTGGTCCGAAGACGTTCCATTACCATCTGTTCCGCCTCCGGCTGGACATTTCCCTCTTCATCAATGCCCTCTAAAAGATACTCAGCCCCCAGATTTGACGTCATGATCAGGATCGTATTTTTAAAGTCCACCGTTCTTCCCTTGGAATCCGTCACACGCCCGTCATCCAAAATCTGCAGGAATACATTGAACATATCAGGATGTGCTTTTTCAATCTCGTCAAAGAGAACCACCGAATAGGGTTTTCTGCGGACTGCCTCCGTCAGCTGCCCGCCCTCTTCGTAACCAACATATCCCGGAGGGGCTCCGATCAGGCGGGATACAGAATGCTTCTCCATGTATTCACTCATATCTATGCGGACGATACTTTGCTCATTGTCAAAAAGATTCTGTGCCAGGCTTTTTGCCAGTTCTGTCTTGCCCACGCCGGTGGGCCCTAAAAACAGAAAGGAACCGATAGGTTTGCCAGGATCTTTGATACCTGCCTTGGAGCGCAGGATCGCCTCCGTCACCTTCGTGACACCCTCTTCCTGTCCCACTACCCTTTCATGCAGGGCATCCGCCAGATGCAGGGTCTTATTCCTCTCAGACTCCGTCAGTTTAGCCACTGGTATGCCGGTCCAGCGGGATACGATCTTAGCAATCTCTTCTTCTGTTACCCGCTCATGCACCATAGACTGATCGTTTGCCTTGGCGCGCTCCTCCGCCTCACTGAGCTGCCGCATGATACGGGGTACATCCCCATACTGCAGTTCTGCCGCCTTTTCCAGATTGTAGTTATTTTTTGCCACCTCGATCTGGTTATTGACCTCTTCCAGCTCCGCTTTCAGAGTGTGGATCCGCTCCACCACATTTTTCTCATTATCCCATTTGGCCTTTGCCCCAGCAAATTCTTCCCTCAGCTCTGCCAGCTCCTTCTGTAGAACCTCAAGCCGCTCCCGGCTGAGATTGTCAGTTTCCTTTTTCAAGGCAGCTTCTTCGATCTCCAGCTGCATGATATGACGCTTTACATCGTCCAGCTCCGTAGGCAGGGAATCCAGTTCGGTCTTGATCAAGGCACATGCCTCATCCACGAGATCAATGGCTTTATCTGGAAGAAATCGGTCGGAGATGTAGCGGTCTGACAGCACCGCCGCGCTCACCAGGGCGGCATCCATGATCTTCACTCCATGGAAGATCTCATACCGGTCCTTCAGACCGCGCAGGATGGAAACGGTATCCTCTACCGTGGGCTCATCCACCAGCACCGGCTGAAACCTCCGCTCCAACGCTGCATCCTTTTCGATATACATCCGGTACTCATCCAGAGTAGTGGCACCAATACAATGAAGTTCGCCCCTTGCCAGCATTGGCTTCAGCATATTGCCAGCATCCATGGAGCCCTCTGTCTTACCAGCGCCCACGATAGTATGAAGCTCATCTACGAATAGTATGATCTTTCCATCGCTTTCCTTGACCTCTTCCAAAACCGCTTTCAGTCTCTCTTCAAATTCTCCCCGGTATTTTGCTCCCGCTACCAGGGCCCCCATATCCAGTGCAAAAATCTGCTTATCCCGAAGGGCATCTGGCACGTCTCCCCGGACGATCCTTTGGGCAAGCCCCTCAACAGCGGCAGTTTTTCCCACACCGGGCTCACCGATCAGCACAGGATTATTCTTGGATTTTCTCGAAAGAATACGTATCATATTCCGGATCTCTGAATCCCTGCCGATCACCGGATCCAGCTTCTGCTCCCTTGCCCGCTCCACCAGATCATAGCCATATTTATTCAGACTGTCATACACTGCCTCCGGATTGTCTGTAGTGACTTTCTGGTTTCCACGAACTTTAGACAGCGCCTGAAGAAATCTTTCCCTGTCGATCCGAAAATCGCCAAGAAGCTGCTTGACCGGACGGGAGGGCTTGCGCAGCAGGCTAAGGAATAAATGCTCCACAGAAACATATTCATCCCCCAGCGCCTTTGCCTCATTCTCTGCGTATACCAGAACCTTATTCAATTCATCACCAATATAAACCTGTCCGCCACTCACCTGTGGACGTTTTCTGACCAGTCCCTCCACCTGTGCCAGAAAGACATCACTGTCAATCTCCATTTTCTCGATCAGCTTTTTCAGCAGGCTGTCTTCCACCGTCAGCATGCCATAGAGCAGATGTTCCTGCACAATCTCCTGGGCGCCGAAATCATAAGCGATTTTTTCCAGGCTGTTCAGGATTTCCACCGACTTTTGTGTAAATTTCGTAATGTTCATCATATCACCCTCTCTTTTTCCAATCTATTTAACCTGTCACCTTTGTTATATCACAATTATTAGCACTCGTCAAGATTGAGTGCTAATAATTTTAAAAATAAAAAATCTGCCCATCAGCAGACTCCTTTATTTTAGCCTGGCAGTGCGGATCTACATCTGTTTTGCACCGCCAGACTGGCTTTATTAATTAATTCTTTATCAGAAAACATCCTGTCTCTGATCACTCATGGCTTTAATCTGATGAATCATGTCATCCAGCGTCTTGACAATCTCTCTGGAAAGACTCTCTGCCTCCCTGCTCTCTCTCCCTGCCCTATCCATATCATTACTGCCAATGGCATCGATCACATGTCTTCCCAGGGTATGAAATCTTTTATGTACCTCGCTCAGACTATTCCATCTCCCCGCCAGCTGCGGATGCTTTATCGTAATGGCATTATAAAAATGTCCAAAGGCACACTTATTGGAATCCAGCTGCAGGGGAAGTACCTTCATCTGATCCGCCATGCCAGAAACTTTTTCCGCCCAGTCCCTGTGCGCCTGCTTGGCAGATTCAAGAACATCGATCAGTTCCTGATTCGTCAGCATGGTGATCCCTGTATTCAATCCCTTGTACAACAGCCTGGTACTCTCTGTGATCTTCGTCTCAATGCCACTGATCTGGTCTGCTGCCTGGCTGGTCTCATCTGCCAGTTCACTAACTGTCATTGTGAGATTTGTGATCTCTTCCGCATCCTGGCTGCACTGCTCCATCGCAGCATTCACATCTCCGGAAGCCTGCTCCACCATGCGCATATAATCATTGATGGCTGCCACATCTCCTGCCACCTGTTCCAGCATGTTGATATTATCTCCCACTGTCCTGAACACAATATCCAGCTTTCCGCTCATCTCCTGGGTGGAGCTGGAAGCCTGTGCGGTACTCTCCTGTCCTGCTTTGGATGCTTCGTAGATCTTTTGTACAAAACGTTTCATCGCATCCAGCTCTTTCTGGGTGTTCTCGGCGAGTTTTCCCACCTCTCCCGCTACCACGGCGAAGCCCTTTCCCTGCTCCCCGGCCCTGGCAGCCTCGATGGAAGCATTCAGCGCCAGTAGATTCGTCTGGGCTGCGATCCCCTGAACACTGTCAACAATACCCTCGATCTCCTCCACAAGCCTGACCAGCTTCATGATCTGATCATCCATCTGTCTGGTGTCTTCTACGACACCCTCCTTGAGAGTTTCAACCTCCTCCAAAAGTCTTTTTCCTTCATTGTTCTTTTCCGTGAGCTCTCTGCTCTCCTCTGACAGCTGGTTTAACCGCTGGGAGGTAAAACCTACATTGTCCCGGACCTGTCCCATCGTAGCTGTGGTCTCTTCCACAATCGCCAGATTGGATTGGGAAAGGTCTGACAGTTTAGCGGCAAAGCCAGCAAGATACTCTGACATATGCGACATCTCCACGTCAAAACTGGAAATCTGGCTGGATATGTGCATAACCTGTTTAGCCTCTCCAACGGATATTTTCTGAAACTCCAGTACCTGGTCAATCTTCTCCAGAAGCTGCACCGCTTCCCTGGTTTTCACCCCCGGTCTCTGGATCTCCTTCCCTTTCATCCGTACTTCGATATATTTTTGGATCGCCTGTATTTCATTTGCTTTTCTCATCCTGCTGCCTCCAATACTTTGTAATAAACCCCCTTTGCCTTCGTCGTGCTGGCAAAAAGCAGGGGCAGGCCTTCGGCTCGCCAGGAGACACTGTCGTACAGACCCCAGAAAGTCAGTCCTGTCATCTTTTCTGAATAGGTTTCCTTTAAGGCAAGAACTGCCTTCATCAGATCAGAATAGTATGTCATCTGATCCTCCAGAGTGCTTTCCTTTTTCGGATATGCTGTCACATCCAGCTCCGTGATCTGCACTTCCTTGATATAATCACTCTTCAGGAATTTTTCCATTGTAGAAGCATAAAATTCAACTGACGGAAATCCTACATCCAGATGGCTCTGCATACCGACTCCAGTGCAGAGAGTCTTTTCCGCATTAATATATTCCATCATCTCAATGATCTTATCTGCTTCCAGATAGGTATTAAAATCATTGTAGAACAAAGTGATGTGCTGCTTATCGTAGCTGTCCAGAATATCTCTGGCATAAGCAAAGGCATTTTTCACATAAACCGGCTTCGTAGTTTGTTCATAAAGACTCGGATCTTCCGGATCAAAAACCTTTTCCGGGTAATAAACCTCATCCCAATATGCCTTGTCCGGATTGTTGTTATTATGGAAATACTCATTCACCACATCATAGCAGTATACCACATCTCCAATACCCAGTTCTTCCTCTTTCAGGGTAATATATCGGATCACGGATTTGATGAAAAACTCCAGTCTGGCATTCATCACCTCTGGTGCCACCCACTTGCCATTCTCATTATAATTTTCCTTAAAGAACCATTTTGGCGTCTGCTGATGCCATACAAATACATGGAAACGGATCCGCATCTTATTTTCCGCTGCCACCTGTAGATACTTGTCTACCGCATCATAATTGATCTTCGGACAGACCGCCTCTGTATAATTCTCTGGCACATAATAATACTTGTTCTCTTTCGCCTCAGTAGTATTCATCGTTCCTTTATTCAGAAGATAATCCGGCTTCATCTCATTCTCCGCTGAAATACTGTTATACTGCCCCGCGGCAAACTTCATCGTATCGGCACCGGCAAGCTGTTCATAATTCATGCAGGTCCCAACATTGGTAAAATATGGACTGTACGCCTCCTTCAGGCTTCCCTTGATATCATATATACCACTTGCCACGATATTGGACAGATCTATTTCCCCATCCACCACACAGATGGTCACATTATCGAGATAAAAGTCAGGAAATACCGTATCATCGGCCCCTGTCAGTTCAAAATATACAGAATGGATACTGCTGTATTTATTCTGGTCAAATGTGAAAGAGCAGCTGAATTTCGTCCACTCTCCCTTCTTCAGTTCCATCTGGAGAAGCTCTGGATATGTAGTTGTTCCTGTGGTACTGTCCGTTGCCTCCCCGCTGGTCTTAAAGGAATAATTTTCTGCCTCTGTCTTCACATAACCGGATATATATACTGATGACCCTTGATTTAGCTCTACAGCGGAAGCCACTCCATTCCATGATGCAGTACGGCCAGTGACACTCATACAGTTTCCTGTCACTCCGCCTGGAACCACGGCAATCTGGGCACTGCCCCGTCCTCTGAAATCAGACAGGCTGTCACTCTCAAACTGATCCAGTGCCATATTGTCATACCGGTCTTTGTCATACAGCTGTACCGGTGCCACATAGAAATCATGAGTTCCATCAACCTCTTCAAAATAGAGCAGCATCTCTGTCGCATCCTCTGGTATCACGAACTCTCCCTGCAATGCTGCCCACTTTCCTTTGGGTACCGTGGCTGCACTTATCTGCTGATAATTTGCCTTTCCTGTACCATCCTTAATAACTTCTCGGAATCTCAATGAATGTGATTCTAACTGAAAATTGACAACT
>CAJUFM010000008.1 GCA_910585745.1 uncultured Eubacterium sp. | reverse complement strand
TTCAAGGTACTATAGAAACAGAGGCAAATTTATTTATGGTTTTGACCCCAACATCTTTTTATTTTACTATTGACATTTATTAGCTGGACTTTGTAATACATTTCTCTAAACTACTTTTTTATCCGGATAACCTCATAAAATGTAACAGAGTCCGCCAAAAAAACAGCTCTTATTGCGACAAACTGCCACCTGGGAAACTCCTTTTATATTTCTTGTCACTTTTTTGATAGAATTGCCACAGGAGGTATGCCGCAATGATTCAGGATTATTTACAGACCAGTTTTGGCTATACAGATTTTCAAATCGAACAGATCCGCTATACCGTAGTAAGTCTGTTTTCAGAAATAAGCAAGCTCTTTATTATGGGTATCTTTTTTACAATGACCCACCATCTTCCCCAGTACCTCACAGCAATCCTCGTACTGCTCATCCTGAGAACCTGCACAGGGGGACTGCATTTTAAACATTATTCCAGCTGCCTGCTTGTGTCATTTCTCATATTTTATCTTGGCATATGCCAGCTGCCCAGTCTCTCATTTCCAAAGCCGGCATACTTTGTATTACTTTTAGTCTGTATGATGATCCATTATCTTTTTGCCCCTGTCGTCTCCTCCTACCGCCCTATACCTAATGGCATACAGGTGAGGAAGTCCAAACAGCAGGCATTCACTATAATCACGGCATATGCCCTGGTCATGTTTATTGTTCCCTTCAATCAGTATACCATTGCTGGTTTTTGGATAATCCAGCTGCAATCGTTACAACTGATCGTAGCAAAAATACTAAAAAGGAGGTCCATTTCATGAAACATTTTGCAAAATCCTGGTTATTTAAAGCATGTAATTTCTGCATTGTTGCCGGCGGAATCCTTCACTGGACAAAAATGAGTCTGCTTTTGTTTGGCGAACAAAAATATCCGGAAGAACCAAAACACGAATAATTTCATCCAATGGCACCAATTTGATTTGATTCAAACTGGTGCCATAGAGCTAATACGGTACGGATGGCAGACCATAAAATTTCACAACTCTTATTCGGTTATATGGATCATAAATACAATACGGGGAGTCTCCGTTTTCTCAAAATAGATATTTAGTTCACAATCATACTCCTTTAACCTCTCAACCAGATTGGCTAGACCAGTTCCCCTTCCTGTTCCCTTTGTCGAATAGCCAGGCTGGGTAAACAAACCAAACTCCTGTCTGGAAAAAACCTCGGAATCATTTTTCACAGCAATATAAATCGAATCAGCAGATTCACAGATTTTCACAAAAATCCCCTTGGACTCCCGCTCTGCCACTGCCTCAATAGCATTATCCAGTAAAATACCCAGGATCTCCACAATCTTATATTGTGGAATACGACATTTCATCTCATCAATCTTTACCTCATACCCAATACAGCATCCTTTGCTCTCCGCCTCCATAAATTTGGAGTAAAGAAAGCCAATAATAATAGGTGAACCCCCAGATAACAGCCGGGAATACCGGTTATCTCTAAGAAGTTCACCACAATACTCTTTCTGCATGGATACGAGTTGATCATAATCCTCCGCCACAATATGTAAACTATATACCGCGTTAATATGGTTATTAAAGTCATGCTGTTTCTTACGTATCGTATCTAACAGCTGTTTATATACATCATCATAGGTGTTCCTCAATTCAATCTCTTTTTCCCTTGCAAGTTTTTCAGATCGCTCTTGCTGCAGCTTAATGATCAAAACTCCGATCAGTATCGTCCACATACCAAATATGATGTAATCCGTAACTCTCATAAAATCAGTCAGTTTATATGCCACCAAAAGATAAAACGCACCGCAGAAGGTAATTCCTGTTGCAATATTGGTCAGCATATTAAAATTCATGGCGGCCCTGGATATCTTTAACAGCCTTCCGTTCCTGCTGATCCCCCAAAATGACAGTATCAGCAGAGCATTAATACTAATCACAAGTACATCAATATCCACATATTTCTCCAGCACAAAAGCAGGAATAGAACAAACCACCTGCATCACCACACCAAATGTAATAAACAAAACCAAATTGACATTTGCCACCCGCATCGAACATCTAAATTTCACCAATTCATAAATATAGATGCCAATATATCCAAACAGAGCCATCCCTTTGGACAGCCCCAGATAATTAGCACTTTCTACTATGATCAGTTCTGATAATATAAATACAGCATCGTAAACCTGGAAATGATATCTCTTACAGAACAAATGATTCACACAGATCAAAGTTGCTATCATTTCCAGCACTGCATTTATGCAGGTCAACATCTCTTTACTTTTCTCCTTTGTTCATCTCTTCCAAAAACTGAGCATATACCCTTAACCTTTGTGCAATACCCGCGGGCGTCAGTTGCATTTCTACATCATCTGTATTTAAAAGCGCGGGTTCCGGAGTAATTCCATATATAAAATTCATATCACAATGCAATTCTTTTGCCAGAATATATGCATAGGAGCTTGACAGACCGGTTTCTCCTCTCTCGATCCGGTATACGCCATCTTCTGAGATATGGAAAATCTCTGCAAGTTCTTTCCGCTTTATTTGAAACGCCTCTCTGAATTTCTTAAGATTAGCTCCAATAAGCGCATCCTCAAAACATCTCTCGCCCATATTTATGCCCCTTTGCTTTTTATTCCATGATACCAATAAACAGCATAATTATGAGCGGTAATATCTACCGGATATACGGTGTTTTATCCCATATTATTATATTGTAAATACATATTTAATGTTAAATTCCTAACAAAGCAAAATTTGACATTGTCTCAGAATCAGAGTTTTACTATTTGGCACTTATTCCGTTCCATTCTATTAAAAAAGCTATCTCTATCATGAGAACTTAAAACAATCGTTTTCCCCGACTTATTAATCCATTTAAACAGCTCCATCACTTTATTGCTTCTTTCTTCATCTAAAGAAGCTGTTGGTTCATCTGCAATAATAATTTTTGACTTTTTAACACATGCTCTTGCAATAGCCACACGCTGTTGTTCTCCTCTTGATAATAATCCTGTGGACGTATCAAGAACATCTTTGATTCCTAAATACGCTGCCAATTCATAAATATTTTTTCTTGCATTATATAAGTTTTTTTGTAACCTTAACACTAACATAATATTTTCATAAGCAGAAATATCTTGAATTAGATTTAAATTCTGCGGGATGTATCCAATATCATATTTACGTATTTTTGAATTTACTCTATCCATTGTATATTTAACAATTTTCCCCTCATAGATATACTGCCCAGAATCATACGTATCAGTCAGGGCTAATATTTTGAGAAGAGTTGTTTTTCCACAACCTGATGCTCCCTTGACAAGCACCATTTGTCCTCGCCCTATTTCAATATTAAAATTATTCATTATATTCCTGTTCGCCCCAACTTTCTTTTGTAAATCAACAATTTTAATCAACTTTTTATTCTACCTTCCTTTTAATAACGTTCTTAGTCAGCATAAACACACAAACAAATGAAAAAACAATACTCAACATCAATATGCCATATAATTTATTATCTACTATATCTTTTTCTAACACATTAAATGAATAAATTCTTACACATATATACGAAATAATTATATCAATTATTAGCGGAACAACTAAGCAAGCTGTTAACTCTAAATTAGAATATCCCTGTTCCCACATTATTTTTAATTTATTTCCATTTTTACACACACATATATATAACAAATAAAATGTATTTAATATAATTGAAAATAATAATAATCCAAACATTAAAACACTTACATGACCCTCTCTGATTTCATATTCATCACTTCCCATTTGGTTAAGCTCCACATAATTTTTCAAATTAAAACCTTTTGAAACAAGTTTCTTATAGCCATATTCATCCGCCATAATTGCTCTTTCAGAAATCCTCATATTTAATAAATCACATAACTGTTTATTATTGGAAATCACTATGTTTTCAGATAATCTTGAAAAAATATTTTTATAGTTTAATTTATCACCACTTACATTTAAAAACATAAATGAATATTCTTTGCCTAAGATACCTACAACTTTTCCAATATATATGGAATCAATATAGAACAAATCTCCTAGTTTATATTCTGATGAAAAATCTCCTCCAACAACGACTTCTTCTTCATTTTTTATCCACTCTCCATACTCCATAGGATACTTAAACTTCATCATATACTCATTAATGTATACATAATTTTCCAAATGCTCCTTTTTGTGATTTATATACGAACACAGATATCCAACATGATAATTCAAATTGGAACTTTTAACTTCTTGTATTAAATAATTAGAATCCCTTTGTCCATAAAACGGATCAGAAATGTATTTAGAATCAATAGGGAAACTCACAAAAATATTCTTATTATATTCTAATTCAAATAATTCTTTATTTGCATAAAACAGCAAGCCAAGTAACAGATTAAAAAAAACAACAATTATGATCATATTTTGAACAATAAATCTTTTATATCTTTTTACAATAAAATAAAACACAATAAATCACCTATCAAATATGGTATTATAAACATAATAAAACATTCGCTAAGCAAGTAAACAAATAGCATATGTTTAGAAAGTCCTTGCTCATACATTACAATAAACAAACTTTTTCTTTTACTAATGTAAAAATAATAACCATAAATTACTACTCCTATCATGGATAATACAATAACGGTTCCGGCAAAATTATATATAAATACATATTCAAATAAATAATTAATATCAATTACATCCTGATTACATATCTGACAAATCAAGTCAAAATACAATATTCTTAATAAAACAACAACAATAGTCATTATAGCTAAATGTATAATCACTATTGTTTTATTTGCATAAATACTTATTTTCTCAAATCTTCCAAACAATCTTTTCCCCAATCCAATTATAAAATGTTTCAAAATGCAAAATTATCTTAAACACCATTGTTCCAATCATTACTCCAATAATGTTGAGTATTATATCATCCACATCAAACCTACGACTTGGATACTGAATGACAAAATCAATACAAATCTGAATAAATTCAATTCCTAATGAAACCAAAGCGCATTTTGCTAATAATATTACAAAAGACTTATTTTTGACCACATATCCCATTAAAATTGGCAGTGGCAGCAACAATATTATATTTCCAACAAGTTGAATTGATAGGAAGCCATTAGATTCAATCGTCTCCAAAATTGTTCTAAAAGGAATTAATTGAATATAGTCAATCATTCTACTTTCGCCTTCTATTAATGATGGATTAATTATATTAATTGGTAATAAGGTAACACTAACTAACAGCAACACATATAATTCAATAATTCCAACATAAAACAGTTTAAGATAACTTTTCTTTCTTATTACACGAATTATAATAGTCACTAAAAAAACCAACGCAAACAATATCAAAAATGTACTTGGAAATAGTTGAATTGTAATCATTAGATCCTCCCATATTAATTGCCACCTCATTGCGAGGTGGCACAAAATATTTAATGATTATAATAAATCTTCAAATCTGAATACCATTTACTGCTCTTAGTATTATAATGTCCACTTAGTAACATGCTTGATTTTCCAAACAACAATCTATATGTACCAGAGCCATTTCCTTTTAATGAAAATTTACTTCCATACACACTTGACACTTGCCTTGATGAGTTGTCACTTCCTGGTGCTGCCCATCCATACCAATATTTTTTTTCAACCTCTACCCAAAGCTTATCTGACGGATTTCCTATCATATTTGATGTTGTTATGGTAACTGTAGGTGTACTGCTTGCTTCATGTGACCTGCTAGTCGTTGAACACGCAAAACTATAATAGGTATTAACAGTTTCCGCTTTCGCATATACTATGGTCGTTGCAAAAACCATCATTAACATAAATCACATAAAACTAACAAAACCATTCTTCATAAATTTTCTAATCATCACTATCCTCCGTTTTTTACATTTAATTAACAGTATCACTAAAAATGTACATTCTTAAACAATTGCAAATATTTGACACACTTAATTATATAACTCCCACATTGTTTGTCAATAGAGAAATACTTCTTGAATTTCTAACGAAACTACCGTTGCTGTACCTATCTTAGGTTTTAACTAGACGGCACAATTCCGCCTCCCTATAAATCTGAACAAAAAAATCATTATTTTGTTCAAATTCTATTAAAATGGAAACCTCAACCTTTTATGCCATTGCAGATATAATGGATACTCCTGCGATTGCTTTTCTCGTTGTGCAGGATATAAATAAACCAGGAAATGCTACAAATCCAGCATCTCCTGGCTCATTTATACAACCCCTCACTCACTCATATTTGCCAGCTTTGCCGCCTGGTCCGCAGCAATCAGGCTGTCGATCACCTCATTCAGATCCCCGTCGATAATGGAATCCAGACGGTGCAGCGTCAGCTTGATCCTGTGATCCGTCACTCTTCCCTGAGGATAATTATAGGTTCTTATCTTCTCGGAACGGTCTCCCGTCCCGATCTGGCTTCTTCGTTTCTCAGCTTCCTCATCGTGTGCCTTGGCGCACTCCAGTTCATAAAGTCTGGCACGGAGAACTTTCATCGCCTTGTCTTTATTTTTTAACTGGGATTTTTCATCCTGGCAGGAAATGACAATGCCGGTGGGGATATGGGTGAGCCGTACTGCTGAATCTGTCGTGTTAACGCACTGACCGCCATTGCCAGAGGCGCGGAACACGTCAAATTTACAGTCATTCAGATCGATCTCCACCTCGACGTCCTCTACCTCAGGCATGATCGCCACTGTCGCTGTGGAGGTATGGATCCGCCCGCCAGATTCCGTCGTCGGTATTCTCTGAACGCGATGAACCCCGCTCTCATATTTCAGTTTAGAATAGGCACCGGAACCATTGATCATAAACACAATCTCTTTAAAACCGCCAATCCCATTCTCATTGGAATTCATCGTGTCAATCTTCCAGCGGTTTGTCTCTGCATATTTGCAGTACATACGGTAAAGATCTGCTGCAAACAGAGCTGCCTCATCCCCGCCGGCTCCTGCACGGATCTCCACGATCACATTTTTATCGTCATTGGGATCTTTGGGAAGAAGAAGAATCCGAAGCTCCTGTTCAATACTTTCGATACTTGCCTTGCACTCATTCAGCTCTTCTTTGGCAAGTTCCCGCATCTCCTCATCGTTCTCCTCATCGAGAATCGCCAGGCTGTCCTCGATGCCATCCTTCGCCGCCTTATATTCTTTATATTTGGCCACAACAGGCTCCAGATCAGCTTGTTCCTTCATCAGCTTCTGGTAGCGGCTCTGATCGTTGAGCACATCTGGCTCACTGAGCTCATTCAGCACCTCTTCATAACGCAGTAATGTATCTTCCAGCTTGTCAAACATAACTTCTTTCCTTCCTCATTGATCTATATATTTCCCAGCCACCACCCTGTCATGCCCGGCCAGGTCCTTACTTACCCTGACATCAGAGAACCCCTGCTTCTCCATAAGCCCCCTGACACTCTCCCCCTGATTGTATCCAATTTCCAGGCACAGCATTCCTCCCTGGTTCAGATACCCGGAAGCCCTTTTTAGGATTTTTTCATAAAAATCCATGCCCTCCGCGCCTCCGTCAAGGGCTGATGTCGGTTCAAAGTCTTTTACTTCCGGCATCAGTTTCGGTATCTCTCCGGTCTCAATATAAGGTGGATTTGACACGATCACATCAAATGTTCCCTGAACAGGATCCCAGAGATCACCACAAATTATTGAAATCCCCTGCTTTGTATGCAGGAGTTTCCCATGCCTCCGTTGTAACCGCAACAGATTTCTCTCAGCCGTCTCCAGCGCTTTCTCCGAAATATCGCTGAGAACAACTTCATCTGGCATACCAGCCACCGCAATACTCAGACCAATACACCCGGAGCCAGTACACAGATCCAGAACCCGTTTCCCAGCGCAGAAGGGAACCACCGTCTCCACCAGCAGCTCCGTGTCCTGTCTTGGGATCAAAACATTTTCATCTACCTCAAAGACCAGTCCCATAAATTCCGTATAACCTAATATATACTCCAGAGGGATTCGCTGGCTGCGTTTTTTCACCGCCGCAAAAAAACGCCTCTGAACTGATTCATCCGCCTCATCCTCCTGATGGAGAAAATAATCATTCCGGCGGTAAGAAAAATCCTTATCGCTAAAACATGACTGCAAAAAATACCAGGCATTTTCTTCCGGCTCCGGCACCTCTGCAAGAAACAGTTCCAACCTTCCCTGTTCCAGCATCTGTCGCAATGTCATTATTCTCCTCCTGTTACGCACATCTGACAGGTTGTAAGATTTCCTTCCCACTTCCAAACATACCGCCAACGGTGCTTAGCACCGCTATTTCCCGGCTTTCTCTGGATCATCAAAATACCGGTCCAGTGACTGAAGAATCTCATCATCCTCTTCATCATCACTGACCTCAACCACCTCAAAACCGGCGGCCTCCAATTCTGACTTTTCATCCGTGGCGGCAGCCTCCTCTATATTTTTGTCTGTTTTTTTATGGTCAGGCTCATTCTGAGAGGGCTGCTCATCGCTTTCCTGGAGAAACTTTTTCCAATCAAAAACTGCCTCTACCGAGGAAATCGCCACTTCCAGCATCGCATCTTCCGGCTCTTTTGTGGTCAGGGACTGCAGCCAGAGTCCCGGCTTGCTCAATACAGTCATAACCGGATTTTCTGTCTTTCCCGCGAAAATAATAAATTCGTAGGAAAGTCCCGCAATAACCGGGATCAGCAAAATACGCAGCAGCATACGGAGCCAGAGCGTCGAAACAGATATAAACATAAAGAGCAAAATACTTACAAACATGACCACCAGCATAAAGCTGGTGCCACATCTCTTGTGTACCGTAGTCTGCTTCCGCGCGTTATCCACCGTCAGTTCCAGTCCGTTTTCCAGACAGTTGATGCACTTGTGTTCCGCCCCATGGTACATAAAGACACGATGGATATCTTCCATACAGGAAATTGTCTTCACATAAATCACAAACAGCGCCACTCGGATCACACCCTCGATCAGCCCCCGCAGCTGAACAGAGGGGATGGACTTTGATAAAAGTTCTGATACGAAAAAAGGAAGAAGAACAAACAAGCCCACTGCCAGAACCACTGCCAGCATTACCACCAGGCCCATCACAAGATCATTTCCTTTGCTTTGTTCCTGATTTTTGTTTTTATCATTCTTTTTCCGGCCGTCTGCCTTCTGCTCTTCCTCTTCCCAGAAACTTGCCGAATAATTCAATGTCTTCATCCCCATAACCAGGGATTCAACAAAAGCAACAATCCCCCGGACCACCGGAATGCCAGCTATGGCATACCGATCCTTCAGACTCTTATGTTTTTCTACCTTAACCTCAATCTTTCCGTCCGGTTTGCGCACAGAAACCGCATACTGGTCTGACGCTTTCATCATAACGCCCTCGATCACAGCCTGACCGCCAATACCTGAATATCTCATATCTGACATCATCCTTTTCTGTGTATAAACTACTCTAAGCTCGACGACACCGGCTGAACCCCTGCATCATCGAGCTGAATATGCAACAACTCCGCAAGCCTCAGTATTATCAATACAGAAACATGCGGAGCCATACTCTGTTCATAATCTGCTTATTTTAAGCCATACTTACGATTGAACTTATCAATCGCACCACGAGCAGCCATGGACTTCTGCTGTCCTGTGTAGAATGGATGGCATTTAGAACATACTTCAACATGAATATCTTCTTTGGTTGAACCTGTCGTAAACTCATTTCCGCAGTTGCATACAACCTTTGCCTGAAAATATTCTGGATGGATTCCCTCTCTCATGTATTTTCACCTCACTACTAAAATTTTCAATTCTCAAAAACGGCTTTTTCATTGTATCACAATTTTTTTTAAAATGCAAGTGCTTTTAATGAAGCTTGATTTTTTTTATTGTTTCTATAAATTCCTTGTTATTTTTGGTTTTACGGAACAAATTGATGATCTGCTCCAGATTGCTTTCCGTATTGGAATTCGCTCCCAGTGCCTTGCGCATAAGAAACACTGCTTCCAGCTCACTCTGGCTCAGCAGAAGATCTTCCCGCCTGGTACTTGACTTCTGTATATCTATCGCTGGAAATACACGTTTTTCCGACAAGTGGCGGTCAAGAACCAGTTCCATATTGCCAGTTCCCTTAAATTCTTCAAATACCACATCATCCATCCTGCTTCCAGTATCTACCAGTGCTGTGGCAAGTATCGTAAGACTTCCGCCCTCTCTCATATTCCTTGCCGCACCAAAGAAACGCTTTGGCATATGCAGGGCCGCCGGATCAAGACCTCCGGAAAGCGTCCGTCCGCTGGGAGTGACAGTGAGGTTGTAAGCTCTGGCAAGACGGGTGATACTGTCAAGAAGGATCACCACATCGTCACCGCCCTCCACGAGACGTTTGGCTCTCTCGATCACCATTTCCGAAACCCGTTTATGATTTTCCGGAAGTTCATCAAAGGTAGAATAAATCACCTCAACCCGTTCTCCCTCGATGGATTCTTTAATATCCGTGACCTCCTCCGGGCGCTCGTCGATAAGCAGGATCAAAAGATGCATCTTCGGATAATTTCTGGTGATAGCACTTGCTACCTGCTTCAACAGAGTGGTCTTTCCAGTTTTGGGCTGGGATACGATCATCCCCCTCTGCCCCTTTCCGATGGGAGCGATCAAATCCAGCATTCTCATGGATACGCCAGAACCAGGGGTCTCCAAATGTATCCTTTCATTAGGAAAGATAGGTGTCAGATCTTCAAACTTATGTCTGCGGGCAAGATATGTGATGGGACGTCCATTGACACTTTTCATATAAAGAAGCGCACTGAACTTCTCGTTCTGTGTCCTGACCCGGATATTTCCCTCTACGATGTCTCCGGTACGAAGACCAAATCGTCTGAGAAATGCCGGCGAGACATAGACATCATTTTCCCCAGGAAGGAAATTGTCACAGCGGATAAAACCATATCCCTCCGGCATGATCTCCAGAATTCCCCTCTTGGTTATACCACTGTCCAGCTCTTTGATCTCCCTGGGATGTACATCTGACACCTGACGGTCCTTGGCAATGGTGATCAGTCCCGCCTTCACTACATCCTCAATGGTACGAAGGGGCTGGCTCTCCTGCTGCTCAGTGTGATTCTCCTGTCGATTCTCGCTGCGATGCACGACGGCATTACCATTTCTGGCATGTCCCTTGTTCCCATGATTGGGAACATATGTATATGCCTGCTTTCTATTTTCTTCCTTTTCTGTCGTCTGAACCACATTTCCTTCAGATCTTTTGACAGTTCTTTCTCTCTTTGGGTACTCCTCTGACGGTGCTGCCGTCCGGGCCTCGGATCGTGTCAGTTTTTCCAGTTCATGCACAAGATCTCCTTTCCGCAGACCAGACACACCGGACAACCCTTTTTCCTTCGCTATTTCACGAAGTTCCTTCAATGATAATTTTGCTAAATCCATTCTTTCTGTCCTTTCTAAAAGCCAAACACGATTCATAAACAAAAACCGTCCCGAATGTTTCGGCAGTTAAAATTCCATTCCATTCTTTTTCATAAGTTCTCTTGCACTTTCCAGGGAATCCACACCTGTAGCGTTTTTGATCGGCGCAAATTCTCTGTCTCTTATCACTTCAAAAGACAGGCAGTTATCCATCATATGTATCATGTCCAATACCAGTGTCTCAAATTTGTATCCATTTGGTTCCTCTGGTTTTACATATTCCGCATTGTCATTAATATAAGGGATTTTTTTCTCTACTATATGGTTAGGAAGATTTTGATTCGTAATCCTTGTGAGAACCTCTACATTGAAAAGGTAATTCAGAATCACTCCGTAATTATAAAGAAGTTTTCCTTCTTCGTCCCGGGAATGGATCATCTCATCTGTCATCTCATAATATTCCACGATGGAAGGCTTCCCATCCTCCAGACACAGCACACCAACTCTTTCATTCGGATCCGCCTTTGCCACAACTTTGGAGCCACAGACACATCCATTCTCGATCACGGCGCCGACAAATACCGGATCTGCAATCTTCTGGAGAACATTATCTACAGAAAATACATTGAGCCACTCTATCCCCATCTCCGAAATCTTGTCCAAAAGACCAGCTTTTTCAAGAGAAATAAACCAGCCGCCGTTACCGTTTGGCGAAGATGAGATCTTATACTTTTCTTCCATAAAGATTTTACCATCATATCCTACCGATGGCGCCATTTTCTGTACAAAGAAATATACATACTTTCTTTCATATCCAAAATAACCTTTTTCCTCAAAAAAATCAACTGTATCTTTATGATTTTTTTCACTGGTCATAATAAACAGTGGAATCCATTTTCCCACTTTATCTACCACATGCATCATATTTTGGATCAACTGTCCGAAAAGATACAGTTCCTTCTCCACCCCTACATTCAACATCCCTTTTGGCTTATCCAGCCCCAGCCTTGTTCCCTGGCCGCCCGCCAGAAGTACTGCACCCACGCGGCGCTCTTTTAAAGCCTGGATCCCGACGCTCTCATACCTATGTCTGTTTTTCTGTATTTCATCGACCGTCACTGCCCCCAGAGGCTCCAGTTTCCCTCTTGGCATCTCGCCGGACTCCTCCTGAACCAGCTGCAGAAGATCTGTATCCAGTTCTTCAATCTGTTCCAGCAGATAAGACCTCTGTACTTCATCCAATTCATCCCAATAACGAAGCAAATGTTCCTGACCGACAGCAGAAAGTTTCTTTTTTGCTTGTTCTAACGTCATCTGACAAACCTTCCTCTCAAAATTTTCTAATTATACTCTATTGTACCATTTATCCAAAAAAGCACAAGTAGTTTTCAGAAACTAAAGAAGATTTTTTATATATTGTTTTTACTTATTAAAAGTGGTAGAATAAATGAGGTAAATTTGGAGTTTTACAAAACGGAGGATCACTATGAGTTATAATGAAAAGGCACTCGCCTTACATAAAGAATGGAACGGAAAACTTGATGTCACCCCAAAATGCCAGGTCAAATCCAGGGAAGACCTTGCTATCGCCTATACACCAGGAGTTGCAGAACCCTGCAAGGTCATTGCCAAAGATAAAAAAGAAGCTTATCATTATACGATCAAAGCAAATACCATCGCTGTCATCTCTGACGGAAGTGCTGTCCTCGGCCTCGGAAATATCGGTGCAGAGGCGGCGATGCCCGTAATGGAAGGAAAGGCTGTTTTATTCCGGGAATTCGGCGGCGTCAATGCTTTCCCAATCTGTCTGGACACCCAGGATACCGAAGAGATCATAAAAACCGTCGTAAATATCGCTCCGGCATTTGGCGGGATCAATCTGGAAGATATATCCGCTCCCCGATGTTTTGAAATAGAAAACCGGCTTAAGGAACTGCTGGATATCCCTGTCTTTCACGACGACCAGCATGGAACTGCCATTGTCGTTCTTGCCGGCATCATCAATGCCCTTAAAGTAACAGGGAAGAAAAAAGAAAACTGTAAGATTGTCGTAAATGGCGCCGGTTCCGCTGGCATCGCCATCAGCCGGCTGCTTTTAAAATACGGCTTCCCACATATAACGCTATGTGACAGATCCGGGATCCTCAATAAACAGACACCGGATCTGAACTGGATGCAGAAGGAAATGATGGAAATCACCAATCTGGAAGGAAAATCCGGCGCCTTGGCAGATGCTTTCGTCGGCGCAGATATATTTGTAGGGGTGTCTGCTCCCAATATCGTCACACCGGAGATGGTATCCACTATGAATCAGGACGCTATCCTCTTCGCTATGGCAAATCCGGTTCCTGAGATCATGCCGGACGTCGCAAAAAAAGCCGGGGCAAAAGTAGTAGGAACCGGCAGATCGGATTTCCCCAACCAGGTCAACAATGTGGTTGCCTTTCCTGGTATATTCAGAGGCGCCCTGGAAGGACATGCTTCCCAGATCACAGAAGAGATGAAACTGGCTGCCGCGCTTGCCATCGCTTCCCTGGTTCCGGAAAATGAATTAAACGAAGACAACATCATGCCAGAAGCTTTTGATCCCCGTGTCGCAGATGTCGTCAGCCAGGCAGTGAAAGAACATATCCATGATGAAACGGCTCTGGGGTGAAAAACCCTACCACTCTCTGGACTATGAGATGAAACGGCGTTATGGAGAAAAAATATATAAGGTATCTCTTGAGAGTGGACTGACCTGCCCCAACAGGGACGGAACCCTGAACCGGGGAGGCTGTATCTTCTGCAGCGGAAACGGCTCCGGCGACTTTGCCTCTCCCAGAACCAGTTCCATCCGGACACAGATCGACAACGGCATCCGCGGTCTGTCGGAACGCAAACAGGTAGGTAATCGTTTTATCGCTTATTTTCAGTCTTTTACCAATACTTATGCGCCCATAGAGATTCTCCGCCCCATGTACATGGAGGCTCTGAAACATCCAGATGTGGTCATGTTGTCCATCGCCACCCGGCCAGATTGTCTGCCGGCAGAAGTCATGAAGCTTTTAGAAGAATGCCGCAGGATCAAACCTGTTATAGTAGAACTGGGTCTGCAGACCATTCATGAATCCACCGCTGAACTAATTCACCGGGGATACCCTCTGAAAGTTTATGATACAGCTGTAGAATCCTTGAGATCTATTGGCATCGAAGTAGTCACTCACGTCATCGCCGGACTACCCCATGAGACTGAAACCGATTTTCTTGAGACGGTTTCCCATGTGGGAAACCTGTCTGACGGGATAAAAATACAATTGCTGCATATATTAAAAAATACAGTTCTGGCAGATATGTATCGGAATCACGAATTCAGGGCACTGTCCCAGGATGAGTATGTACAGATTGTACTCCGTTCCCTTTCCATTCTGCCGGAACACATCATCATCCATCGTCTGACCGGAGACGGACCGGGAAACCTGCTCATCGCTCCCGAGTGGAGCCGTCACAAACGGCAGGTACTAAATGAGATCCACCGCCAGCTTAAGATCCGGAATATCTGGCAGGGAAAGGAGTATAGCCCCTGATGAAAGAAGCCTTTACCATCTACAAACTTATTATTCTATATACCCTCAACCAGGTAGAATCCCCTATGACCCTTAATTTGATCTCAGATTATATAACAGACCGGGGATATACTAATTATTTTAATGTACAAAATGCTTTTGCCGAACTGCTGGATGCAGAATTCATATCCTGCTCAGCTACCTATAACACCTCCTTTTACAGTATTACAGACGCGGGCAGGGAAACACTGGACTTATTTATTTCCAGCCTTTCTCCGGAGATACGTCAGGAAATTGATGAGTACCTGGAGAAAAACAATCTGCCGATCATGGAACGGCTGACGGTGATCAGTGATTATACCCTTTTAGATCATGGTGAATATATCGCTACCTGCTCTCTTCGTGAAAACAATCATATTCTGTTTGAAACAAAATTGTCTGTGCCAACGGAAGAGGATGCAGTAAAAATATGTAATAACTGGCGGGAACAAAGCAGTGAATTATATTCCCTATCCATAAAAAGACTGCTCCGCTGAACAGTCTTTTTATCTTTTCCTCACAAAAAAATTTTTTTCCTTTGGAATATGTATTGCAATTTCTTTCTGATTTTAGTAAACTTTAATTATATCATGTAGGAGGTGGCACAATGGCAGATAATAAAGTGATACTTAAAAAAGAACGTTATTCTGACGATTCGCAGTTCTGGTGCCCTGAATGCCATATTTTAATGCAATATAAATATGCTGGAAAATTCGTATGCGAGAAATGTGGCAGTGAAGAATATAATGATTTTGGAAAGATAAAAAAATATCTCGATGAAAACGGTCCTACCAACGCCGTTGAATTATCTGCAAATACCGGGGTCCGCAAATCAAAGATCGGGGAATATCTCCGGTTAGGCAGAGTAGAGATACCAGAAAATTCTTCCGTATTTATTCACTGCAAGAGCTGCGGTGTTCCGATCCGTTTTGGCAATTACTGTGCCAACTGTGTACATTCCAAAAATATACAGGGTGCTTTCATCGGCGAAGTCGCAAAATCCGCAAACAGCAAGATGCGGTTTTTGGATAATGAATAAACCACATTATTTTTTTGCTGCCCGCACCCGGTGTATCCGGCTCCATTTCCCATACATTTTTTTCTTTCCATTTGTGGAATACGCCCGGATTTTTACATAGCATTTTTTGGTATATTTCCATTTGAAACTTGTCCGCTTTCCGCGGACATTTTTTCTTTTCACACCTTTTTTCATTGACCGCTTTGGTGCATACTGCACCTGGTAGCCGGCTACTCCACCTATCTTTTTCCACCGGATATAGATCTTCTTTTTCTTCCGCTTTGCCTCTTTGATCTTAACTCTGCCAGGACGGCGCACACCATCCCCACTCCGGACATATTTTCTCTCCTGCCAGTTATCGAACATCTGGAGCCATTGAGAAATGCCCTGACCTTCCTGTACTTCCTCTGGCGCAGTCACTTCGGCTGGCGTTATCCCAGGTATTGTATCTGTTGTTATATCTGGTGTTTTATTCGGAAATGTGTCGGGGGCTGCATCCGGTGTTACTACTGGTGTTGTGTCCGGCCCCCAGGTTATCCCAGGCGTTGTGTCCGGTGTTCTGTCCGGTAATGGATCCAGTGCTGTATCTGGTGTTTTATTTGGCATCGCATTCGGTGTTGTATCCGGTGTCCTATCTGGTATCGGTGTCGGCTCCGGCGTCGGTACTATCACATGAACTGCCACCTGGCGCGTAATCCTTTTTTCTTCTTCATCATACCCTTCCACTCCACTGAAATCATAATTTACCAGATCCTTTGGCTCAAAAACCACCGGATAAGACCCCTTCCCGGCTTTAGGAATTACATTGGGCATTTTCCACGAAAATATTCCATATGTATTATAATACTCTGACAGAATTGAACTTCCCAGCCGTTCTCCGCTGAGAATCGCCGAAGCAGTAGGATATGCAAGTTCATGGATCTGTTTCCGCTTTATGATGACCATCCGCATTCCGTAGAAGGTCTCATACCCCGTCCTGGAAACTTCAAAATATACATTATACCTTCCCACATTTACATAGGATGGAGAAACAGTTGTTGTATACTCTCCCTTCTGGGTGCCATATCTGACCACAGCGTCCTTATCCGTCTGAACAGAGATATTGTGGGGATTTCCGTCATAATCTCCAGAATACCCCTCGGACTCAACCTGCAGCGTATTTTTTTCTATGATCACATCCGCGCTCCCGGTATATGTGGCATAATTGGGCTTAACTACCCGGAAATATGTTCGATATGTTCCCGGAAGTGTATACTCCGGACATTTATCCATTGTGTACTGCCCCTCTTCTGTCCCATATTCAATCTTTCCCCCCTCATCATGAGCCACAGCAATGGAGTGGGGCTTTCCGTCATAGACTCCTGTATAGGAATAAGCTTTTAACGTAGAAAATTCTGCCTCACGAATAGTAAATTCCGCCATGCTTCTTCCTGTATAATTTCCCTTTCCTGATATATGGATAACGGCAGTGCCCGCATTCACATTATTTTCATAGGACAATGAATAATCTGTCCCCATCTTTAATTTTACACTGCTGTAATAAATCTCCAGCTCTGGCCAGAATCCTTTTCCTGTATAAGTAAAGGGCTCTAGTTCTTTTACCATGCAATCCGATATCTTTTGCTCCTTGCTCTCACCAAGACGCAGACCATCCATATATTTATTACTTTCCAGTGCCCCGCAGTTCCATCCCCTGGAAAGATATTTTATAACCTCATCCTTATTATTCTTTACATAATTCACCTTTAACCCTTTTCCAGTTCCTCCTAGATAGTAAGGTTTATTGTACGGGCTGTTCAATGCCGTGTCCCCGGCAAAACAATGGTACTTTTCCGGATCTTTGATCACCGTATAAATTGTCATGGAGCCCTCCGCCTTTGCGCAGCACGCCAGACAATACCGCATGGTCGTAACATTGGGCGGAATATCTGGCACTGTCTCCATACTCTGGCAGTTATAAAAGGCATAATCCAGATTTTTCACACCCTCCGGTATCTCCGGCGCTGTCAGTATTTCATAACAGTAGCTGAATGCACCACTCATATCTTCTAGTTTTTTTGAAGTAATGACAGGTACAGCCAGTAATTCTATGCAGTATGTAAAACAATAACTCATGGATTTCACATTGGGCGGAATGGAAGCTGCTGATCTCATTTCATAGCAGTATTCAAAGGTATGATCCATTCGTTCAACTCCTTCAGGTATCGGCGGTGCCGCCGTGAGCATTTTACACCAGCTGAAAGTATAGGACAGATCTCTTACCGCCTTCGACAGGCGTGGCGCTGAAACGAGCGCCGTATTTCTGAACATATAACTCATGTCCTCGATGCGGTCACTCTGGATCACCGGCGTAACCGCCAGTGCGAGACAGCCATCAAACAGACCAGAAGCCTCAACTACATTTTCTGGAATAGTAATCTGCTGATTCAGACTGCTGCAATTTTTAAACGCTCTGGTTATGGATACAGCAGTTTTCGGTATCGTCCCAACCTGCCTGAGCTGCCGGCAGCCGAGAAAGCTCTCCTGCATTTTTTCAATTCCCAGTGGAATGTTGTTGACAGAACCAAGCTTAGGGCTGTCAGCAAAATAACCGCTGATATCCCCTCCCGGAACACTGCTCATGGCAAAAACAACCTTTTTAATATCTGTCCGATAACCATACCACGGCACCTTTTCCCCTTTCACAGCTACAAATTCGCCGCTGCCTGACAGGGTAAGCACGCCGTCGGAATCCAGCTGCCAGCTATTATTCCCAATCTTCCCACCAGCCACTACAGCTGTAGAAGCAAAGGCAGGTGCTTCCTGCAGGATTCCCGCCAGCAGGGCAAAGATCAGCAAAAAAGATACTATTAATTTTTCAATCCCTTTCTTTATTTTCATACATAAATCCCCCTTATTAATGCTAAATACAAAATAAAACAGCTTGTCACACTCTTAACTATACATAAAAAATTACATTCATGACACATTCCCCCTTATCTTTATTATCGCTGCATTCCCGGCAGTAATATACTGGCACAGCTCCGCTGCGAAGACGCCGATATGTCCCTGCTGCCCGCAAAGGCTGTGTTTTCTGATGGCAGTTCCATCTTGTGATTGTGATTTCCAGACGAAATGTCTGATCCTGAATTTAGAAGTTCAGATTGATTGTCATTATATCTCCTTTTCTGACAAATTGCAAGAGTTATTTTTATTAATTTAATATAATAAAAAGAACAGGCAAATGATGTTACCTGTTCTTTTTAGCCATATAACATATGGGGTGCAAATGGTATCGCGGCCTGACGGCTGCGTCAATTGCTTTATGCCAATGCCTGCGCCAGATCCTCTATAATATCATTGACGTTTTCAATTCCCACTGATAATCTCACCAGATCCGGTCCCACACCGGCAGCAACCAGTTCCTCATCATTCATCTGACGGTGTGTCGCTGATGCCGGATGAAGAATACAGGTATGGGCATCTGCCACATGGGTCGCTATCATTGCTATTTTCAATTTAGACATAAATTTTTCTGCCGCACTTCTTCCGCCCTTTACGCCAAAGGATACGACTCCACAGGTTCCCTCCGGCATATATTTTTTTGCCCTCTCATAATACTTATTTCCTGGCAGCCCCGGATAATTCACCCATGCCACCTGATCATGGGCCTCCAGAAATTCCGCCACCTTCTGGGCATTTTCACAGTGCCTCGGCATCCTCACATGGAGGGATTCTATACCAAGGTTCAGAAGATAAGCATTCATCGGCGCCTGGATCGAACCCAGATCCCTCATAAGCTGTGCAGTGGCTTTTGTGATATAAGCGCCCTCCAGCCCAAATTTTTCCGCATAGGTGATGCCATGATAAGATTCATCCGGCGTGGTCAGCCCCGGAAACTTATCCGCATAGGCAAACCAGTCAAATTTTCCGGAGTCCACAATACAGCCGCCTACGGATGCGTCATGGCCATCCAGGTATTTCGTGGTGGAATGGATGACGATATCTGCCCCCCACTCAAAAGGACGGCAGTTGATCGGCGTGGCAAAAGTATTGTCGACGATCAGCGGTACTCCATGGGCATGTGCCGCCTCGGCAAACCGCTCGATATCAAATACGATAAGCGCTGGATTGGCAATAGTTTCACCAAAAACTGCCTTGGTATTGGGCTGGAATGCCGCCTCCAGTTCTTCCTCGGAACAGTCCGGATCCACAAAAGTAAACTCGATGCCCATGCGTTTCATCGTCACAGCAAAAAGATTATAGGTTCCCCCGTAGATCGTAGATGAAGATACCACATGATCCCCTGCACTGCAGATATTAAATACCGAGTAAAAAGATGCGGCCTGTCCGGAGGAGGTAAGCATCGCCGCCGTTCCTCCTTCCAGGGCACATATTTTTGCCGCTACGTAATCATTGGTGGGGTTCTGAAGTCTTGTATAAAAATAACCGCTTGCCTCAAGGTCAAATAATTTTCCCATATCCTCACTGGAATCATATTTAAAGGTTGTACTCTGAACAATAGGGATCATTCTTGATTCGCCGTTTTTGGGTTCATATCCTGCCTGAATGCATTTTGTCTCTCTTTTCATCACACATTTCTCCTTTACTTGTACCAGCTCAATTCGTTGAGCTATCTCAACACCGCCGGCCAAACAATGCCAAGCCGAACCCGACTTGGCACCGTTAGGCTACAACAAGTATATCATTTTACAACTGCTGGCACAACCGGAAAATAGTAAAACTGTGGTTTTTCTGTCACTGGGCAGAATTGGCACGCATGGCATTCAGGATGGCGATCACTGCCACACCTACATCGGCGAATACCGCTTCCCACATATTTGCCTGTCCCAGAGCTCCGAGTACCAGTACCAGCAGCTTAATTCCAAGGGCAAATACGATATTCTGGCGCACAATCTTCATCGTCTTCACAGAGATCCGGATTATTGATGCCAGTCTGGATATGTCATCCTCCATCAGCACCACGTCTGCCGCCTCAATGGCTGCATCCGAGCCCATACTGCCCATGGCGATACCGATATCTGCTCGGGTGATAACTGGTGCATCGTTGATCCCATCTCCGGCAAACGCCACATAACTGCCCTCGCTACACCCTTCCATGATTTTTTCAAGTTCTGTTACCTTATCCTCCGGCAGCAGCTCCGCATGCACCTCGTCAATGCCAAGCTGTCCAGCGATCGCCTCACCGGTCTCCTTCTTGTCTCCTGTCAGCATGACAAACCGTCTTACCCCTGCTCTTTTCAGGTCTGATAAAGCTTCTTTCACTCCCGGCTTGATCTGGTCTGAGATAAATATACAGCCGGCATACACTCCATCTACGGACACATACACAGTAGTACTGGTCTGATGTTTTATATTCAGGCTTTCCGCAGATTCAGGAACTGCCACTCCATGTTCAGTCAAAAGCTTTTTCTTTCCAGCCAGAACCATTTTTTCCTCTGCTATCCCTTTCATTCCATATCCAGGAATTTCCTCCACTCCGGATACTTCTACAAGGTCCTCCTGGCAGGCGTTGAGAATGGAGAGAGCTATGGGGTGGCCGGAATATCTCTCTAGGGAAGCTGCCATGCGGAGGGCATCCATTCCCTCTTCTGAAACCACTTCAGATACTTCAAATTCTCCTTTTGTCAGCGTCCCTGTCTTGTCAAATACGATGGTATCCATCCGGGAAACCATTTCCAGGTAATTACTCCCCTTCACAAGAATACCTCTGGAGGATGCCGCACCAATCCCGCCAAAAAAACTGAGGGGAACGGAGATCACCAGGGCACAGGGACAGGATATCACAAGAAAGATACATCCCCGCTGGATCCAGTCGGAAAATCCCTGTCCCAGTACAAGAGGAGGCAGCACTGCGATCAGAAGTGCAGCTATGACCACAATGGGCGTGTAGTATCTGGCAAATTTTGTGATAAAGTTCTCTACCTTCGCTTTCCGGCTGCTGGCGTTTTCCACCAGCTCCAAAATCCTGGCCACCGTAGAATTTTCAAATTCTTTCGTGACGCGGACCCGCAATACACCGGAGCCATTCACACATCCACTGATGATCTCATCACCGCTGTTCAGATTCCGGGGCACCGATTCACCGGTCAACGCACTGGTATCCACAAAAGAATTGCCCTCTACAACAACACCATCCAGTGGTACTTTTTCCCCGGGTTTGATCACGATGATACTGTCTGGCGGCACATCTTCCGGATCCCTCTGTTCCACTCCGTTTTCCGTTTCAAGATTGGCATATTCTGGGCAGATGTCCATCAGCTCCGTGATGGATCTGCGGGAGCGGTTCACCGCATAACTCTGGAACAGCTCTCCTACCTGATAGAAAAGCATGACCGCCACAGCTTCATCGTATTCCCCAGTTCCAAAGGCGGCAAAAGTAGCGATACACATTAGAAAATTCTCATCAAACACCTGCCCATGGCCAATATTCACCACCGCTTTTTTCACCACATCCCCGCCGATGACCACATAGGGGATCAAATACAGGCAGAATTCAAACAATACAGCATAATTATGATTTTCAAATATCTTATCTGCATCAAGAAGCCCCGCATGGAACAACAGAAAAAACAAGGCGAAGATCACAGCGGAAAAAAGAATGCGGAACAATACATTTTTCTGCTTTTTCGTCATAAAAATCTCCCTCCTCCAGCTTCCTATCTCTCTAAATAACAGTCTGAGTCCACTTTTTTACAGGCTGCCTCTGCCAGCTCCACGATCTTATCAAAACCCTCGTCCTCTGCGGTTAATGTTAGTTTTTGTGCCATAAAGCTGACTACGGCGCTCTCCACCCCTTCGATCTTATTTATGGCATGTTCCATCTTCGCTGCACAGTTCGCACAGTCCAGATTTACTATTTTAAATTTTTTCTTCATAATATTTCCTCCATTCTAAAGGTTTTACACTTTTGACATTATGCTGCTCTGGATTGCTTCGTTGTTTCACAACTCTGGCAGCAAATTATTCTAAAATATGTTCCATCCCCTGGCTGAGGATTGACATCACATGGTCATCTGTCAGGGAATAAAATACGGATTTTCCTTCTCTTCTATTCTTTACTAATTTATTCTGCTTTAAAACCCTCAACTGGTGGGAGATTGCTGACTGATTCATATTCAGCACATCCGCAATATCACACACACACATCTCTGAGCGGAGCAAAAGATACATGATCTTTATACGGGTGGAATCTCCAAATATTTTATAGAGATCTGCCAGATCATATAGGATATCCTCCTCCGGCATATCATCCCTCCAACGGCTGACCTGCTCGGTATGATGATGTGTCAGCTGGCAGCAGTCCACATCCTTTTCTGCCATATCTTCTCCTTTCCCTGCAGGTTTTTTACACATCCCACTGCAGCATCTTAATCATTTATATGAACAATTATTCATATGTTCATTTTAATAATACTACACTCCTTATTAAAATGCAACCCTGAATTTAATTTTATTCTTTCACTTCATAAATATAGGCATTTCCTTTTTTTCCCACCCTTTCCACCAATTCCAGATAATGAAAAATATTCATGGCAGTCTGGGCGTGGGACAATGGTATTTTCGCAGATTTCGCATATTCCTTTGTGGTAAATCCCGACAATTCGGGCGGTATCATCATCCGGTAATCCTCCACCCTCTCAAAGAGCATTTCATCGACCAGTGCCACAGGAATCCTGTCGTATCTGGTAGCGCCTCTTTTTTTATCCTGGCTCCAGCCATCCAGCAGTTTCGTCTCCTCCACATCGATAAACAAAAATAAGATATTAAGATTAGGGTGATTCAAATAGGTTTTAATGCGGTACAATTCTTTGAATGCCTGATAGGGGCTCCCTTTCTTTGGGGATTTTCGCTTGCTCACTTCCAGCCCCGTCTCTGGATCTACCCAGATCACCCACTTCGTGGCCGGGATGGGATATACGATCGTTACCCTGTATAGTGGCAGAAACTTATCCAGCTTACGCCGAAGCACATTAAAATTGGCGGTCTGTATCTCAATGACCGCTTCGTCCCTGAATACATCCGCCACATAACCTTCCAGTGGAACCTCATGATAATCCGCATTTGGTTCCATATAATTTTTTACAACAGCGTGAAGCGTCTTTTCAGATAAAGTCCCTATCCCAAGACGCTCCCTCTCATTGTATACGATCTTCTGTAATGCCTGATCAAAGACCTTCCTGTCCATAGTACGCATTGTCTCCATGCTTTCTGAAATAGTGTTTATCCAGCAGATACTGGGGTGCTGGCTTCACGGATGGATTCAATGTCATGGTATGATGAGCCATCTCTGCCACCTTGTCCAGAACTACGGCATTGTAAACTGCATTTGCAGGTGAGGTTCCCCAGGTAAAGGGACCATGGTTCTTCACTACAATTCCTGGTACTTCCATGGCATCTCTTTCACCGAGAGTCTCAACAATGACCAGACCTGTATTTTTTTCATATTCGTCACTGATCTCAGCAGCGGTCAGATCCCTGGTACATGGAATTTCACCATAAAAATAATCCGCATGTGTCGTTCCCAGTGCCGGGATCGGCATTCCTGCCTGTGCAAAGGTAACCGCCCAGGTAGAATGTGTATGTACAACTCCTGCCAGATTGTCAAATGCCTTATACAGTTCGATATGGGTCGCCGTATCAGAGGATGGACGATATTTTCCCTCAACCACATTCTGGTCAAAATCTACCACTACCATATCTTCCGGTGAAAGCTCGTCATATTCCACACCGCTGGGCTTAATTACGACAAGATTATTTTCCCGGTCGATTCCGCTCACATTCCCCCAGGTATAGATAACAAGCCCTTTCTCCTGGAGCTCCATATTTGCGTCATATACTTCTTTTTTTAATTGTTCCAGCATACCAGTTTCCCTCCATTTGTTTTGAAATCAAATTATCGCTGTTCAGCCATATTGTTTTTATTATAATAGATAACCCTGCGTCCGTCAATACGGCTGGAATAAATTGTGAAAGTCCCGCAGCTCCCCTTTTAGGGAACTACGGGAATAAGCCGTACCATTTATTGTTTAAACAATGGCGTGGAATAATAACGGTCTCCGCTGTCAGGCAAAAATACAACGATATTCTTCCCCTTATTTTCCGGCTTCTCTGCCTCCCGCAATGCGGCCCAGAGCGCTGCCCCCGAAGAAATCCCCACAAGAACCCCTTCTTCCCTGGCGATTTCTTTTGCCGTATCAAAGGCGTCCTCATCTTTTACTGCAGTAATGGCATCATAAATTCCTGTGTTCAGGACCTCCGGTACAAATCCTGCTCCGATCCCCTGGATCTTATGGGCTCCTGCTGTTCCCTGAGAGAGCACCGGTGAAGTTGACGGCTCCACTGCCACGATCCTGATGGATGGCTTCTTTCCTTTTAGATATTCGCCCACACCGGTCAGCGTACCTCCCGTTCCCACACCTGCCACAAAAAGATCCACCTCGCCATCTGTATCTTCCCAGATCTCCGGTCCAGTATACTTTCTATGAGCTTCCGGATTTGCCGGATTAACAAACTGTCCCACAATAATGCTGCCTGGTATCTCCCGATTTAGTTCCTCTGCTTTGGCAATGGCCCCCGTCATCCCCTTGCTGCCGTCGGTAAGCACCAGTTCGGCACCATAAGCTTTTATCATATTTCTCCGCTCCACACTCATGGTCTCCGGCAGGACAATAACCGCCTTATATCCTTTGGCAGCGGCAATAGCTGCCAGTCCGATCCCCGTATTTCCAGATGTCGGCTCCAGGATTGTCCCCCCCGGCTTAAGCCTGCCGCTTCTCTCTGCCTCCTCGATCATCTCCAGCGCAATGCGGTCTTTCACGCTTCCAGCAGGATTAAAATATTCCAGCTTTGCCAGTATTTTTGCCTCAAGACCATATTTTTTCTCAATATTGGTTAATTCTACCAGCGGCGTGTTTCCGATCAGCTCGGCAGCACTTCTATAAATCTTCCCCATATCAGAATCTTCCTTTCCTATTATTTTCGCTGTCAAAGCGGCATTCTACTGGCTGTTATACAGCGCCGCATAAAATCCGCCCTTTTTCAAAAGCTCGTCATGATTTCCCTGTTCTATAATATGCCCGTCTTTCATCACCAGTATAACATCCGCTTCCCGGATGGTGGAAAGGCGATGTGCCACAATAAAGCTGGTCCTTCCCTCCATCATCTTTGAAAACGCATTCTGGATCCGGATCTCCGTACGGGTATCAATGGATGAAGTCGCCTCATCCAATATGAGCATAGGAGGCAGACAAAGCATCACCCTGGCGATACACAGCAGCTGCTTCTGTCCCTGGGACAGACTGCCGCCATCCTCACCGATCACCGTGTCATATCCTTTCGGCAGCCTCTTGATAAAGCTGTGGGCATGGCTGGCTTTAGCCGCCTGAATTATTTCTTCTTCTGTAGCATCCGGTTTTCCCATCACAATATTTTCCCGGATGGTTCCCTGTTTTAACCAGGTTTCCTGCAACACCATGCCATAATTTGCCCGAAGGCTCTCTCTCGTGATCCTGCGGCTGTCATGACCGCTGACAAGGATCTTCCCAGCATTCACATCATAAAACCGCATGAGGAGGTTTATGAGCGTTGTCTTTCCACACCCTGTAGGTCCCACGATCGCCACTCTCTGACCAGGCTTCACATCCAGATTAAAATCTTCGATCAGATGCTGCTCCGGCACATAAGAAAAGCTCACATCCTGGATCTTTACACTTCCATCCACGTCATGGAGTACCACTGCATCATCGGCATCCGGTGTCTGAGGCGTCTCATCAATGAGTTCAAAAATCCTCCCGGCACAGGCGATGGCATTCTGCAGTTCTGTCACCACTCCGGAAATCTCGTTAAAGGGTTTGGTATATTGGTTCGCATAGCGGAGAAAACAGGACAACTGTCCCACCGACAGGCTTCCCTGGATGGCAAAAAATGCACCGCTAATTCCCACCCCCGCATACACAAGACTGTTTACAAATCTGGTGGCCGGATTGGTGATGGAGGAAAAGAAGATTCCCCGCAAAGAGCATTTCCGCAGTCTCTCATTGATCTCGTCAAATTTCTCCTGGGCATCGTCCTCATAGGCAAAGGCCTGAACCACCTTTTGGTTTCCGAGGATTTCCTCCACCAGCGCCGTCTGCTCTCCCCTGGTCTCCGACTGCAGCTTAAACATCTCATAGGTTCTTTTTGCGATGAAACTTGCCACTAGCAGAGAAACTGGCGTGATCACTACGACCACCAGCGTAATGCTGACATTCACACTGAGCATAAACAACAGGGTTCCAAGGATCGTCACCACGCCGGTAAACAGCTGGGTAAATCCCATAAGAAGACCATCCGCGAACTGATCCACATCGGCGATCACACGGCTGACCACCTCCCCATGGGAATGCCCGTCAATATACTTTAGGGGCAGCTCCTGTATCCTCCGGAATGCCTCGTCACGGATATCCCGTACAATATTAAAGGTAATCTTATTATTGCATACATTCATGACCCACTGGGCTGCCATGGTCACTGCCACCGCGCCGCCAATCTTCCATAATATATGACGAATGGCGTCAAAATCTACCGCGCCAGGAGCAATGATACAGTCAATGGCCTGCCCGGTGAGGATTGGTACATATAATGTCAACGCCACCGTCACCGCCGCCAGCACCAGGGAGCAGATAAGGAAAAATGTATATCGTCTGATATAGCTCAATACTCTTCGGATCGTTTCTTTCTGGCTCATCATTTTTCCTCCTTTCCAAACTGGGATTCATAGATCTCCCGGTACACTTCACAGCTCTGCAGCAGCTCTTCGTGGGTTCCCTTTCCCGCCAGCTCCCCGTCATCCAGCACAAGGATCTGGTCTGCCTGCAGGATCGACGCCGCACGCTGGGACACGATAAATACCGTAGTTCCTGCCAGGTTCTCTTGTATCCCCTTACGCAGCGCGGCATCCGTCATATAATCCAGCGCCGAGGAACTATCGTCCAGGATCAGTATATCTGGCTTCTTTACCAACGCCCTGGCAATGGTAAGGCGCTGCCTCTGCCCACCGGAAAAATTCCTTCCTCCCTGTTCCACTAATGCATCCAGACCGCCTTCTTTGTCCCTGACAAACTCCGCCGCCTGGGCCGTCTCCAGCGCTGCCCAGATTTCTTCATCCGTAGCATCTTTTCGCCCCCACTGCATATTGGAGCGGATATTTCCATAAAAAAGTACCGCCTTCTGGGGTACAACCCCAATCTTTTCCCGCAGCTGAATGAGGGGATACCTCTTGATATCCGTTCCACCGATCCGGATCTCACCAGAAGTTCTCTCGTAAAATCTCGGAATGAGATTGACCAGGGAAGTTTTCCCTGAACCCGTACCCCCGATCACCCCGATCACATCGCCCCGTTTCGCTGCAAAGGAAATATCCGTCAGAGACTCTTCCGAAGCATTCTGATAAGACAGTCCCACATGCTCAAATTCTACTATTTCTCCCTGGCTTGAGAAGGAAATTCCCTCTGCCAGATCCGTTCCCGCAGTATCCTTGAGACTTGTCTCTACCTCAAACACGTCCTGGATCCGGTTCCCACAGGCGATGGCTTTCGTAACCGTAATGATCAGATTCGCCAGCTTCACCAGCTCCACCAGGATCTGCGACATGTAATCTACCAGCGCCACCACAGCTCCCTGGGTGAGAATCCCTGCCTCCACCCGCAGTGCCCCTGTCCAGATCAGAAGGATGATCGCTCCATTCACGATCACGAACGTCAGCGGGTTCATCAGCGCCGAAACCCGCCCCACAAAAAACTGTACTTTATTCAGATCAAGATTTGCCCCCTCAAATTTTTCTGTTTCCTCCTTTTCTTTCCGAAAAGCACGGATCACTCTGGCACCGGTCAGATTTTCCCTGGTGATGCCAAGGATGCGGTCCAGCCCGGCCTGCACCTTTTTATAAAGAGGAATGCTGGCAAGCATCACCCCAAATACCACGATAGAAAGAAGGGGGATCGCCACGACAAAGATCATAGCTGCCTTCACATCAATGGTAAATGCCATGATCATGGCTCCAAACACGATAAATGGCGATCTCAGAAACAGCCTCAACACCAGATTAACCCCTGACTGCACCTGATTTACATCACTGGTCATCCTTGTGATCAAACTGGTAGATCCCAGCTGGTCAACCTCCGTATAAGAAAAAGTTTCAATATGGTGAAACAAAGCAGATTTCAGTTTTGCCGAAAATCCAACAGCAGCCTTGGCGGCAAAGTACTGTGCTGTCAGCGAAGAGGCGAGCCCAACCACTGCCAGCAGAAGCAGTACGCCCCCCATCATCATCACATACCTGCCATCCCGGTTTTTGATCCCCACATCAATGATGGATGCCATAACAAGAGGCACCATCAATTCAAAGGACGCCTCCAATAACTTAAAAAGTGGTCCCAGCACAGACTCCTTTTTGTAGTCTTTGAGATATACAAGTAATTTCCACATCTTATGTTTCTCCTCCCTCAGAGATGATTTCACTGTTCCATATTGTAACACATTTGGAGAATAATTACTACAATCTTCCGAAATAAAAGAATCCACAGAAAAGTTACCGCATAGAATGAATATAACAATCAAAAATAAGGGTGACTTATTTTGGAAAATAAATCAATCCGACCAGAACTTTTCGCTACGGTCACTCAGGGAGAAGATACGGGAAAGCTGACTGTAAATGTCACTTCAGAGCGGGATAACCGTCCCATCGAAGGTGCCTCTGTCCGCATCACCTACGACGGACAGCCAGATAATATTATTGAAGAAACCACCACGAATCCCGAAGGGCAGATCCCCGATGTGGAATTGAATGCACCACCAATTGATTACAGCATGGCGCCCGGCGCTAATAAACCATATGCAGAATACACCATCTATGTCTCCGCTCCCGGTTATGAGACACTGGAAGTGAGCGGAGCTGAAATCTTTTCCGGGGAGCTGGCGATCCAGAATGCCGCCCTGCTTCCCATCAGCCCCACTGATCCGACGGGAGCTGAGTTGTATGTCATCCCTGACCACACCCTGTGGGGAGACTATCCACCAAAGATCGCAGAGGACGAGATCAAACCCATCGACGAATCCGGCGAAATCGTTCTTAGTCGTGTGGTGATCCCCGAATACGTGGTAGTCCACGATGGCCCCCCCTCGGACCAGTCCGCCACCAACTATTATGTCAAGTACAAAGATTACATCAAAAATGTAGCCAGCAGTGAAATTTACTCCACCTGGCCGGAAGCAACGATTCAGGCAAATGTCCTGGCAATCCAGTCCTTTACACTTAACCGGGTGTTTACAGAATGGTACCGCAACAAAGGCTATGACTTTACCATTACCAGTTCCACAGCCTTTGACCACAAATGGATTCCCAACAGGAATGTCTTTGAGAGTATCTCCAGCGTCGTGGATGAACTTTTCACCAATTTCCTCTCCCGTCCAAATGTGATCCAGCCAATCCTGACACAGTACTGCGACGGAAAAAATGTCAGTTGTCCAAACTGGATGACCCAGTGGGGCAGTAAAGCGCTGGGAGATCAAGGCTACACGGCGATTGAAATACTCAGAAACTATTATGGAAGTTCTATGTTTATTAATTCTACTGATGTAGTGTCTGGAGTCCCTGCCTCCTGGCCCCAGTATAATCTGGAGCTTGGCAGCTCCGGCGAAAAGGTACGGCAGATGCAGCAGCAGCTGAATGTCATCTCTGGCGCCTATCCACTGATTCCAAAAATCTCCGTTGACGGTGTCTTCGGACCCCAGACGGAAGAAGCAGTCAAAACCTTCCAACGCATTTTCAAATTGACTCCTGACGGCATCGTAGGTCTCAGAACATGGTACAAAATATCAGAAATCTATGTAGGAGTGAGCCGCATCGCCGAAGGTGTGGCAAGGTAAACACCATCCTTACATGCCCTTTTTAACAGTTAGAACGGAAAGGGCAGAGTTCCATCCGGTATTGATGGACCAAATAAAAGGAAAGGAAATATTTGGAAAAATACCTCCTTTCCTTTTATTATCATTCTGCCTCAGCAGATTCTCCTTCTTTGCTGTAATATACCATACGGTATTGTCTGGTCTTCTCACCATACTCTTCCGTAGTCTCCACCATACAGATATAAAAATCATCCTCCGCCCCAACAAAAAAGTCCAATATATCTGCGTTTCCATTTTCCACTTCGCTCATATCTGTCTTTTCCGTCAGCCATTCTACATCATCTGAATTTTGATAGTTTGCCGCTTTGTACACACCACTCCGATTGCACATAAACAGTTCCCAGTTATCCGGATTCATGTAAAAAAACCAGTCCTTATTCATGACATCCTCGCTGAGCCCGGAACCAAACGTATTCATTTCTTCCACATCCGGCAGGCTGACAACCTGAAAGAGATTGGTCTTGTTGGAAAAGAAAATGATCTCATTCTCACCAAATACAAATCTTCGCTTCCCTGTCACCACACTGCCAAGCTCTTCACTGACCTGACCACTCTCACTGTCGATCAGATACCCGGTTCCGCCACCATTATCTGAACTGAGCAGCAATATACTTCCATCCTCAAAAGCGTGATAATCACTAAGCCATTCTATTTTCACATCTTTGCCAAAATCATTTTCGTCCCGGGGCGCTGGGCCGATCTCCAGAGGGATTTCATAAATGCGGTCATTTTCTTCATCAATCTCCAGCACAGAATATTTTTCAGCCAGCATTTCCTTTTTTCCCTCATCGGACTCCACATCCTCTTTTACATAGTAAAAAAAGATTCCATACAGGCTTCCATTATCCCCCCGGCGGAATTGGCTCAGATGACAGCTTACCCATCCTGTCTGCTCAAATTTCTGATCCATAAACTCACTGAGGGAATTCTCACAGAGTTCCTCCGATTCCCAGTTCTTTTTCTGGTCCATACTGTGGCGGGTTATGGATGCCTGATACACTTCATCCTCTTTGGTAAAGTCGCTGTAATACACTGCCGGCTTACCGTTTAGATCCGCTGTAAATCCACTGAATTCATCCCCAATATAATCACTGCCCTGAGCATTCTCCGTCAATAGGGATTCCGGCAGAGACAACTCTTCTACTTTATAACGTACCTTTTTCTCCTGGATCGTTACCTCCTGCTTTGTCCTGGGAGTCTCCTCACTGCCACATCCTGACAGTACCAGGATACATACCATAAATATGCTAAGTACTCTTTTCATCTGAAATGAACCTCCAAATAATCTATAAGATCATCGACAACTGAATTCGTTTTTTCTGCAGATCCACAGATAGCACCTTAACTTCTACCACATCTCCCACACTGACAACCTCCAGAGGATGCTTAACAAATTTTTTATCTGTGAGCTTGGAAATATGAACCAGACCATCCTGATGAACCCCGATATCAACAAATGCACCAAAATCTATAACATTACGCACAGTACCTTTTAAGATCATCCCCTCTGTCAGATCTTTCATCTCCAGCACATCGGTGCGAAGTACCGGTTTGGGCATCTCCTCTCGTGGATCCCTTCCAGGCTTTTCCAACTCTTTTACGATATCCTCCAGCGTCAGTTCACCCACATCCAGTTTTGTTGCCAGCCCTTTCCGGTCTTTTGCCAGAAGGGAGAGGCCTACAACACCTCCCTGGATATCTTCCAGAGCAAGCCCAACCATTTTCAGAAGCCCTTCTGCCGCCGGATAGGATTCCGGATGCACGCTGGTGGCATCCAGAGGATTTGCTCCATCGCTGATCCTCATAAATCCTGCACACTGCTCAAAAGCCTTTGGCCCCAGTTTCGCCACCTTCAGGAGCTGCTTACGGCTGGTAAAACGTCCATTCTCTTCCCGGTATGCCACAATATTTTTTGCAATGGGCTTGGAAATACCTGAAATATATTCCAGAAGAGATGCTGAAGCTGTATTTAAATCTACACCTACATTATTCACGCAATCCTCTACCACCGCAGAAAGAGCTTCGCTCAATTTCTTCTGGTTCATATCATGCTGATACTGCCCGACCCCGATGGACTTAGGATCGATCTTTACCAGTTCCGCCAGAGGATCCTGCAGCCGTCTCGCAATGGACACCGCACTTCTCTGTCCCACATCAAACTTTGGAAATTCTTCCGTAGCAAGTTTGCTGGCAGAATACACCGATGCTCCCGCCTCATTGACAATTACATACTGCACTGGTTTGTTGATCTCTTTCAGCATGTCCACAATCACCATCTCAGATTCTCTGGAAGCGGTTCCATTTCCCACCGATATCAACGTAACATTATATTTTTCTATTAATCCCTTGACAATTTTCTTTGTCTCCGCCACCTTATTCTGGGGTTCCGTGGGAAAAACCACGATAGTATCCAACACTTTTCCGGTCTCATCCACCACCGCCAGTTTACAGCCGGTACGAAATGCCGGATCCCAGCCCAGCACTACCTGACCAGTAATAGGAGGCTGCATCAGAAGCTGGGTAAGATTTTTTCCAAATACTTTGATCGCCCCATCCTCTGCCTTTTCTGTCAATTCATTGCGTATCTCCCTCTCAATGGAGGGCGCGATCAGTCTTTTATAGCTGTCCGCCAGTGTTTCCTTCAGGCATTCTAGTGTATTCGGATTTTCCTTTGTGATCACCTTCTTTTCCAGATATCTCTGAATCCGTTCTTCTGGAGCCTGGATCTTTACCGTAAGAAATTTTTCTTTTTCTCCCCGGTTGATGGCAAGGATGCGATAGCCTGCAATCTTTTTCACCGCTTCTTCAAATTCATAATAATTTTCATAAACTGACTTCTCATTTTCATCCTTTGCCGTAGAGACAAGGACTCCTTCCACCATCGTCAGTTTACGGATATAAGTCCGGTAATCCGCCTCGTCTGCCACAGATTCTGCAATGATATCCATCGCTCCCTGGATCGCATCCTCGGCGGTATTGACTCCTTTTTCTTCCGAAAGATATTCTTCCGCCTCTTCTTCCAGAGAACGGTCTGTCATCTGGAGCAAAATGATATTTGCCAGCCCCTCAAGCCCCTTCTCCTTTGCGATCGTAGCTCTGGTCCGGCGCTTCGGACGGTAGGGACGATAAAGATCCTCCACCATGACCTGGGTCTGTGCCGCCAGAATCTGTTCTCTGAGTTCCTCCGTTAATTTTCCCTGCTCTTCAATGCTGGCAAGCACCTGCTCCTTCTTCTCTTCCAGATTTCTAAGATAAGTAAGGCGTTCATAGAGATTACGGAGCTGCTCATCATCCAGGGCACCATGCTGTTCTTTCCGGTACCTGGCGATAAAGGGAATTGTGTTCCCCTCATCGATCAGCTTCACAACAGCCTCTGCCTGCCATGTTTTTATCTCAAGCTCTTCTGCTATTTTTTGATTAATATCCATCTTTTCCTCCCATGATCCATTTATGCGGCATCTTCTGATCATCTGAGCATTTCATTTCTACTCAGCTTATTTGCCACTTTATTTTTATACATGATATCATCACTTTCATTCATGTAGCTCTCAATCGTATCATTTGCCGTCGGTATTCCAATCTTATAACCCCAGCTGGCATGAACATCATAGGGCTTTTGAGATTTGAGATTAAAATTCCTCAGACTCTCCTCAAAAACCCGGATCCAGTTTTCCGCGTCAGACTTATCACGGCAGGGAAAGATCACCTCAAATTCATCCCCACCGATACGTGCGCCAATCTGTCCCTGGACCGCAGCCTCCTGGATCGCATAACTCACCGCCCGGAGAGCAGAATCCCCTTCATGATGACCATAAATATCATTGATAGGCTTGAGACCATCCAGATCGATTCCAACCACACAGATGATGCTGTCCCTCGCCCTGGCTTTGGAGAACTGCATCCGTCCATACTTCTCAAAACCCCGTCGGTTATAAAGTCCCGTGAGAACGTCCTGGATGTACATATTTTCAAGTTCTACGATCAGATCATTCATCCGCTTCTGGGACAATATGTTGTGAATCGCATTCGACACAGCGATCGTCCAGCGCACATACGCTGTTCCACAGCTTTCATGGTTCAAAAAACTATAGGCCTCATATCCATAACAACTGTCCTGGAAATGGATCGGATAGAAAAAGTAACACTGTGGCTCATCGGAATTCATTTCCTCTGGCAGAAGCAGTTTTCTGTCAAAGGGAATGTCCACTCTCCCCATATCCAGACGTTCCCTGATGGCAGTACGCACATGCATGGTATCCGGGTATCCCCGGAACTTGACTTTATTTTCTTCTACATCCTCCCTGAGGCAGATCACATAATTTTTAATATCCTCTATATTATAAATGTATTTTGCGATCACCTGATGCATTTCATCGATGGAAGAAACCTGATTGAAGTCAATGGCCATAAAACTAAGCTGCATCTCAAGATTTTCCGATTTCGCGCCAAATTTATGCTGGGCGCATCTCTGTGCTATCGTTGAAGAATGTCCTCTCTCCAGGCAGCCACAGGATTCCCTGACGACAACCTTTGTAGAGACATAGACATTTTCTACCAGCCCATCATCCTGATGCTTATGTATAAGATCCACCGCCTTATAGGCCATTTCCTCAAAGTCCACCTGCAGTGTTGTGAGGGAAGGGTTGTAAACACTCCCCTCCTCCACTCCATCGAAACCAGTCACAAGCACGTCTTCTGGAACTCTCACACCCCGCTCATATAACTCATCAATAATAGAGAGTGCCATATAATCATTGGCACATAGGATTGCTTCCGGGTACTGCCCGTCCTGCCCAAACCACTCACAGGCTTCTTTCGCCTTGCCCCGCCAGAAATCCCCATAAAATATCCTGTGATCGCCGACCGGAAGTCCATACTTATCCATCATTTTCCGAAAACAGCGAAGTCTCGCCTCGGCATCATACCGACCCTGATGTCCCGTCATAAAAGCAATATCTTTCTTTCCGTGATCTTCTATAATATGGCGGATCACTCCGTCCATGGAATGATCTTCATCAATCAGAATATTACTCACTCCCACCAGCTTCTCCCGGAGACTAACCACCGGACAGTCTGCTTTTTCCCGGATATGCTCTAAGACACGATCTTTAGCGGCCGGGATATTAAATGTATCAAAGGCAACAACAATACCTGCAAATTCATCATAAGGTGGAAGATCAAAGATCATCATCTCTCCCTGGTAATATTCCTGATAAGTACCATAGCTTCCATAGCAGGCAATAATGGCAAGATTATATCCCAGCTCCTCGGCACGTTCCGCCATACTCTGGCAGATCTGACTTTGAAAATCGGCATACGTATTAAATATTAATAATCCTATAGTTTTTCTTCCATTTGAAAACATATATCCCTCAACCTTTCATCTGCACTTCCACGTGTCTTTCAGTATCCTAAAATATATTTCATTTACCCTATTCTATTGTAATACGTTTTTTTACCTCTGTCAAAAGAAGTTTTCGATTATTTTTCTCTGGTGAATCAATCACGATGTCCAGCAGGTCACTAAGCACTTCCCCCACCTTTGGTCCCCGGGGAACACCCAGATCTATCAGATCCCGGCCAGTGATCTCCAGATCCTGAAGGCAGAATGCTTCTCTCTGCCGCAAAATCTCCGAAAAAACATGCCTTCCCTCTTTTATACGTGCCAGCTTCCCCTCACGCATGTACTCGCTTTGGGAGAGAACATCTGCTTCCTGAATGATAAACAGGTAAGGCATAACCTCCGCCCCCGCCTGGCTCACCAGACGACGCATCGCCTTCCGGCTGCCCTCATATCGCCTTTCATGAAACCGGACGATCTTCTCGACCATTTTCACCGAGTCGTTATCAAACCGGAGACGGCGCATGATATCATGTGCTATCTGACTGCCCGCTTCTGCATGTCCGTGAAAATGATCCACGCCTTTTTCATCCGTCGTCTTGCAGCCCGCCTTTCCCACATCATGGAGCAGGGCGGCAAATACCAGGATGGTATCCACCTTCTCCTTCCGGAAATCTCCATCATAGGGACTAGGCATCACCATCTTGTCCTTTTGTACTCTTTCCCCTATCTTTCTTGCATTCATAACTGCTGCGAGAGAATGATGTCCTACATCAAAACAATGGTGCGGATTATTTTGTACCGTCCCCAGCATCATAGAAAATTCCGGAAGAAAACTCTCACATAACCCCGTCTTTTCCGCTAAAAGCAGCTTGTCCGGCCTTTTCGACAAAAGCAGCTTCGTGATCTCTGTCCGGATCCGCTCCACACTCACCTTCCCAATGGAGTCCGATTGCTTCTGTATCGCCTGCAACGTACCTTCTTCAATCGTAAAATCAAGCTGTCCGGCAAAACGTATTCCCCTCAGCATTCTCAACGCATCCTCCGAGAATCGTTCCTCTGGGTCTCCCACACAGCGGATGCACCGTCTCTCCAGATCCTTCATACCATCAAAGAGGTCTACAATCCCTTCTTTTGGATTGTATGCCATGGCATTGATGGTAAAATCTCTCCGTTTAAGATCCTCCTTCAGATCCGGGGTAAATTCTACTTGTGCAGGGTGTCTGTGGTCTTCATATTTACCATCTACCCGATAAGTAGTGACCTCAAATCCCTCTCCTTCAAGGATCACCGTCACGGTCCCGTGTTCAATTCCTGTATCCACCGTCTTACGAAATATTTTTTTTACTTCCTCTGGTCTTGCCGATGTGGTAATATCCCAGTCGCCAGGTATCCGTCCCAGCACACTGTCGCGCACGCAGCCTCCCACGGCATATCCTTCATAATTATTTACTTTTAAAGTATCAAGAATATACTTTACTTTTTCAGGAATCTGAACCATATTCCCCTCCTCTATCTCACATAACTATTTTACCATATCTTGTATATTTTTTCCATAAAAAAATGCTGACCACAGACCTCTTATACTCAAGAGCAGCCCTGAGCCGGCCTACAGACAGCATTTACTACGGATTTAATTGTACTGTCGGAAAATAAACAAATTATATTCCGGATAACCAGGCACAAGACAAAATAGAGTTCAAATCAGCACCTCCGAATCAGCTTATGCCCCATACTCCTCGTAATAGGCATCGATCTTTGCCTTCATCTCTTCATTTATCACAATTTTTCCCTGGCAAGGCTTATTATAAAGATGGCTGACCACTTCTTCCATCGTAACAATGGCACCGGTCTCCATGCCATACACCTCTTTAATCTCATCCAGTGCACACTGTTCAGTCTTTCCCTTTTCCATCCGGTTCAGGGACACCATCAGTCCAATGATCTTCACGTCCCCCTGTGCCTTAACAATAGGGAAAGTCTCCTCAATGGACTTACCGGAAGTGGTCACATCCTCAATAATAACCACCTTATCCCCATCCTTGATCTTACTGCCAAGAAGGATTCCCGTATCGCCATGATCTTTCGCCTCTTTCCGGTTAGAGCAGTAGCGGATCTCTTTTCCGTACAGCTTATAAAACGCAATGGCTGTGACCACACTCAGCGGGATTCCCTTGTAAGCCGGACCAAAAAGCACATCAAAATCATCACCATATGTATCATGGATCGCCTTTGCATAGTACTCACCCAGCCTGGACAGCTGCGATCCCGTCACATACGCTCCGGCATTCATAAAAAATGGCGACTTGCGGCCGCTTTTCAAAGTAAAATCTCCAAATTTTAATACATCTGATTCAACCATAAATTCAATAAATTCTTCTTTATATGCTTCCATCTTTTTACCTCCTACTGTTATATTGGCATCATCGGGCTAAGGAATTAAATATTTTCCCCATTTTACCACAACTACATTTTATATTCAATGAAAATATATGATAAAAATTTCTGACCTGAAATTCCAGATAAAATTTTTCCATACATAGTTTGACTTTCCTTCCCGCCCCTGTTAAAATTCTAATATCAGCTCAGAATTAATAAAAAAGGAGAAGGAAGATGAAACATTATACCACCCAAAACACTATGATCTTTGTCTATTCTATGCCGGTTTTGGACTCCCGGATGTATATAATGAAAAATGACCAGAATCCAAAAGAAGCTCTGATCATAGATCCTCTTATTTCAGATGAGGCCATTTCTATTTTAGATACACTTACCCACGCAGTTGTTCTTTTCACCCATAGTCACTACGATCATATCTCCGGCATGAACTGGCTGCGTGAAAAACTCAACTGCACCCTCCTGTGCTCTGAAAGCTGCGCAAAAAAGATCCAGGATCCCCACAAAAACTTCGCTGCCTATTCCAACATATTGATCATGGATAAAACCGAAGAAGAGCAGGCGCTGTGCATGGCTTCTTTTGAACTGGATTATACCTGTCAGGCAGATAAGATCTTTGAGTCAGAAATCCGCTTCTCCTTTGGCAGTTATCAGGTTGAAATCACCCACACGCCAGGGCATTCCGACTGCAGCCAATGCATCCGTCTCACAACGTCACAACAAGGATTAACACCAGAAATCCTCTTCACTGGTGACAGTCTGGTAAACGGGCATAAGATCATCACCCGGCTCCCCCAGGGAAGTAAAAAAGATTATATCGCTGTCACAAAACCATATCTTGAAGCTATTTCGGAAGATACCCTGATCATGCCGGGGCATGGGGACTGGGATCTAAAAAAACAATTTGAGATATTATAAACTTAAAAAACCTGATGACCTTTAAATACTTACGGTCACCAGGTTTTATGATATAAGTCAAAACCCCAGTAGTATTTGTTTTTATGAAACGCAAAGCATCAAATGCAGATATTAAAAATCAATTTCGCCGGTAATTTCCTCATTGATCACATAATATGCCTTGAATTCATCAGGCTTTACATAAATATTTAAGCTCTTCAAAGAAGTCTCGCGCTTTCCCTGCTCTTTCCACATCTCTTTGATGCGGTTTACCAAATCTGTATAAGCGATTTCTCTTCCTCCGTACTGAACATGAAGCTCTACAGTTCTCTCTGCTGCCGGCTTTGGTCCCCTCTTAGCGCCCTTTTTAGCTGAAGTCTTTTTCCTCGTTGTCGTTTTTCTCGCTGCTGTCTTTTTCTCCGGTTCTGCTTTCACTTCTGCTGTTTTTTTCTCTTCTGCCTTTACTGGTGAGGCCACTACCTCCGCTTTCTTTGTCTCTGTTGCTGCAACACTATCCTTGACGGTATTGGCCGTTTCGGATTTTTTTGGTGCACTTGTTTTTGCTACTGCCATGTCTGATATCCTCCATAAAGATAAATAGAATAGTATTAAAATAATGAAATTGTTTCCCTATTAGATAATATTACAACATATAAAAGAATTTTACAATTATAATTTTTCACAAAATTTATATATTTTTAATTTATTTCATTATTGGATTTGTATAAAACCCTTTACATTTTCTAATTTATCCCGTAAAATATGTATATAAATTTCCATACGTGCTATAATAAGCATGCGGACAGAAAGGACGATGAATATGAAAAAATTTTTTAAATTTCTTCTGGGGGCAGGTGCCTTAATTGCCACTATTGGAGGCATTATGTATTTCCTGAAAAATGTTCTAATGAAAGATTATCTAGAGGACTATGACGATGATGATTTTGATAATGACCTTTACGACGAGGACGATGCCTCTGAGCAAAGAGATTATGTAACAATACATGCTCCGGAAACGGACTCCGACTCAGCAGATGAGACGCAGGAAGATGATTTATCTGTATTTGACGCCGACGGGGACGAATCCAACTAATAACAGTTTTACACAAAAATAACTAAAAAACTCCCGACAGATTTTCTCAAAAATCTGTCAGGAGTTTTATATTTTTATTGACTTTAGCTCGAGAGCTATCTGGAAAGACGCATTGTCATACTGAACAAATGCTCATCAATATCCTTTGTCATAGCAAGAGCCTCATCAATATCGTAATGGCAAAAATGTCCGTCACGATAAGCTACTACCCGGTTTGTCTGTCCTTCCAAAAGGAGATCCACCGCCAGCGCCCCCATGGCAGAAGCATAGACACGGTCACGGCAGGTCGGATTGCCTCCGCGCTGGATGTGTCCGATGACAGTGGCACGGGTCTCGATCCCAGTAGCTTTTTCTATCCTCTCCGCCATACCGTAGGAATCTCCAATACCCTCTGCATTTACAATAATATGATGTTTTTTTCCGATCCTTCTCTTGGCGCGGATCTTCTCAATGATCTTTTTTTCATCGTTGTCATAGCGCTCCGGAATAAGAACATATTCGGATCCATTGCTGATTCCGCACCAGAGGGCAATGTGCCCTGCCGTCCGTCCCATAACCTCTATGATGCTGCAGCGCTCATGGGATGCAGAAGTATCTCTTACTTTATCAATAGCTTCCATCGCCGTATTGCAGGCAGTATCAAATCCGATGGTATACTCCGTACAGGAAATATCAAGATCGATAGTTCCTGGAACACCTATGGTATTGATCCCGTTTTCTGAAAGCTTCTGGGCGCCTCGGAAAGAACCGTCCCCTCCGATCACGACGATACCATCTATACCATGTTTACGGCAGATATCTGCTGCCTTTTTCTGTCCTTCCGGTGTAGTCATTTCCTTACAGCGGGATGTATAAAGGATGGTTCCTCCCTTCTGGACGATATCCGACACACTCATCGTAGCCATATCTATAATATCCTCTTCCAGAAGCCCTGCATAACCACGCTTGATTCCTTTTACTTCAACTCCGCTGGCCAGACCAGACCGAACTACCGCACGTATTGCTGCGTTCATACCGGGTGCATCTCCGCCGCTTGTTAATACTCCAATCGTTTTCACAGCCTTTTCTGACATATTATCCTCCATTCCTGCACTGCCCCAATGTTATACGGATCTCTCCGCACTTTGTGCTCCCGCATTTCTAATATAATAAGTGTTTATTTTTTACAAGCCATATACATTTTTATTGTACTACTTTTACAGATTTTTTTCAATACTCATTTGTACTACTTTTACATTCTCATGCCCTGCAGTTTGATAAAGTTTTTCCAGAAGTTCCGGGCACACTTTTGTCATACGGCTGTTGGGCAGCTGCTTCTTTGCCCTCTCCTGGGAAAGGTATATGATCACCGTATCCTGTCCGTCATACTGCCCCAGCACTGCAAATAAATGCTCCTCCATTTTGCGGTATTCTTCACGGTCCGTGAACTGGATCCAGAGCTGTCTGGGAACTTCATCAAAAGGAAGGATCTTCTGGCAGATCATCTTCGCCGGTTTGTCCTCCTCCACAGTGATCCGGCCTTTGACAAATACCTTCCGGTCCGTCTCAAGCAGACTCCGGTATGTCTCATAATCTTTGGGAAATACGATGATCTCCACAGTCCCCATCAGATCTTCCAGCGTGATAAATGCCATCAGGCTGTTGGTCCGGGTGGTCTTTACCACCTTGTCCACGATCATCCCGCCGATCACTGCCGTCTCATTGTCTCTCACCCGCGGGACCGTCTCCCCCTCTGCCACCACAAAATCCGCCGTAGTCCTGGTAATATTCTTTTCCATCACCGGAATATAGTCCTCCAGAGGATGGCCGCTGATATAGACTCCCAAAACTTCTTTTTCAAAGCCCAGGATCATCTCTTTATCGTATTCCCCCACATCCGGCAGCTTCGTCTCCAGCTCTTCTTTTTCTTCTTCCCCGGCAAAATCAAAGAGAGACATCTGTCCCGTCATGGTCACTTTCTTTTCCTGGCTTATGCCGTCCAGTATTCCGGCATAAGCGCTCATCTTCTGTTTTCTGGTGCCCTCTAAGCAGTCCAGCGCCCCCGCCTTGATAAAGCTTTCCAGCGCCCTCTTGTTTACCGCCTTACCGTTCATACGGCTGCAGAAATCTTTCAGGGAAAGAAAGAGGCCTCCCGCCCGTCTCTCCTCGACGATGGCATCGATGATCGGTTTGCCCACGCTTTTGATCGCCGCCAGGCCATAACGGATACCCGTCTCAGAAGGTGTAAACCTTGCCTCCCCCTCGTTGATATCCGGAGGCAGGATCTCAATGCCCATCTGGCGGCAGGTCAGAGTATACTCGGTGATCTTCCCAGTAAAATCCATAACAGAAGTAAGCAGTGCCGCCATAAATTCTCTGGGATAGTAATACTTCAGATAGGCCGTCTGGTAGGATACCACCGCATATGCCGCCGCATGGGATTTATTGAAGGCATACTTTGCAAAATCTGTCATATCATCGTAGATCTTTCTCGCCACCGCCTCCGGGATCCCACGGTGGATACAGCCCTCTACGCCTTCCTCTTCATTGCCATAGATAAAGTTATTTTTTTCCTTCTCCATCACCGATGCCTTTTTCTTGGACATGGCCCGGCGCACCAGATCGCTCCGTCCATAGTTGTAGCCCGCCAGCTCCCTGACGATCTGCATGACCTGCTCCTGATAGACAATACATCCGTAGGTGGGAGATAATATGGGTTCCAGTTCCGGACAGTCATATACTATATTGTTCTTATCGTTCTTTCCTGCGATATACTTCGGGATAAAATCCATGGGACCCGGACGGTACAAAGAGATGCCCGCAATAATGTCTTCCAGAGATTCCGGCTTCAGCTCCTTCATAAAGCTCTTCATACCGGCGCTCTCCAGCTGAAATACCCCTTCTGTTTTTCCCGCCGATATCATCTCGAAGACATTGTGGTCATCATAGCTGATATCCTCCAGGGAAATCTTTCCGCTGATAGCATTCTTGATCACCGTCAGGTTCCTCAGTCCCAGAAAATCCATCTTTAAAAGTCCCAGTTCCTCCAGAGTGACCATTGTATACTGGGTCGTTATTGTTCCGTCCGCCGCACGGGAAACCGGGACAAAATCATCCACTTCCCTTGGACTGATCACCACGCCAGCAGCATGGATCGATGTATGTCTCGGAAGCCCCTCCAGACGCAGGGACATATCGATCAGTTTCTTTACTCCCTCGTCTGATTCATACATCTGCTTAAATTCTGGATTCATCTTCAGCGCCTTGCTGATGGTGATGCCCAGTTCCATGGGCACCGCCTTTGCCACGCTGTCCACATAAGCATAGGGCATGTCCAGCACACGTCCAACATCCCGGATCACCATCCGGGCAGCCATCGTACCGAAGGTAACGATCTGAACCACCCGGTCCTCACCATATTTTTCCGTCACATAATCAATCACTTCCTGACGTCTCTCCACACAAAAATCAATATCGATATCAGGCATCGTGACACGTTCAGGATTCAAAAACCGCTCAAACAGAAGATTGTATTTAATGGGATCAATGATATCCGTGATCTCCAGACAGTAGGCAACAATACTTCCCGCCGCCGACCCCCTTCCCGGTCCCACCGGGATTCCATGATCCTTGGCATATTTGATAAAATCCCACACGATGAGAAAGTAGTCTACAAACCCCATATTGACAATGGTGTCCAGTTCATATTCCAGCCTGGCGGTCAGTTCATCCATGTTATAGCCGCTATGGACATACCGCTTTTCCAATCCCTTTGCGCACAGTTTTCTCAGATATCCTTCCGCATCATATCCCTCCGGCACATCGAACTTTGGCAGTTTATAATTGCCAAACTCAATCTCCACATGGCAGCGCTGCGCGATCTTATATGTATTTTCCAATGCCTCTTTCGCATAAGGAAACAGCTCCGCCATCTGTTCCGGGGATTTCAGAAAGTACTGCCCCCCATCGTAGCGCATGCGGTTCTCGTCACTGACCTTTTTGCCTGTCTGGATACATAGAAGAATATCGTGGGCTTCCACGTCTGTCTCATAGATATAATGAAGGTCATTGGTGGCCACCAGTTCAATGCCTGTCTCCTCATGCATCCGGAGAAGCCCCTGATTCACCGTCTGCTGGGGAGCGAGGCCATGATCCTGTAGTTCCAGGAAGAAATTTCCTTTTCCAAATATATCCTGCAGTTTCAGTGCCTCTTTCTTAGCCTCTTCATAGAGCCCTTTTACCAGTTTAGAAGCCACCACCCCGGCAAGACAGGCGCTGAGGGCGATGATCCCCTCATGGTACCGGCGCAGCACCTCATAATCCACTCTAGGCTTATAATAAAAGCCTTCCGTAAAACCTTTGGATACGATCTTCATCAGATTTTTATAACCAGTATCATTTTCCGCCAGAAGTACAAGATGATTGTATCGTTCCTCTCCCTGATTATTTTCCCGGTCAAATCTGGAACCCGGTGCCACGTATACCTCACAGCCGATAATAGGCCGGATCCCTGCCTCTTTAGCTGCCCGGTAAAAATCAATCACCCCATACATAACTCCGTGGTCTGTGATAGCGATGCTGTCCATTCCCAGCTCTTTCGTTCTCGCCACCAGCTCCTTGATCTTACTCGCGCCGTCCAGCAGACTGTATTCTGTATGAACATGAAGATGAGTAAAATTCATTGTTCCATCCTTTCCTAGTAAAATACACCTTTCCGTACTGCCTGCGGAAAGGTGTATCTTTTTCTTATTTACTTGAAGATAAAGTGAGAATACCTGCGAGCTTGCCCGCAAGGAATTCGGGCGCACCCGCTCATATTTATTTACCAAGCAGATACTGCTCTATACTGAACATGGCATCCTTCTCGTCTTCCCCTTCGATCTCAAGATCAAGACTCTGTCCCAGGGAAAGCCCCAGCGTCATCATCCCCATAATGCTTTTTGCATTGACAGTCTTGCTGTTCTGTCTGATGCTGACCCGGCTCTGATACTGACTGGCGATCTGCACCAGCTTCGCAATCGGTCTGGCTCCGGCCTCAGCAAGATTTACTTCAATATTTTTTTCTATCATTTTTATCCTCCATTCGCGCACGTTTTTTGCGCATCACAAGTTTGGGCGTGCGCGCACAAACTTGCAGGGTGAAAAATTTATTTTTCAATCTTATCCTCCAAGCTGCCACATGGTCTATATGGCTTTATTCATTGGGATCACGGTTTCTAAGATTTTCCGCGATCTCACTCAGTTTGCGCAGACGATGGTTCACACCCGATTTGCCGATCGGGGGAACAAGCATCTCACCAAGTTCTTTCAGCGATACTTCTGCATGTTCCAGTCGAAGGTTTGCGATTTGTGCCAATCCCTTAGGTAGTGTTCCAAACCCGGAAGTATCCTTAATGTATTGTATGTCTTCAATCTGTCTGGCTGCCGCAGAAACTGTTTTCTTGATGTTGGCAGTCTCACAGTTTACTTTGCGGTTAATGGAATTTCGCATTTCTTTTAATATACGTACATTTTCAAATTCCATAAGCGCCACATGCGCCTCCATAACATTCAGAAGGTCTACAATACGTGCCCCCTCTTTCAAATATACAATATAGTTTTTCTTTCTCTCTACAATTTTGGCCTCGATGGAAAAACTCAATAGAAGCCGTACCACCTCTCGTGCCTTACCCTGGTTGTCTAATGTGATTTCAAGATGATATCCCCTGCCCGGATCCGTTATGGATCCACAGACTAAAAATAATCCCCGTAGAAAAGCTCTTCTGCAGCAATTCCTCTGAACGATCAGCTCGTGAACCAGCAGTTTTCCTTCCAGCAGTTTGAGAGCTTTAAAAAAAGTCAACGCATCCTCTGGATCTAAAATATAGATCAGATACTGATGACCTCTTACTGACATTTCTATATGAAAATGAAATGCTTTCCTAATTAAGATAGAATATTTTTTCGCAACTGTCAAGTTTTCTGTGACAAATTTCGCAGAAAAGTTTTGTTTTCCGTCAAAATTTGTCCCGGAAATTATCTGGCCGCAGCAGGAAAACAACGCCGCCAGCTCGGCGATCTGACAATGCCTCGCCCGGCTGATATGGACACCAAGCTCTTCTTTTACTTTTCCGGAAAACGACATAAATTCCTCAACCTGTCCTTCTCTATATCTCTATGCTCTTTCTTACAGCCATATTCGGAATTTTCAAACTCTTTATAAATGGCATTGGTCAGCGTTACCGAACGGTGCTTTCCACCGGTACATCCGATGGCGATCACCAGCTGATTTTTTCCTTCTATAATATAATTGGGAATGAGAAAATCCAGCATGTCCTTTAACTTTTGCAAAAATTCTCCGGCATTGGAAAATTTCATGACATAATCGTATACTTCCGCATCATTTCCGGTCAGAGGTTTTAACTCGTCGATGTAAAAGGGGTTCGGAAGAAATCTCACATCAAAGACCAGATCGGCATCTGTTGGTATTCCGTACTTAAATCCAAAAGAGACAAAGGTTAGATAAAAGTTACAATACTCTCCATCATTTACGAAAATGCGCTCCAGCTCCTGCTTTAAATCCCGGATCAGCAGAGTACTGGTATCTATGATGTAATCTGCACTGCTCTTTAACTCGATCAGAAGTTCACGTTCTGCCTCAATTCCCGAATCGATCCGTCCTCCCTTTGCCAGGGGGTGAAGACGTCTCGTCTCTTTATAACGTTTAACCAGCACGGCAGTACTCGCCTCAAAAAACAGAATTTCAAACTGATTGCCCCCGCGTCTCAACTCACGGAGCACGCTGGCTGTCTCTCTCAGAGCCTCTTCTCCCACCCGGATATCAAGGCCAAGCGCCACCTTTTGAATCTGCTCGCTGGAATCCTCTGTCAGCTGCATAAAAGTAGGAAGCAGGGACACAGGAAGATTGTCCACACAAAAATAACCGCCATCCTCCAGAATCCGCATCGCCGAGGACCTTCCAGCACCACTCATCCCTGTTACTATGACAAAACGCATGACTTCCTCCTTTCTGGATCACCGGATGATCTTTACTTCCGGTTCCAGCATCACGCCGGAACTTTCCAACACCTTTTTCTGTACGTCACAGATCACAGCGAGAACCTCTTTTGCTGTGGCATGTCCCCGGTTGACCACAAAACCACAATGTTTTTCCGAAACCTGGGCATCCCCGATGCGATACCCCCTCAAGCCGGCATCTTCGATCAGTTTTCCCGCAAAATGCCCCTCCGGGCGCTTAAATGTACTACCGGCACTGGCAAACTCCAGAGGCTGTTTATCCCGTCGTTTTGCACTAAGTTCCTTCATTCTATCCCGTATCTCTCCGGAATCCCCCATCTCAAACTGAAACTCTGCCTCCAGTACCAGATCGCCCCGGCTCTGGATCACACTGGTACGATACCCCAGTTCCAGCTGCTCCCGGTCCAGACAGGATTCATTTCCAGCAGAATCCATCACTCTGGCACTTAGGATACTGTCTTTGATCTCTCCGCCATAAGCGCCTGCATTCATCACTACGGCGCCTCCCAGCGTCCCTGGTATCCCTCCGGCAAATTCAAAGCCTGTCAGAGAATGTCTCGCCGCCTCACTGGCTATGGCACTCAGTAAAGCCCCAGCCTGTGCACGGATCTTTCCGGCTCCGCAATATTCTATCTGGTTCATGCCGCTGCCAATCTCCATGACAACACCACGATACCCCTCATCCGGAAATAGCATATTACTGCCCCTGCCAATGGTAATAAAAGGAAGCCCCCGCTCTCTGGCAAATCGGATCCCTTCCCTTATCTCCTCTGCACTTTCCGGAATCATATAAAACAAAGCCGGCCCTCCGATCCGAAAGGTGGTATGGGCGCTCAGCGGTTCCTGTTCAAATATACGCATCTTATCTTCCCTTCCTGTCTCTTTTACAATACCATGCGCACTGCACCATAGATTCCTGCGTCATTCCCCAGCTCTGCAAGATGAAATTTCTTATCCCGCAACGCATAGAGCACATTATCATTATAATACTTTTCCACGTGATTTATGATAATATCTCCTGCTCTTGATACACCGCCGCCGATGACAAATGCCTCCGGATCTACTACATGGGACACGTTAGCCAGGGCTGTTCCAAGATATTTTGCAAATTTATCCACGATATAAAGAGCATAGGAATCCCCTGCCTTCGCCTGGTCAAATACATCCTTCGCCGTAACCTCCTCCATGGCTGCCAGCGCAGAATCTTCTTTCATCTCTTTCTTTGCCATCCTCACGATTCCTGTGGCAGAAGAATACTGCTCCAGGCAGCCTCTGCCGCCGCAGCCGCACTGTTCCGTCTCATGTAGTTCTACCTTCATATGCCCGATCTCTCCACCAGCACCACTGGTCCCCGTAAGGATCCTTCCGCCCAGGATCACGCCGCCGCCCACTCCGGTTCCCAGCGTAACCATCACGATGCTGTCATAGCCTCTTCCGCCACCCTTCCACATTTCGCCCAGGGCTGCCACATTGGCATCGTTTGCAACCCGTATATTTCCGACTCCGGTCAGGTCAAACAGCTTGTCTTTTACATTAAACACCGGCCATGGAATATTGGGGCATTTCAACACAGTACCATCCTCCACTACCGGTCCGGGAATTCCCACGCCGATCCCCATAATATTGCCGTCGTTACACTCCCTTTTTTCCTCGATGCTCGCCGCCACATCCGGGAGAATGTTTTCCCCCTCATTTTCCACCCTTGTTTCGATCTCCCATTTTTCCAGCAGCTCACCAGTATGGGAAAACATTCCGAATTTAACCGTTGTCCCACCGATATCTGCCCCGATATAAAACTTATTCATTGATCCCGCACAACCTTTCCTAATTTTGTCCCAGCAAGAAAACATTACAAATTATCTGCCCCGATATAAAACTTATTCATTTAAGCCGCACAACCTTTCCTAATTTTGTCCCAGATTGCTGGTAACACGATTATACATCTCCATCGCTGCATTGTAACCCATTTTCTTCTGGCGGAAATTGACCGCAGCCGATTCACATATGATCGCCACATTCCGGCCCGGACGAATAGGGATCGAATGGCACACCACCTTATTGCCCAGATATTCAATATATTTTTCTTCCAGCCCCATACGGTCATACTCCTGGTTCTTATCCCATTCTTCCAGCTTGATCACCAGATCAATGGACTGGGTATTTTTCACGCTCTCTACACCGAACAATGCCTTGGCATCGATGATGCCGATTCCCCGGAGCTCGATAAAATGCCTTGTGATATTCGGCGCCGTCCCGATCAGCGTCTCATCACTGACCTTCTTGATCTCCACCACGTCATCCGATACAAGACGATGTCCCCGGTGGATCAGCTCCAGCGCCACCTCACTTTTTCCGATTCCACTCTCTCCGGTGATCAGCACACCCTCACCGTAAATATCCACTAACACGCCGTGAATACTGATCCGGGGCGCCAGCTCTACCTTCAGCCAGCGGTTCAGTTCCGATGAAAAAGATGAGGTTGTCTGTTTGGTTCTGAGAATCGGTACTCCATGCTCCTTCGCCAGCTCCAGAAATTCCCCTGGCACCTCCATATTGCGGCAAAACACGATACAGGGCACTTTGTAAGACATGATCCTTCCCATCATCTCTTTGCTGTAATCCATCCCCTGGTTTTCCATATACGTATTTTCTACATGCCCTATGATCTGAACCCGGTGATGATCAAAATAATCAAAAAAGCCTGCCAGCTGCAGCGCCGGACGGTTAATATCTGACTGGGTGATCTTGATGTCCTCCAGCTCTACCTCTGGAGTGAGACACTCCAGATTCATCTTATCGATACATTCCTGTAATGCTACGGTATACATAATTTACACCTCTTTCCCCAATGATACTTTTATTATACCTGCAATGGAGACCCGCGTCAACGGAACAAGCAGACCGTTTGTGCAATTAGCGCCGTCGACCCAGGTCTTAAAGTCACTCATCAAACATCCCACTCCCTGCAATCTCGCGCAAAGCTCCTATTGCATTTTCATATTTCACTGGATGATTCTGAAAATAGGTGGTAATCTCTACATAATGGCGGACTCTAGTTCGCCATCACTTCCTTCCACTTCTGGTTGTAAATATCGTCCACATCCGGTCCCAGATACTGTAGGGTTTCACAATTTGTGAGGGAAGCCAATTCTGGAAAGGCAATGGTGCTGTTGCGGTATTCCTCTTCCTCGATCAGTTTTCGTCCCTCGCTGTTGGGGATGGAATAAGTAATATAATCAAAATTCATTTTTGCTATCTCAGGACGGCAGAGGAAATCCAGAAACTTCTCCGCATTTTCCTTATTTTTTGCCCCTTTGGGGATCACCCAGGCATCGATCCAGAGATTGCTGCCTTCTTTCGGAATGACATATTCCAGATCCGGATTTTCCGACTGGCAGGTCAGCGCTTCCCCGGAATAGATGACGCCGATGGCAGCCTCATTTCCAATCATCTTATCCCTCACTTCGTCCACCACATAGGCCTGTACCACACCGGACTGTTTCTGCTGGATCAGCTTCTGTTTTGCCTCCTCCAGCTCTTTTTCATCGGTGCTGTTCAGGGAGTGTCCCAGATATTTCAGCGTGATGCCAAAAGCATCTCTCACACTTTTCTGCATCAGGATATTATCTTTATATTTTGTATCCCACAGGATACCCCAGCTGTCCACCGGCTCTTTTACCATCGTTTTATTGTAAAGGATCCCCACGGTTCCCCACAGATAGGGCACACTGTATTCGTTGGCGCTGTCAAAACCTTTTGCCGCATCCCGGTACACCTGATCTACATATTTAATATTGGGCACATTGTCAAAATTGATCTTTTCCAGCATTCCTTCCGAGATCATCCGCTGAACCATATAATCCGACGGACAGACAAGATCATACTGCGCCGCCCCATTGGCTATGATCGGGTACATCACCTCATTGGTCTCATATTCATCATAAGTCACTTTGATACCAGTTTCTTCCTCAAACTGCGCCAGGGCATCTGGATCAAAATATTCTCCATAGTTATACACATAAAGCTCTCCGGCAGATTTTTCTCCTCCGCTTCCTCCGCAGGCAGTAAGGCTGCCAAGAACCAGCGTCATAATACAAAATAATGTTAAAATTCGTCTCATATGGATATCCTCTCTTTATTCTCATTTTTCCCGTTTTTTCGATTTATCATGACCAGCAGGATAAATACTGCCATAAACATGATGGTTGAAAGCGCATAAATCTCCGGCTTGATCCCTTTTCTGACCTCCGCATAGATCTTCGTGGAGAGTGTATCGATGCCCATACCTTTGGTAAAATGGGTGATAACAAAATCATCCAGGGACATGGTAAAGGACAACAAAAAGCCAGTCAGTATCCCCGGTAAAATATCGGGAAAGATTACTTTTATAAAAGCATATCCACGGGAAGCCCCCAGATCCAGCGCCGCCTCATAAACACTTTTATTGATCTGCTTTAATTTGGGCAGCACACTGAGCACCACATAAGGCAGATTAAATGTAATATGGGCAAGTAAAACGCTGCTGAATCCCATACGGTACCGCAGGGCGATGAACAGAAGCATCAGGGATATTCCTGTCACGATATCTGCGTTCAGCATGGGGATGTTCGTCACTGTCATAAGGATCATCTTCGGCAGGCGTTTCATCCGATTCATGGCAAAAGAAGCCGCCGTCCCAAGGACCGTGGCGATCAATGCCGATAAAAATGCCAGAAGCAGTGTGGTCCACAGCGCCTCCATGATCTCTCTGGAAGAAAAAAGACTCTCGTACCACTTTAAACTAAAACCGCCCCATCTTCCTCTGAATTTTGATTCATTAAAAGATAACACGATCAATGTGGCTATCGGTCCATATAAAAACACAAAAATAAGAAACAAATAAATCCTGCCCCCGGCACCCACAAGCCTTTGGACAGGGCTCCGGTATGCCCTTCTCTTTTTTTCTACCATATCGCAGCCCCCTCCCCGTCTTTATCATATCGGGACATGACTGCCATGCTGCCCAGCACAAGAACCATCAGCACAATGGAGAGTCCTGCGCCCTGATACCAGTTATTCGCCGTCGTAAACTCCTGTTCGATGATATTTCCGATGAGATTGATCTTGGCGCCGCCGAGAAGGTTGGAAATGACAAAGGTGGTCATGGCCGGCACAAATACCATCGTGATGCCACTGACGATGCCCGGGAATATCTGGGGCAATGTAATATGCCACAGGATCTGGAACCAGTTCGCCCCCAGATCCTTCGCTGCGTCAAAGGTGTCCTGCCCAACCTTCACCAGGGAATTATAGATCGGCAGTACCATAAAAGGCAGATAATTGTATACCATGCCCAGGATGATAGCGCCCTCTGTATTGATCAGACTCTGCCCCGGAAGCCCCACAGCGTGTAATATCGTATTGATAATCCCAGTTTTTTCCAATAGCGACTGCCAGGCAATGGTACGAAGCAGGAAATTCATCCACATCGGAAGAATAAAGATAAAAATAATAAATCCGCTGCTGTTAAGCCGCAGGCCGCGGATCACCATAGCCAATGGCAGGGACAGCAGAAAACAGATCAATGTGCTGATCAGTGATAACTTTACCGAAAGCAGAAGTGCCTTCCAGTGTACTGGGGACCCAATGCTTTTTACATACTCCAGGGTAAAGTTTCCTTCTCTGTCAGAAAAACCATAATAGCACACGATCAACAGCGGTACGATCACAAATATCGCCATCCATACAATATAAGGATAAGACAGGCGCTTAACTCCTCTCAATTCTGTCACCAGCAAACGCCTCCTCTGTCTCATTTTCCGGCTTTTTCATGATCTGGATATTGAAAGGATCCACCCACAGGCCAGCCTCTTTTCCCACCTCAGCAAGACGGGTACTCTGCACCAGCCAGGTATATCCCATGGATTCGATCTCCATCTCATAATGCACACCTTTGAAAACCAGGGAGGTAACAATCCCACGGATCATAGCCTTTTCTGGCGGCACCAGAATAAGATCCTCCGGACGTATCACCACATCCACTGGCTTATTTTCCCCAAACCCCACATCGACGCAGTCAAACTCCTTCCCCAGTATATTCACCCGTTTATCTCTTACCATAGTCGCCGGAATAATATTGCTCTCTCCGATAAAGTCTGCCACAAAAGCATTCTGGGGTTCATTGTAAATATCCTCCGGAGAACCGATCTGCTGGATATATCCCTGATTCATAACCACAATGGTATCCGACATCGTCAGTGCCTCTTCCTGATCATGGGTCACATATACAAAAGTGATGCCCAGCTCCTCCTTCAGACGGATCAGTTCATACTGCATATCTTGACGCAGTTTCAGATCCAGCGCTCCCAGTGGCTCGTCCAGCAAAAGTATCTCCGGTTCATTCACGATCGCCCGGGCAATGGCAATCCTCTGCTGCTGGCCGCCACTCAAAGAGTCCGGCATCCGTTTCTCATAGCCTTCCAGATTTACCAGACGCAGGGCATACTTTATCTTGTCCTTAATATAGTCCTTTGACTTCTTTTTTATTTTCAAACCAAATGCAATATTTTCCTCGATATTCATATGAGAAAATAAAGCGTATTTTTGAAATACGGTATTGATGGGACGCTTATTGGCAGGCACCCCTGCGATATCCTCACCGTAGAGCAGCACCTCCCCCGCATCCGCATTTTCAAATCCTCCCATGATCCGCAGCGTCGTTGTCTTGCCGCAGCCACTGGGGCCAAGCAGGGTAACAAATTCATTCTCATGAATATCAAGATCCATATTATCTAGAACGATTTGTCCGTCAAATGCTTTGGTGATGCCTTTTAGCTCAATACATTTTTCAGCCATAACAAATCCTCCCGGTATTTTTTGCAAACACTCGTGACTATCTTAACATAAAGCCGGGGAATATGCTACATTTTTTTTCGGTTTTTCAGCCGGATCCACCCGCTAGGCCATTGGCTGCATATACAAAAAATAGACCGGTCAGAATATAGTTCTTACCAGTCTATCCTTTTTTATTATATATATTATTCCTGTACCTCACGGACATAAATGCCGTAAATAGTTACCTCCAGCATATTGACATTGTGGGAAGGTCCCTTCAGAAGCAAGTTATTGGCAGTCGTCACTCTTTCTTCTTTTTCGGTGTGTCCAACAGTCAAAACCTTCTGGAGCTCAAATGCCCCTGTCTTAAAGAACACATCCGGATCACCGGCACCACCAAATCCAATACCCTCGGTTTTCGTAAAATAATACTGGTCGGAGGCAGTTCCTGTACCATTTGCCAGCCACATGCGCAGCCCTTGGGAACCGGTGCCAAGAGTACCTTTGACCACTACCTCTAGTTTCTTTCCGTCGCCTTCGATGGTCTCCGGCAATGGTATCGTCACCTGTCCTTTACCATTCAACACTACCCTGCCGTCTTCTTTGACGCCATCCGACATCTGATCCAGGGGAAGCGCCTGCCATCCCTCTCCTTCTGGAGCAGCATCCAGGTCCGGTTCTGGCTCTGGTGCCGGGGTCTGAACCTCATCCGGATTCAGCTCCCATGGATAATAGGCTGTTTTCTCATAGAAGATCAGAGATTTGATCGTGATGATAACCGGATTTTCCGGAGTTGCCTCAGCACTGTTAAATATCTTAAATCCCTGAAGAATGTCATTCACAGTGTAATCCCCTGCCGTATTAATTCCACAGGTTTTTTCCACCGATGTAGCTTTGATACTTCCCCAGCTGGCTTTCTCTCCTGCCGCGGTATAGAAGGAATGACCCACATTTTCCCCTGTACTCGTATAGGTAAGCACCACAGATTTATAAGGACTATCCTTTTTCAAAGACGCTGGCAGATCAAAGCGAACCCCTGCGTGCTGTGCTGTAAACGTAATGGTCAGCGACCCGTCTTCATTAAGCTGGCAGACTGCACCCTGTGAGTCGCTTTCATAAGAGCCCTGGGTGTTAAAGTCAAGTTTTACTGCCGAAGATACCGAAGGCTTCACCGGCTCATCCGGAACTTCCCTCGCCGCCTGCATAAAGGCATAATATGACGGTTTCGCATCATTCATATTCTTGTCAAACATCAGCACGTGTTCATATTTCCGCCAGGAGATAGCATCATACAGTCCCCACCAGGTCAGACCTGTGATCTTATTGCCGGACCACTTCTGCAGGGTGATCAACTGTTTGGTCAGCTCTTTGACATATTCTGCCTGCTTCTGATATGCCACTGCAAGCTCTTCTTCTGTAGGATCTGGATCATCATCCTCTTTATTCGGAGTACATCCTACATCCAGCTCCGTGATCTGCACCTGGAATCCCTCCTGGACAAATGCTGCCACCGTATTAATATAGGTATCCACAGTAGGATTCGCCAGCGCCAGATGGCTTTGCATACCCACACCGCTGCAGACCTCCCGGTCCTCATTGATAAAGTTTATCATCTCAATGATTTTTTCTGTCGTAAAGTAAGTGTTGAAATCATTATAGAACAGCGGCACCTTATCCTGCAGTCCAAATTCTGTCAAGGCATCGTATGCCATCTCAAATGCTCTCTTTATATAGGTAGGCTTGGTTCCCAGTGCCGGTCTGTCGGTACTGGTTTCTCCTCCAATATTCTCTCTGTTTCCGAATACTGCAGCCCAGTTTTTATCCGGTGTATTACTGAAATATTCATTTGCCACATCCCATGTATAGACAACGTCTTTATATGCTCCATTATCCAGTGTATACACATGATGGATCATACTGCTGATGTACATCCGCATACGTTCATACATCACTTCTTCAGAGACGTATTCTGCCGCTTTATCCTGGCTGTAATTCTCCTTAAAGAACCATTCTGGTGACTGGGAATGCCATACCAGCACATGATAACGTATCTTTAAACCATTATCCTTTGCAATCTTAAGTACCTTGTCTACGGTATCATAATTGAACTGAGGAACCGTAGTCTCCTTATAACTCTCCGGAATAACATAGTCGCCAGTCTTTTTCTTAGCCTCTTCTGTACTGATCGGTTGCAGCCAGCCAGGCATAAGATAATCTGGTTTCATCTCATTCTCCAGGGTAAAGCTGGAAAAATGTTTTTTCACATATTCCAATGTTTCAGGATCCTGTAGCTGCACAAGATTGATACATGTTCCCGTTTTTCCAAAAATATCATCATAGGTATCCTTCATGCTGACAATCTCGGTAGGATAATCTCCTGGATCCGATGTTGCCGTCGCGCTCGGGGATGGTTTTGTCCCTGGATCCGATGTTGCTGTCGCACTTGGAGACGGTTTTGTCCCTGGAGCCGATGTTGCTGCCGCGCTTGGGGATGGTTTTGTCCCTGGAGCTGATGTTGCTGCCGCGCTTGGGGATGGTTTTGTCCCTGGAGCTGATGTTGCTGCCGCGCTTGGGGATGGTTTTGTCCCTGGAGCTGATGTTGCTGCCG